>JBOIGD010000310.1:0-3662 GCA_050742615.1 Casimicrobiaceae bacterium | reverse complement strand
AGCTCGCATTGAGCACCTTGCCCGCCGCCGGCTGCCAGCGCACGCCGATGTCGAACAGCTCGGTCTGCGGATGATTGAGGTTGTACTGCAGCGTACCCGCCGCCGACCAGTAGTCGGAAAGCCTGCCCTCGCCCGACAGCAGCAGGTCGGATGTGTTGGCGGCGCGCGGCGCCTCGGTCAGCGTCACCCGCTGGCTCTCGAAATAATAGCGCTGGCCGATCGCAAAGCGTCCCCGCTCGTCGCCGGTCGCCGGATCGAGCAGCCGCGAGGTCACCGCGAACGTGAGCTGATTGGCGTCGCCGATGCGGTCGCTGCCCAGATAGCGGTTCTCGGTGAACAGCTGTGAAAAATTGAAGTCGTCGATCGCTGTGTCGAACGGCGGAATCTGGTCCTGCCGCCGGTACGGTATGTAGACGTAGAAGGCACGCGGCTCGAGCGTCTGCGTGTAGTCGTGGCCGAACAGGTTCGTCTCGCGCTCGAAGACCAGGCCGCTGTCGAGGCTGGTGATCGGTACCGCGCGATTGAGGTGCTTCTCCGCGACCGGGCTGTCGTCGGCGAAGTCGTAGTGGCTCAGGTGCAGCCCGGCGCGCGCGGTAACGAACCAGGCGTTGCCGCGCGTGGTCCAGGTCGCCGTCGGGTACAGCACCGAGCGCTCGGCGTTGAGCAGCGCCGGCTGGCGGAAGCGCACGTATTCGGCATTGGCCGCGAAATCGATGTCGTGCCACTCGACCGGGTTCATCGTCACCAGGAGCTGCGGCTCGCGAAAGTACGGCGGCGTGATCGGGTTGTTCGGGTCCTGCAGCGTCTGGAACGCCTGCACGCGCGCGAGGATCGAAAACGGCCCGCGGGAGTACGAAAGCCCGGCCTCGCGCGGCAACGTCTGCTGCGAAGTGACGATCAGCCGGTCGGACAGATCGGTGAAATACGCATCGTCCGAGACCTTCTGCACGTTAACGTAGGCCGCGAGCCCGGGAATCTGGCTGATCGCCTGATTGTGCTTCCAGGTCAGGCCGTAGCGGTTGGTGTTGGTGATGCGGTCGGGAAGTATCTCGGCGTCGGCTTCGCCGACCACGTCGGGAAACAGATAGCGGAACTGGCCGTTGAGCTGCAATCCGCGGCGTGTCATCAGGCGCGGCGTCAGCGTCGCATCGTAGTTCGGCGCCAGGTTGAAGTAGTACGGCAGACTCATCTCGACGCCGCGACTGCTGGTCGAGCCGAACACCGGCGCCAGGAACCCGGACTTGCGCTCGTTGGACAGCGGAAAATCGATGAACGGCGAGTACAGGATCGGCACGTTCTTGAACAGTATCGTCGCATTGCGCGCCGTGCCGACCAGGCGTGAGCGGTCGACGTCGACGCTGGACGAGGTCAGGTACCAGTCGTCGTTGCCGGCGACGCAGGTCGTATAGCGGACGTCCTTGATCTCGTACTTGTTCTCGCCGAGAAAGTCGAGCTCCCGGGCGTCTCCGCGCGACGCATTCTCGCCGATGTGGAACTCGGGCGAGCTGAAGACGCCGGTCTCGTCGCTGCGCTTGAATTTCGCCTCCGGACCGGTGATCCAGTCGATGCCGCGGCGCAGGACGACGTTGCCCTTCGCCCAGAACTGGTCGGTCGGAATGTCGTAGCGCAGCCAGTCGGCCAGCACGGTTTGCCGGCGCGCGCGCAATTCCGCATTGCCCGACGCTTCGATCCACTGCTGGCTTTCGCCCTCGAGCTTGTCGGCGCGCAGGAAGATCGGCTCGCGCTCGGGCGCGGCGGGATTCGATCCGGGCCCAAGGCGCAGCGCCTTCGGAGGCGGCGGTTCCAGGACGGGCGAAGACTTGAGCCGCGGCGGCGGCGAAGCGGAAGCGGCGCCGGACGATGTCTGCGCTGTCGACCAACTCGCGAACGCGAGCGACAACAGGGCAAATCCGGCGACAGCGGCGCGGCAACGCATTCGAATCGGCGATCTTCGGATGCTAAAATGCGCCCATTCTACCCGCCTCCCCGCCGGAATCCCCCGCATGAGCTCCGATGCCCGCCTGGACATGCTGCGCGCGTGGCTCGAGCGAGTGCTGCCGGAACCGATGCGCTCGATCGCACCGGCATCTTCCGATGCGAGTTTCCGCCGCTATTTCCGCGTCACGCTCGACAGTGACGCGAAGCCGCCCGGCGGCGACCGTGCACGCACCTTGATCGCGATGGATGCGCCGCCGCCGCAGGAGAGCTGCTCTCCGTACGTCGCCGTCGCGGCATTGCTCGCCGCGGCAGGCGTGCATGCGCCGACCGTGCACGCGCAAGACCTCTCCGCCGGCTTCCTGCTGCTGTCCGACCTCGGTACGCGCACCTACCGCGACGCGCTCGACGAGGCGACGGCGCCGGAGCTGTATCGCGATGCCTGCGGCGCGCTGATCGCCTGGCAGCTCGCGAGCCGCGAATCGGTGCTGCCGCGCTACGACGAGGCGATGCTCGCGCGAGAGCTCGCGCTTTTTCCCGACTGGTACGTCGGCAGGCACTTGGGGCTGGCGCTCGGCGCCGCGCAGCGCGCCACGCTGGACGCGGCATTCCGCCGGATTCTCGACAACAATCTCGCGCAGCCGCACGTATACGTGCATCGCGACTATCACTCGCGCAACCTGATGGTCGCGCAACCGAATCCCGGTGTGCTCGATTTCCAGGACGCGGTCTACGGTCCGATCAGCTACGATCTGGTGTCGCTGCTGCGCGACGCGTACATCGGCTGGAGCGAGGAGCAGGAGCTCGACTGGGCGGTGCGCTACTGGGAGCGCGCGCGCGCCGCGGGCCTGCCGGTCGCCGGCGACTTCGGCGACTTCTGGCGCGACTTCGAGTGGATGGGCGTGCAGCGCCAGCTCAAGGTTCTGGGCATCTTCGCCCGGCTCGCGCATCGCGACGGCAAGCGCGCCTACCTCGCCGACATGCCGCGGGTCATCGGCTATCTGCGCCGCGCCTGCGAGCGCTATCGCGCGCTCGGGCCGCTGCTGCAATTGCTGGACGAGCTCGAGGCGAAGCAGCCGGTCGCCGGGTACACGTTCTGATGAACGCGGCGCACCCGAACGCCGATGCCACGGCGCCGACGGCGATGATCCTCGCCGCCGGCCGCGGCGAGCGCATGCGCCCGCTTTCCGACACGACGCCCAAGCCGCTGCTGCGTGTCGCGGGCAGGCCGCTGATCGTCTGGCAGATCGAGCGCCTGGTCGCGGCGGGCTTCGCCAAGCTGGTGATCAATGTCTCGCACCTCGGTGCGGCGATCGAGGCCTCGTGCGGCGATGGGCGCGCGTTCGGCGCGACGATCCGCTATTCGCGCGAAGCCGAGCCGCTCGAGGTCGCCGGCGGCATCGCCGGCGCGCTGCCGCTGCTCGATCGCGACGTCAGCCTGGTCGTCAGCGGCGACATCCACACCGCGTACGACTACGCGTCGCTGCTGCCGCGCGTGGCGGCGATGAGGGCCTCGCGCAAGCCGCCGCACGCGCACATGGTGATGGTGCCTAACCCCGACTACCATCGCGACGGCGACTTCGGACTGACTGGCGGGCGGGTGTCGCTCACCGCGGGGGCGCGGCTTACTTTCGGCAACATCGCGCTGTATCGAAGCACGCTGTTCGACGCCCTGCCGCGCGGCGAAAAGTGCAGGATTCTGCCGCTTTACCGCGACTGGATCGGCC
>JBOIGD010000309.1:0-5295 GCA_050742615.1 Casimicrobiaceae bacterium | reverse complement strand
CTGATGGACAAGCTGGGCGAAGTGCTGTTCTGGAAGATCGCGATGAAGCCGGGGCGGCCGCTCGCCTACGGCAGGATCGGCGCCGCGCATTTCTTCGGGCTGCCGGGCAATCCGGTGTCGGTGATGGTGACCTTCTACCAGTGCGTGCGCGACGCGCTGCGCATCCTGCAGGGCGAGCGCCAGGTCGCGCCGCTGCCGACGTTCCGCGTGCCGCTGTCGGCGCCGATCCGCAAGGCGCCGGGCCGCACCGAGTTCCAGCGCGGCATCCTCTCGCCGGACGGCGCCCGCGGCTGGACGGTGCGCACCACCGGCGACCAGGGCTCGGGCATTCTCTCGTCGATGTCGCAGGCGAACTGCTTCATCATCCTCGACAGCGACACCGGCAACGTCGCGGCCGGCGAGCCGGTCGACGTGCAACTGCTGGAAGGGCTGGTCTAGCGGCGCGGGAGCCTTCCGGACAGGCCAGCCGACGGAGGCTGATTCGCCGTGTCGCCGGCCCGCGGTCTTTCGATTGCCGCGGCCGGCGCGAAGCGGCGTCCGCGCTAGTTGCGCCCGCGTTCGAGCCAGCGGATCCGCTGCTCGAGCTCGACCACGTCGGCCGACTGCGCGAGGAATTCCTCGCGGCTCTTGAGCTCCTGCTCCCAGAACCACGTGTCGAGCCAATCGAGCAAGCCGCGACGCGGCGTGGCTTCCCCGGCGGCAGACCGATCGTTATCGTCGTGCGCTGCAGCAGCGCGGCTGAGGATACCGTGGGTCAAACCGGCCAGCGTACCGACCAGGCTTCGGTCTCGCGCGTCATACCCTTTTGTTTCCATTGCCATTGCTCCTTCGCCCCTCGTGAGGGCTAGCGGCAAGCGCACGATTTGTGCGCTGCACAATGGCATTATGGGCGGCCAAGGCCCGCAGTTCAAATGGGCAAAATACATCGTCGCGATAGAGGGAAGCTATCCGCTCATAGATGATTGATTCATAAGATTGTTGGACCGAGCTCGTCACGGCAGCCAACTGTTGTCCTAGTGCCGGGCCGCGGCCCGAGCGGGGGTCGCCGCGCGGCCCGCGACTTGGATCCCGGCCTTCGCCGGGATGACGGCGGACCGCGACCCAGCGCGGCAACGACCCGGTCTAGCGGCGTCCGGCCGACAGCACCCCGGGCACGTCCTGCACCAGCCCCAGCGCGTGCTTCAGCTGCGCGAGGCTCTTCACCTCCAGGGTGAACGACATCTTGGCCTGAAGGTTGCGCGACAGCGTCTTGACCGCGGTGACGTTGATCTTCTCGCGCGAAAAAACTTCGCTCACGTCGCGCAGCAGCGCCTGGCGGTCCATCGCCTCGACGACGACATCGACCGAAAACACCTCGTCGCGCGGCGTGCCCCATTCCGCGGTGATCAGCCGCTCCGGCTGCTTTTCCTGCATCCGCGCGATATTGCTGCAGTTGCGGCGGTGGATCGAAATGCCCTTGCCGCGCGTGACGAAGCCGACGATCGGATCGGGCGGCGCCGGCTTGCAGCAGCGCGCGAGCCCGGTCAGCAGCCGGTCGACTCCGACGATCAGGATGCCGCTGCCGGCGCCGGCCGATTTGCTCGCGCGCGCGACGACCGCTTCCTCGTCGCCGGCCGGCGGCGCGACCTCGCCCGGCTTGGCGAGCGCCTGGATCGCCTGCTGCAGCGCGCGCGTGTTGAGCTCGGCGCGCGCGACCGCGGCGAAGAATTCGTCGAGCTTGGCGAAGCCCGCCTGCGCGGCCAGCGCCTCGAGCTTGAGTGCCGTCCTCCCCGCGCGATGCAATTCGCGGTCGACCGCCTCGCGGCCCTGCGCGATCGTCGCCTCGAGCTGCTGCGCCTTGAACCATTGCCGGACCTTGGCCCGCGCGCGGTGGCTCTGCACGTAGCCCAGGTCGGCGTTCAGCCAGTCGAGCGAAGGGCCGCCCTGCTTGGCTGCGACGATCTCGATCCGCTGCCCGTTCTGCAGCGAGTAGTTGAGCGGCACCATCGCGCCGTCGACGCGCGCGCCGCGGCAGCGGTGGCCGAGGCTGGTGTGCACCGCGTAGGCGAAGTCGACCGGCGTCGCGCCGCGCGGCAGGTCGACGACCCTGCCTTGCGGCGTCAGCACGTAGATCGTGTCGGTGAAAAGCGCCGACTTGAACTGCTGCAGCCATTCGCCGGTGTCGGCCACCGCTTCCTTCCAGTCGAGAACCTGCCGCAGCCATGCGATCTTTTCGTCGTAGCCCGGGTCGCGCCCACTGCCGCCGCCCTCCTTGTAACGCCAGTGCGCGGCGACGCCGTACTCCGAGTGCCGGTGCATCTCGTGCGTGCGGATCTGCACTTCCAGCGGCTTGCCGTCGGCGCCGATCACGGCGGTGTGCAGCGAGCGGTAGCGATTCGACTTGGGCTTGGCGATGTAGTCGTCGAACTCCTGCGGCAGCGGCGCCCACAGGTTGTGCACGACGCCGAGCGCGGTATAGCAATCCTTGACGTCGTCGACCAGGATGCGCACCGCACGGATGTCATACAGCGCGTCGATGCCGACGTGCTTGCGGCGCATCTTGTTCCAGATGCTGGTGATGTGCTTCGGACGGCCGGTGACGTCGGCCTTGACTCCGGCGGCGGCCAGCTCGCGCCGGATCACCACAGCCGCCTCCTCGACATGGCGCTGGCGATCGACGCGGCGCTCGTTCAGCGCGGCGGTGATCCTGCGATAGGCCTCGGGCTCGAGCGCGCGCAGCGCGAGGTCCTCGAGCTCCAACTTGAGCTGCCAGACACCGAGGCGGTTGGCGAGCGGCGCGAACAGGTCGTGCGTCTCGCGCGCCTGGGAGGCGCGTACCGAGTCCCGCCCCGCCGCCGCGCCTGAAGCGCCCGGCGCATCGCCGGCCGAAGCGACGTGGAAGCGCATCGCCTGCGTGCGCTCGGCGAGCTTCACCAGCACGACGCGGATGTCCTCGACCATCGCCAGCAGCATCTTGCGCAGGTTCTCGGCCTGCGCTTCGCGCGCTTCCTTGCGCACGCCGCCCTCGCCGGCGGGCGCGGCGCGGATCGCGCTCATCCGCGCGACGCCGATGGCGAGGCGCGCCACTTCCTCGCCGGCTTCGGCGGCGAACGCCCGCTCGTCGAAGCCTTCGACGTCCGGAACGCCGAGCAGCAGCGCGGCGCGCACCGATTCGGCGTCGAGCTTGAGCTCGGCCACGATCGCCGCGGCGCCGGTCGCGCGCGCGAGCCAGGGCTCGCCTTCCGAGGTGACGGCAGCGCCGTAGCGCTTGCGCGCGAGCTCGAATGCGGCGGCGATCGCCGCGCGTTCGGCGGGCGCGTAACCACCCGCCGCCTGCGCGATGCGGGCGGCGAATCGATCGGGCACCGCCGTTTCCGTCGCGTGCTGGATCAGCGCGGCCATGCGGCGATTATACGGACGCGTTGCCGCCCCGTTATTGTTCCCGCTGCTAAGCAAAGGCGACGTCGCAAGGGAGCCGAGTTGGCGCGGCAGCCCGTCGGCGGCCGATGCAACCATGAGCGGCGAGCAACCCGCCACCGGCGGTTGCGCCCGGTCGGCAACGTGGCTAGGATGAGCGCGTCCTCGGGGAGGGACCCATGAAAACCATACGGTGCCTGAGCGCGTTGCTCGTCGCGTGCGCGACGCCGCTCGCGTCGGCGCAAACCGTCGACCCGTTCTACGCGGGAGTCTATTCGATCACCAACCTCGGGTCGGTAGCGGGCGTACCGACCAACAACGGCGGGTTGACGTTCAAGGCGGGCGACCCCAACACGATCCTGCTCGGCGGGAGCGCCAACAACTCCGCGGGCCTGTTCTATTCGGTGCCGGTGATCCGCGGGGCGGGCAATCACATCGTCGCGCTGGGGGCTGTGACAGCCCTCGGATTCGGCACCAACAACGACGGCGGCGTGGCTTACGGCCCTGGCGGCGTGCTGTTCTACTCCGAGTACAGCATCAACAACGTGGGCGAGGTAAAGCCCGCGTCCGCCAGCGACAGCAAAACCGTTGCGCTGGGTCCGCTCGGCATTCCGGTTTCCACCGGAGCACTGAATTTCGTTCCGCCCGGCTACAACGGCGCCGGCGAGTTCAAGGTATCGAGCTGGTCGGGAGGTGAGTTCTACACCGTAACGCTGGCTGCGGACGGCCTTGGCACTTTCGACCTCACCGGCGCGACGCTCGAAGTGACGCTGCCCGGCGGCCCCGAGGGCTTCGCCTACGTTCCGCTGGGCTCGCAGCTCTTCCCCAGCCAGAGCATGGTGGTCTCGGAGTACTCGAACAACACCGTCGCGACCTACAAGATCGACGGCAACGGAAATCCGGTGCTGGCATCGCGGCAAACGTTCATTGCGGGACTCAACGGCGCCGAAGGCGCGGCCATCGATCCCCTGACCGGCGATTTTTTCTTTTCGACCTATGGCAGCTCCAACCAGGTTATCGAAGTGCGGGGCTTCGCGCCGCCGGCGCCGCCGACTGCGATTGCGCCGGTGCCAACACTGTCGATGCCGGGAATCGCAGCGGCGACGCTGCTCGTCCTGCTTACAGGCTTGCTGCCTGCGCTGAGAAGGCGAAGCCGCCGCGCCTAAGTCGGTAATCTCGTCGCGACGCCACGGTCCGCCGTTCTCAGGCGGCTGCCTTGGCGACGGCGTCGGCGATGCCTCGCGCGCACCGGTCTGCGGCGTCGGCCTCACGCGCTTCGACCATGACTCGGAGGACGGGCTCGGTGCCGGACGGACGCAACAGCACCCGGCCGGAGCCGTCGAGCGTCGCCATCGCTTCGTTTTCGGCGCGCCGGATCGCGTCGCTCGCGCGCCAGTCGAAGCCGCGGCGAATCGGCACATTGATCAGCCGCTGCGGGAACAGCGGGGCGTCGGCCGTCGCGGCGGCGAGCGTCGTCTGCTGCTCGCGCAGGGCGCGCAGGACCGCCAGCGCGGCGACGATCGCGTCGCCGGTGGTGTGCTTGTCGAGGCAGATGATGTGCCCCGAGTTCTCGCCCCCAAGCAGCCACCCCTTGTCCTGCATCGTCTCCAGCACGTAGCGGTCGCCGACGGCGGTGCGCTGCAGCGGAATCCCGCGCTTGCCCAGCGCCTGCTCGAAGCCGAGGTTGCTCATCAGCGTGCCGACGACGCCGCCGGCCGTGGTGCCGCGCCGCCAGTAATCGAGCGCGATCACGTAGAGCAGGTGGTCGCCGTCGTAAAGGCGGCCCTCGGCGTCGACCATCATCAGGCGGTCGCCGTCGCCGTCGAGCGCGATGCCGAGGTCGGCCTGGTGGTCGCGCACCGCCTGCTGCAGCGACTTGGGCGCGGTGGCGCCGAATTT
>JBOIGD010000308.1:0-5009 GCA_050742615.1 Casimicrobiaceae bacterium | reverse complement strand
GCGCCCGATACATCACCGTCTCCAGCGACTTCGTCTTCACCGCTTCCGCGACTGCGCTCCGGACGGCGACGAAGTCTTCGGGATGGACGAATTCGCACAGCGAATGGCCGATCAATTCGGTGTGAGTGATGCCGAGAATGCTGGCCGAGACTGGGGACGCATAACCGATGGTGCCGTCCAGCGTGTGCTTGGTGATCAGATCGGTCGAGTTTTCGGTGATCAGCTGGTATTTCTGCATCGTCTCGATCAGGGCGTCTTCGCGCTGATGCAGGCGCGCCGCAAGGCGGTTGAAGGCGTTGCGCAGCGCGCGAATCTCGCCGCTGCCGGTGCGTCCGGTCAGCGGAGCGATTCTGTCGGCGTGAGCGCTGTAATTCCTCAGATGCTCGGTCAGGAGCACGAGCGGCCGCATCAGATAGCGCGTCAGAACCCAGATCGATGCGACCACCAGGACGCAACCCAGCAGCAGCAGCTCGAGGAAGCGCCAAGTCAGATCCTGGATCGCCAGGAAGGCCTCGTCCTTCGGGTAGACGGCGGCGACGATCCAGTTCGATGTCGGAACCCGCCGGTAGGTGACGATGGCCGCCCGACCGTCGGCGTCCACCGTTTCATCGGTGCCCTCGAATCCCTTGAGCGCGCGCTCGAAAAGCGCGTTGGCCCGGGGCGCGAAGGCGCGCTGTGACAGGCGCGTCCGATCAGGGTGCATGATCAACCGACCGTCCGCGGTCACGATGTACAGGTACCCGGTCTGGCCGATAATCGTCTTGGCGATTCCCCCGAGCATCCCCGGACGGGTGAGGCCGAGACTTCCGGTCAGGATGGCGACCATGCGACCGTCGCGCGCAAAGACCGGCGCGGTCGCGACCAGGACCATGTTCGAATCGCCGACGTTGGTGACGAACGGCTGCGAGATCACCGGCTTGCGCGTGCTGATCGTATCCCTGATGTATGCGCGCTCCAAGGCATTGCTGCCGCGCCGGTTGGCGCGATAGGGCCGCTCGGCGAGTTCGATGCCGTCCTCGGTAAACAGGAACGTCGACCGGTCGACCGTGGCGAAGAGCCCCGTGTTGGTATCCAGATAGTGCTGCGCGGCATCGGACGACGCGATATCCGCTGTGCTGATCTCGCTCGCGCTGGCCGTCAACGCGCGTTGCAAGGCAAGAAGCTTCTGGTCCAGGTTGTCGGCGATACGCACGACCAGGGTGTTCTGATCGGCGACCATCACGTTCACTAGCTGCTGGCGGAACGAATGCAGCGCCGCCGTCCCGATCGCCAGTATGGTGACCAGAAACAGCAGCGACGTCGCCGTCGAGGTCTTGGTGGCGAGCGTAAGTCGCGCCGGCCTGCGCAACAACCTGAGCCACTTGTGTGTAGGATACAAAGAGTCCCGCCCGCATAACGCTTCAACGCATCTCTCGAGCAAGAGATGTGCCGGACAATGCGCACAGGTCACGCTGCCTTGGGCCGGACGCCGGACGGGTGCATCGAAGCCGGCCGCCTAGGGCGCCGCGGGCCGATGCCGCCGCTGCGCGGGCAACGCGACCGGTGCACATCGAGCCGGCACCCCGATAGGATCGGCGCGCCGCGACGCATCCCCGACCTGCCGCGGCAAGACACTTCGGACCTTTTTGCGCCGGCGGATCGCGACGCGGGGCCGACGGCGTTCGTCGCCTCCGGCCTCGCCGGCCGGCGCCGGCCTCGCCGGGAACGCGTGCTACACTCGACGCGCCCGTCCGTCTTGTCTGCATGCAACTCACGCTGGTCGTCCCCGGACTGCTCGACCTCGCGGAGGCCACGCCTGGCGTGCCGGACGCGGTGAGCAGCACGCTCGCGCGCTTGCTGGCGTCCGGGCCGCCGCCGGTCGCGGGCGATGGCGCGATCGGCCCGCTCTGTTCCGCGCTCGGCATCGCCAGGCAGCGCGATTGGCCGATCGCACCGCTGCTGGCCGCGGCAGCGAGCCTCGAGCCCGGAAACGCCTATTGGTTGCTCGCCGAGCCGGTCGCGCTGCTCGCGGGCCGGCACGACGCGCGACTCGCCGCGATCGTCGATGACCTGTCCTCCGATGAGGCTGCGGCCCTGCTGGCCACACTGAACTCGCATTTTTCCAGCGACGATCTGCGCTTCTTCGCCCCCGATCCGGCGCGCTGGCTGGTCGAGGTCGCGGGCGTCCAGCAGATCGACACGCATCCGGCGGACGAAGCGCTTGGGGCGCCGATACTCCCGTTGCTTCCCGAGGGCCCGGATGCGCCCCGCTGGCGGCGCTGGCAAAGCGAGATGCAAATGCTGCTCTTCGAGCACCCGGTGAACGCGGCACGCGAGCGCGCAGGACGCCTTCCGGCCAACGGCGTCTGGCTCTCGGGCGGCGGACAGTACGAAGAAGCGCGCGCGCGGCCGCGCATCGCATCGCTGTACACCGACGCCGCGCTGCAGGGCGACCTCGCGCGAGCCTGCGGCGCTGCATCCGCCAGGGCGCCGCCGACGCTCGCGGCGTGGCAGGACGCGAGACCGGCGCTGCCCTCGATGGTCTGGCTGCCGGACATCGGTGCGAACGATGCGAGCGCGGCACTCGCCGCGCTCGATCGGCAATGGGCGGCGCCGCTCGCCGCGGCGCTCGAGGCGCGAGACATCACCGAGGTCGCCGTCGTCATCACGGGCCGCGGGCGCGCTTTGTCGTTCATGCCGCGCCGCCGTTCGCTGCCGAGTCGCCTTCGCGAGCGTCTCGCACCCGCCCGCCTGTCGACCCTGTTGGCCGCCGGAGCGCGCTGAATGCAGATTACGCGCCGCGACGTGCCTGGGGCGGCCGCCGTCCTGGCCGCCGCCGGGATCGCGCCGGTCATGGCCCGCGTGTTCGCCGCCCGCGGCATCGCTTCACCGGTCGAGCTCGATAACAAGCTCGGGGGCCTGCCGCCATGGCAGGGGCTCAAAGGCATCGATGCGGCGGTCGCGCGACTCGCCGACGCGATCGAGCGCGGCGAGCGTCTGCTCATCGTCGCCGACTACGATGCCGACGGTGCGACGGCCTGCGCGGTCGGCCTGCGCGGTCTGGCCGCCATGGGAGCGGTCGTCGAATACCTGGTGCCGAACCGATTCGAGTTTGGCTACGGCCTGACGCCGGAGATCGTCGCGGTGGCGGCCGCGCGGCGCCCGGGCCTGATCATCACCGTCGACAACGGCATCGCGAGCGTCGAGGGCGTCGCCGCCGCTCACGCGCTGGGCATCGGCGTGCTGATTACCGATCACCATCTGCCCGGCGAGCGGCTGCCGGAGCCGGCCTGGATCGTCAATCCGAACCAGCCGGGTTGTACGTTCCCGGGCAAGCATCTGGCCGGCGTCGGGGTGATGTTCTACGTGCTTTGCGGACTCCGGGCGCAATTGCGCCGCCGCGGACATTTTGCGCACCGCGCCGAGCCGCAACTGGCTTCGCTGCTCGACCTCGTCGCGCTGGGCACGATCGCGGACGTGGTCAGGCTCGACCACATCAATCGCATCCTGGTCGACCAGGGCCTGCGGCGCATCCGCGCCGATCGGATGCAGCCGGGGGTGCGCGCGCTCTTCGCGGTCGCCGGCCGCGCGCCGCAGCGTGTGACCAGCGACGACCTCGGGTTCATCGCCGGCCCGCGACTCAATGCCGCCGGCCGGCTCGCCGACATGTCGCTCGGCATCGCGTGCCTCGTCACCGACGACCCGTCGACCGCGGACCGCCTCGCCGCCGAGCTCGATCGGCTCAATCGCGAGCGGCGCGACGTCGAGGCGGCGATGCAAAAGGACGCGCTGGCCGATCTCGAGTCCGGCGTCGACGAGGACGACTGCACCCTTTGCCTGTATCGCGCCGACTGGCACCAGGGCGTCGTCGGAATCGTCGCGTCCCGCCTGAAGGATCGCTACCATCGTCCGGCGATCGTGTTCGCCCGAGCCGGCACCGGCGGCGAGCTGCGCGGGTCGGGCCGCGCGATCGCCGGCTTTCATCTGCGCGATGCGCTGGATCTCGTGTCCAAGCGCGCCCCGGGAAGCATCCTGCGATTCGGCGGACACGCGTTCGCCGCCGGACTGTCGCTGCACGAGTCGGAGCTCCCGCGCTTTGCCGACGCATTCGAACGGGTCGGCCGCGAATGGCTGTCGCCGGCGCTGCGCAGGCGAAGCTTCGAGACCGACGGAGAGCTAGCGTCAGGTGAGCTTTCGCTGGCGCTCGCTCGGGCCTGCGCGGCCGAAGTCTGGGGCCCGGGGTTTCCGGCGCCGGCTTTCGACGCCGAGTTCGCGGTGACCGCGCAGCGTGTCGTCGGCGACAAGCACTCGAAGCTCGCGCTGGCGCTCGGCGACCGGTGCTTCGAGGCGATGCTGTTCCAGCACATCGCACCGCTTCCGGCGCGAATCCGCGCCGCGTACCGCGCCGAAATCCGTCACTACCAGGGACTGGAATCTCTGCAGCTCGTCATCGAGCACTGGCTGCCGGCCTGACCGCATCCACGCCAGGGCGCTGACCGTCCGATCGCGTTCGTCGTGCAACGCACCAGATTGCGGGTGGAATTTGCCGACAGGTCGCGAACCCATTGCGGCGCAGCATGTCCAAGTTGTTGTTTATGCGGATCTTGATTTCGTCGTCCCGCGCATCGCGGCGCGATCGGAGCCTCGTCGCCGAGTTGTGCAACGCAGCGAAAAAAGGTAGAGTTCGGCGCACTCCAAGCGGGCAGGCGATCACTGCCAAACACCATCGGAGGTCCTTAGGCAACCATGCGGCTAAACGGCAAGGTCTCGATCATCACCGGCGCGGGCCAAGGCATCGGCCAGGCGACCGCGATCAAATTTGCCCAGGAAGGCGCCAAGGTCGCCGTCTGCGACATCAACGAGGCGACCGTCCGCGAGACTGTCTGGAAAATCGAGGAAATCGGCGGCGAAACGGCCGGCTTCGTCATCGACGTCACCGACAAGGAAAGCATCGCGCGCATGGTCGAAGGCGTGTTGGCCAAGTGGGGTCGCATCGACACTCTGGTCAACAACGCCGGCATCGTGCAGTA
>JBOIGD010000307.1:0-7992 GCA_050742615.1 Casimicrobiaceae bacterium | reverse complement strand
GTGTAGGTGGCCGAGATGGTCGGGGCACGGGTGGAGGAAAGCAATTGAAGCGCGCATTCATCGTCGTCTTGGCACTGCCCCATCTGGCACTGACGGGCTGGCCCGCGCTCGTCCTGCTGTTCGCGGGACCGGGCGAAGCCGCCTGGACCGACTTCACCTCACGCTACGAAGATCGCGTGTACGACCTTGCGAAGCTTCGCGGAGTCGACCTCTTCATGTCGTATTGGGGCTCGCCCGCCATCGCGCACACCATCATGCTGCGACGCGAAGCGGTGCTCGCCAACGTATGCACTGCGCGCCCCGAGTTCCTTCAGGGCGCGCCGCGAAACCTCTCATCTACTCTTATAGGAGAACTTCTGGCCCTTGACGGCCGCTTCGTACATCAGCCCGCCCTTGATGATCGTGAACGTCGCCATGCCCTTGTAGTACGCGCCTGCAGTGGCCGCATCGTGCTTGGTGGCGCTGGCGCCCGCGGACGCCCCCGTCGAGCTCGCCCCCGCCTGGGCCGCGAGAGTGATCGCGACGGCCTGAGCATCCGCGCCGAATTCGAAGTTGCCGCCCGTGAATTCCCTGAAGGAACGTTCGTCCTGGAAAAAGATGATCTCGCTGAAGCCCTGGCCGCCAAGCTGGAACCCGATCGACAATTGCGTCATCGACGTGTCGCCGACGTGCTTGCCCTTGGCGTAGACGCATCCCTTGCCGAACGCGCCGCCGACGCCGATGCCGCCTTTCCCGATGGTCGGAAAAACGGCGTACCCGTACGCCCCCTTGAAGAAATCGGCGCTCTGCCCGGCCTTCCTGAAGAGGTTGGCCGTGTCGGTGCATGAGTCGGCCCAGGCCGAAACCGGCATGGCCAACAGCGCGGCTACGAGAATCCCCATCAAACGTTTGAACATCTTCTTCTCCTTGGTCAGGTGCTTGCACACAGGTACTAAGGAACAACGTTAACGACATCCGCTGGCATGGAGTCGGGTCGTACAGACCATGATTCTCCGGGCCGTTCAGCGCGGAGCGGTCACGCTCTCGCGCGCCTTGCGGCGCTCCTCGTCCTGCACCATGAGCAGCGTGTACGCAGTGTAATACTTGTAGATGTTGCTGACGTAGTTGACCGTCTCCGGGCCGATCCGGTCGGCGGCGACCAGCTCGACGTTATTAAACCAGCGATTGGGGTCGAGCCCCCGCTTCGTCGCCTCACGACGTAGCTGGGCAATTCGCCCCGGTCCCGCGTTGTACGAGGCAAATGCGAACAGCCCTTTGTTGAGCGGCGTCATCGGCTCGTCCTTGTAGAACTGGTCGATCATGAAGCGGATGTACTTGACGCCGCCGTGAACGTTGGGCTCGAGTTGCGTGATATCGCCGACCTTGAGGTCCTTTCCCGTCGCGGGCATGATCTGCATGACGCCGATCGCGCCCACCGCGCTCTTGGCGTTCTGGTCGAGCCCCGACTCCTGGAAGGCCTGCGCCATCATCAGCAAGTAGTCGAGCCCGTACTGGGCCCCATACTTGCGAAACAGATCGACAGTGGCGCCGAACCGCTTGCGCTCGTCATCGCCCAGGGCGTTCTTGACGAATTTCGGATCCTTCACATAGCGGTTGACAATCGAGTTGCCGAAAGTTGTGCCTTGGCCGTGACGCTTGACGAAATCGTCGAGCACCGCCTTCAGCTCCGGACTGCCTTTGCGGAACATGAACGCGTTCTCCGCGCCGTCGTGCAACGGAACGTCATTGTGTAGCTCGAGATTCTTGAACACACGTGCCCACATGACCGCCTTGTAGCGATCGACCACCGTGGCGCCTATCAGGCCCGAGTTGACCATCTCCAGGATGTCCTCGGCTTCGAGCTCTTCAGGCGCCTCGCGAATCTTCACCGGAGCCTTGCCCGCGCCCCTGAGCTGTTGGTTCAACTCCTGCAGATGCTCGTAGTAGCTCGTGGTCCTGCGGATGAACACTTCCTTGCCCGAGAGATCGTCCAGCGAGTCGACCCGCGGGCCGCCGGGCCCGGTGACGACGATTTCCTTGATGCCGGAGTACATCGGCGCCGAGAAGTCCACCAACTTCTTCCGTTCGGGCGTGATGGTAAGGTCGGCGAACACCACGTCGCCCCAGCCTTCGGCGAGTCGCGAGATGATCTCGTCGCGCCCGACCGGCAGATAGAGCACGTGCATCTTCAGCGTCTTCGACTTGAGCTTCTTGTTGAGGTCGTCCTCGAATGCCTGGAAGATCTCGTACGATATGCCCCGCTGTCGCCCCTTCTCGACGTAGTAGAAAGTCTTGGAGTACGGCACGAGCGCCCGGATGATCCGGCGCTTCTTCATCTGGCCGAAGTCGCCTTTCCATGGGCGCGTGCCGACCTGGATCTTCTTATCGTCGTCATGGAAGACCTTCGAGTCGGGCGAAGACTGTGCGAAGGTGGTCGCCGGCAGCGCGATAGCAAGCGCCATCCATCCTGCGGCGACGATCCGTCCTGTCAGCATCAGAAGACTTTGCCCGACCACCCGGGTCTCTCGCTGCGCATCTATGGCTCCTCAAGATCCCCAACCACCGCGGCCATCAAACTCCGCGGCGGTCGTCCTTTGTGACGCAAAGACCTGCTTCGAGTCCCGGGCCGTCAACTACTGCTGTCGTGGGGATTGTCCAACTTTTTCATCGCTTCTTCAATTGCCTTCTGCATGCGGAGCGAGTCGGCACCTTGCCCTGGCGGATAATCCTCCAGGCTCTTCAGATGCGCCGCCAGGAAGCGCGATCCGGCGGTCGGCGCCCAGAGCTTCTCCGCGACCATCTTGCGGCCGATGTATCCCCACTCCTCGGAGTCGGGCGTCATCTTTCCATCGGGTCCATGCACTATGAGAACGGGAAAAATAAAAACCCGCCGAAGCGGGTTGTCAGGCGGGCTTGGTGGAGGCGGCGGGAATCGAACCCGCGTCCGAAAACGCTACACAGTCGGGACTACATGCTTAGCCACGTCATTGTGCTCTCGCCCCGGCGCCACTGACGGGCAGGCGACGCCAGAACCAGTCACCTTGATTTAGCGTGTCGGCCAAGTGACCCGGACGCACGCGATCGCTCGAAATGTCCCCGCTGTGACAGTTACATCACCCGGGCTGAGCGCCGCCCGGTGCGAGGTCCGGCGGGATTAAGCCGCCAGAGCGTAGTTTTCGTCGTTCGCAGTTAAGTTTGCGATTGCAGAGGATTCACAAGGTTCTGCACCTTGGCATGCCCCGCGCTGCTTCACAGTCCCCGTCGAAACCAGGTCGCCCCCGGTAACCGGTCCTGCCGCGGGCTGTCGGCTTGAGACGTCGAGCCCTCGCGCTGGAATAGAGATTATACCACCGCCGCAACGCCGCGATCCCGGAATACGGCGTCAGCGTTGCAAAGGGTTGCTGTTAAAATGGGGCCCGATTCGGCAACGACAAGAGCGGAGCGGCGACCGCGATGAGCGTAGTACCCATCATCCTTTCGGGCGGCGCCGGCACGCGGCTTTGGCCGCTGTCGCGCGAAACCGCGCCGAAGCCGTTCATGGTGCTGCCCGACGGTGAAACGCTGCTGGGCAAGACCGCGGCCCGCGCCGCGGGGTTGCCGGGCGTCGCGGGACTGGTGGTCATCACCAATCGCGACTACTACTTCCAGACCAAGGACCTGTTCTCGACCGCGATCGAGGGCGCGCCGCCGTCGATCACCTACCTGCTCGAGCCCTTCGGGCGCAACACCGGCCCCGCGATCGCGCTGGGCGCTCTCTACGCGGAAGCGCGCTACGGCTCCGATGCGACGCTGCTCGCGCTCCCCGCCGATCACCTGATCCGCGACGGCGACGGCTTCGCGGTCGCGGTCGACCGCGCGCGGGTGCTGGCGGCTGCGGGATGGATCGTCACCTTCGGCATCGGGCCGACGCACCCCGAGACCGGCTACGGCTACATCGAGTGCGGCGAGCCGCTCGCCTCGGGCGACGGGTTCCGCGCCGCGCGGTTCATCGAGAAGCCGCCTCTTGCCGAAGCCGTCGCTTTCCTCACTGCCGGCACCTATGTCTGGAACTCGGGCATGTTCTGCTTCACGCCGGCCACCATCCTCGATGCCTTCCGCGACCAGGCGCCGGCGATATACGAGGCGACGCGCGCCGTCTGGCAGGCGCTGCGGGCCAACGCTGCGTCGTCGATGCTGGAAATCGACGCGGCACTGTTCGCCGCCGCGCCGGACCTCTCGATCGATTACGCGGTGATGGAAAAAGCCGATCGCGTCGCCGTCATCCGCGGCAACTTCGACTGGAGCGACGTGGGCTCCTGGCAGGCGGTGTCGGCCCTCACCGAGGCGGACGCTTCCGGCAATCGCGGCCAGGGCGAGCGCGTCGCCATCGACACCCGCGACACTTTCGTGCATGCCGGGGACCGCGTCGTCGCCACCGTCGGCGTCGACAACCTGGTCATCGTCGACACGCCGGACGCGGTCCTGGTCGCGCACCGCGATCACCTGCAGCGCGTGCGCGAGGTCGTCGGTGAATTGAAAGCGCGCGGCCACGACGCCTACAAGCTGCACCGCACCGTCGCGCGGCCCTGGGGCGCGTACACGGTGCTGCAGGAAGGGCCGGGGTTCAAGATCAAGCGCATCGAGGTCAGGCCCGGCGGTGCGCTGTCGATGCAGCTCCACCACCGGCGCGGCGAGCACTGGGTGGTGGTCAGCGGCGAGGCGCGCGTCACCAACGGCGAGCGCGTTTATCCACTGCACGTCAACGAATCGACGTTCATCCCGATCGAGACGCGGCACCGCCTCGAGAACCCGCGGACCGAGCCGCTGATCATGATCGAAGTCCAATGCGGCGACTACCTCGGTGAGGATGACATCGTGCGCTTCGACGACCAGTACGGGCGCGTGGCGCATTGAGCGGCCGGACGTGGGAGCGAGCGCGACCGCCGACAGTCGCCACTGGACGATCGCCGACCGCGGCGTCCTGTGCGAAGGGCAGTGCATCCGCGTCGGCTGGCCCGAAGGCGACGAGTTCGATGCGATCACCGCGTTGCGCAACCGCCCGGAGGTCTGCCGGCAATTTCTCGATGCGCGGCCGCTCGACCCGGTGCGCAACCGGCGCTGGCTGCAGCACGAGATCAATCGGCCGTACGAAGCGGTCCTCGCCATACGCATGAAAATCGACGACGCGTTTGTCGGCAGCATCGGCTGGAGCAAGGGCGACGCGACGGCGGGGACGCTGGAGCTCGGGCGCGTGATGGTCGACGCAGCCAGGGCCATCGCCTATCGCCGCAGGCTGCCGCCCGACTACGCCGGCATCGCGCTGGACGCCGGCGTTGCGCTGCGTGACTTTCTCTTTGCCGCACTGCCGTTGCGCACGATACGCATGACCGTCATCGTCGCCAACCGCCTGTCGCTTCGCGCGGCCACTGCCGGCGGCGGCAGGATCGTCGCCTCGGGCGTCGAGCGGCGCGCCGATGGGGCCATGGTCGACGTCGCCTATCTCGAATGCACGCGTGACGACGGCGCGCGCGTTGCGCCCCCGTATCCGTCGGACGAGCCTTTCCCATCGACGCCGTGACGAGCGACTCGAATGGCGTGCGCGCCGCGCTACCGTTGTTCCGCACCCGCGTGTCGCCGGCGGCGCGTGCGCGTCTGCTGGCGACGCTCGATTCGGGCTGGCTGGGCTACGGACCGCAATGCCGTCAGTTGGAGGAGCGCTTCACCGCCGGCCGCGGCGGTTGGGCGCTCGCGACCTCGTCGTGCACCAGCGCGCTCTATCTCGCCGGCCGCCTGGTCCGCGCGCTGGCCGGCGGCGAGCAACCCGAGATCATCGTTCCTTCGGTCAGCTTTGTCGCATCGGGCATGGCGTTCCTGCAGGCCGGCGTGCGGCCGGTCGTCGCCGAGGTCGGCGCGGAAGGCCTGCTGCTGACCGCGCAAGGTGCGCGGCACGCGCTGAGCGCCAATACCCGCGCGGTCCTCGCCGTGCACCTGTACGGCCAGCGCTGTCCCGCGCTTGCGGCGCTGCGCGCCTTCGCCGACGAGCACCACCTGCTGTTGATCGAGGACTGTGCGCACCGCGTCGACCTCCTCGACCAGGTCGCGCCTTCGGGCGATCTCCTTTGCTACAGCTTCAACGCCGTCAAGGAGCTGCCGGGCGGCGAGGGCGGCCTGCTCTGGGGCCGCGACCGGCGGCACGAGGCGTGGGTGCGACCGGTGTCGAACCTCGGATTGGCGGTCGACACCGTACAGCGCACCGCGGCCCTGCGCCATGCCGACTACGCGTTCGCCGCCGACACGGGGTTGAAGCTTCGCGGCAACGACGTCGCCGCTTCGCTGGTCAATGCCGCCATCGAATCGCTGGCTGCCAGCCGCGCGCAGCGCCGCGAACAGTTCCGCCGCTACGACCGGCTGCTCGCAGGCCTCGCCGCCGACGTGCGCCCGCTGCAACGCCGCGACAACGACAGCTGTCTGATGTACGTGATCAGGGTGGCGGCGCAAAGGCGCGACGCGCTGCGGACGTCGATGGCGAACGCCGGAGTCGCGACCAGCGTCCACTACCCTTCGCTGGCGCGGCACCCGCTGTTCGGCAGCGACCGCCCGCGCGCTTGCTGCGGCGACCAGGACGAGACTGTCGTGACGCTGCCGACGTTCGCCGAGCTGACCGCCGACGATCAGCAGCATATCGTCGCCACGCTCGCCGCCGCGCTGGCCGGCGCCCGCTCCTCTCCCACGCCGCCCGCTTCCGCTGCGGGCGCGCAACCGCGTTCGATGCGGGTGCGGTAATCGGATTTCCGGACGCATCGCTCGCGGCGCCGGCGCTGCCGCTCTCCGCCGACGATTCGCTGACCGGCGCCGTGCCTCGCCTGCAGGCGGCCGCCTATGCCGCGCACGGCGCGGTCCTGCGCAGCAATGTCCCCTCCGGCCCCGACGCCGGCCCCTGCGTCACGGTGGTCGGCGCCGCGGCCGCCGAAGCGGCGCTCCTTTCGCGGCGCGCGGCGTTCAGCAGCGAGGCAGGCTGGCGGCACGTGCTGGGCATCGGCTGCGGCCAGGCGGTGCTCAACACCGACGATCCGCTGCACTCCGAGCAGCGCCGCGTCTGGTCGCCGGCGTTTGCCGGCACGATGCTGCGCTCGTACGAGGCAGGCATCGCGCAGGCCATCGACGAGTGCGTACGCCAGTGGCACGACGGCGTCGAGGTCGATCTCTATCCGCCGCTGCGCGCACTGGCGTTTCGCGCCGTCGCAGAGACGATCGGCGGCCTGTCCGCGGCCGCGACCGGCACCGCGTACCCCGCCATCTGCGCGATACTAGACGGACAGGATTACGGCAACGAGCCGCGCGAAGCCTACGTCCAGCGGGCGACCGCCGCGCGCAGCATCCTCGCCGACGTCTTGCGCGCCGCGATCGGCGAGCGCCGCAGACGGCGGCCGGCGACGCCGGAATCGCTGCTCGACGTCCTGCTCGCGGACCCCGCGCTCGGCCGCGGTGACGCCGAGATCCAGTCGCACCTGACCATCCTGCTGATCGCCGGGCACGAGACCGGGGCGAGTCTGTATTCGCGCGCGCTGTACGTGCTCGCACAGAGGCCCGACCTCGCCGCCGTGCTGGCCGCGGAGCTGGATGACGCGGGCTGGACGCGGGGAGAGCCGCTCGGCACCGACGCGCTCGACCGACTGCCGCAGCTCGACCGCTTCCTGCTCGAGGTGGGCAGGCTCTACCCGCCGCTGGTCAACCTGCCGCGGGTCGCCGCGGAGCCGATCGAGCTCGGCGGCTACTGCATCACGCCCGGCACCCGCATCGCGGTGGCGGTGGCGGCGACTCACCTGGACCGCGAGCAGTTTGCCGATCCGCTGCGCTTCGACATCGCCCGCTATGACGACGCGGACTCGACGAAGCGCAAACGTCCGTTCCTGATGCTCGCCTTCGCCGGCGGCGCTCGCATGTGCCTGGGCGTGCGCTTCGCGCAGATCGAATTCAAGGCGCTCGTCTCCCGCGTCCTCGGCGCGATGACTCTCGCATCCGGCGGGGAGCGCG
>JBOIGD010000306.1:0-13231 GCA_050742615.1 Casimicrobiaceae bacterium | reverse complement strand
CCAGGTGGCCGGTCTCGGCTGCCGTCAGTGCGAGGCGGATTGTCTCGAGGTCGCGCATCTCGCCGACCAGGATGTAGTCGGGGTCCTCGCGCAGCGCAGCGCGCAGCGCGTTGGGGAACGACAGCGTGTGGGGACCGAGCTCGCGCTGGTTGATCAGGCACTGCTGGTTTTCGTGCACGAACTCGATCGGGTCCTCGATCGTGATGATGTGATCCTGCCGCGTCTTGTTGATGTGATCGATCATCGCGCACAGCGTCGTCGACTTGCCCGATCCGGTCGGGCCGGTGACGAGGACCAGTCCGCGCGGGCGCTCGGTGAGCTCGGCGAACACTTTCGGGGCGTTCAGCTCCTCGAGCGTCAGCACCTTCGTTGGAATCGTGCGGAAGGCTGCCGCGGCGCCGCGCTGCTGGTTGAACGCGTTGACGCGGACGCGCGCGAGGTTCGGCACCGCGAAGCTGAAGTCGCACTCGAGATTCTCCTCGTAGTGCTTGCGCTGATGGTCGCTCATGATGTCGTACACCATGGCGTGCACGTCCTCGTGCTCCATCGGCGGCAGGTTGATCCGCCGGATGTCGCCTTGGACGCGGATCATCGGCGGCAGCCCGGCCGACAGGTGCAGGTCCGACGCCTTGTTCTTGACCGCGAAAGCGAGAAGTTCGGCAATGTCCATTTATAATCCCTGCTGTCGCGCCGCGGCGCGACCTGCGCCCGTTGTCTGCCCAAGGATGCGGCCCGCTTGGGCTGTCGTCGGTTGTGGGCCCGGACTGGCTATGCCGGCGTCATTCGATTATGAGCCCATACGAGAAGGCGTGGCAAGCCACGCGCGAGCGCATCGCCGGAGCCGCCGCAGCCGCGGGCCGCGACCCGACGGCGATCCGCCTGCTTGCCGTCAGCAAAGGCATGCCGGCCGAGGCGATTCGGGCCGCCTATGCCGCCGGCCAGCGCGCCTTCGGCGAGAACTACGTGCAGGAGGCGGCGACGAAGATGGCGGCGCTGGCCGATCTGCCGGGGATCGAATGGCACCTGATCGGGCCGTTGCAGGGCAACAAGGCACGCATTGCGGCGGCGCGGTTCGACTGGGTGGAAAGCGTGGACCGTCTGGCGACCGCCGAACGGTTGTCGGCTACACGTGACGTACGACAACCCCCGCTCGCCGTCTGCGTGCAGGTCAACATCAGCGCCGAGGCGACCAAGAGCGGCGTGGCGCCCGGCGAGGCGCTTGCGCTCACCCGCAGCATTGCATCGCTGCCGAGCCTCGCTCTGCGCGGATTCATGGGCATCGCCGAGCCGACGCCCGAGTTCGCGCGGCAACGCGCCCAGTTCCGCGTGTTGCGCGAAATGCTCGCCGCGGCGCGCGCCGAAGGGCTTATGCTCGACACCTTGTCGATGGGCATGTCGGGCGATCTCGAGGCGGCGATCGCCGAAGGGGCGACCCTGGTGCGCGTGGGCAGCGCGCTGTTCGGCGCGCGCGGCTGATGTCGAAAAGCCGCGGCGTGCGAATCGCGCGATATTTCTGCAGCCTTCGCGTGAGGCTCCAGCGATGGTGACAAATTGAACATCACGTTCATCGGCGGCGGCAACATGGCGCGTGCGCTGATCGGAGGATTGATCGCCCGCGGACACGCATCGAAGGCTTTGTCGGTCGTCGAGATCAGCCCGGAGGCGCGCGCGACGGTCGCCGCGCGCTTCGGGGTTGCAACCTTCGCCGCGGTCGAGGCCGCGGCCGTCACCAATGCCGACGTGATCGTGATCGCCGTCAAGCCGCAGCATGTTCGGGCGGTCGCGCGCGAGCTCGCGACGCTGCTCAAGCGCCAGGTCATCCTGACCATCGCCGCGGGAATCCGCCTGGCCGATCTGTCGCGCTGGCTGCTGGGCTACCGTCGCCTCGTGCGGGCGATGCCCAATACGCCGGCGCTGATCGGTGCCGGCATCGCCGGCCTGTACGCGCTGTCCGGCGTCGACGGTGACGGTCGCGCCCGCGCGGCATCGATCCTGGACGCGGTCGGCGCGACGCTGTGGTGCGAGCGCGAGGACGAGCTCGACGCCGTCACCGCGGTGTCGGGCAGCGGCCCGGCGTACGTGTTCTACTTTCTCGAAGCGCTGGAGCGGTCGGCGCGGCAGCTTGGGTTCGCGCCGGCCGAAGCGCGCCGGCTCGCGTACGCGACTTTCAGCGGCTCGATGCGCCTGGCCGAGCAAAGCGAGTCCGAGCCGGCGCTGCTGCGCGCCCAGGTGACGTCGAAGGGCGGCACCACCGAGCGCGCGATCGCTGCGCTGGACGAAGCCAAGGTACTGGACGCGATCGTTGCCGCCGTCGGCGCCGCGGCCGAGCGGGCGCGGGAGATGGGCGAGCGCTTCGGTTCGGAACGATAGCCCGCGCGAGCCGGATCATGCTGATCGAAGCGCTGCGTTTCCTGGTCAATGTCGCGTTCGGGCTGATCGTGTATTCGGCGCTGCTGCGCTTCATCATGCAATGCCTGCGCGCGCCGTTTCGCAATCCGCTGGGGCAGGCGGTCGCCGCGCTCACCGACTGGGCGGTAAAGCCGCTGCGGCGGCTCCTGCCCGGGTTCCGCGGCTTCGACTGGGCATCCTTGCTGTTCGCCTGGATTGCGCAGTGGCTCTGGCTCGCGGTGCTGGCGGCGCTGGGCGGCGCCGCGCTGTCCGGTCCGCTGGCGGCGGCGCTGGCCGCGCTGGCGGTGATCGATTTGCTGAAGGCGGCGCTTTGGATATTGATCGTGGCGGTGTTCCTGCAGGCGCTCCTTTCCTGGGTCGCTCCGGACGGCCCGCTGGCGGGCGTGCTGAACGCGCTGACGTTTCGTTTCCTGGCGCCGATACGCCGCCGCGTGCCGCCGCTCGGCGGCACGCTCGATCTGTCGCCGCTGATCGTGATCGTGCTGGCGCAGCTGGTCCTGATGCTCCCGGTCGCGTGGCTCGAGCAGGGCGTCGGGCAGTTGTTCCGCTAGTGGCTGTTAACGCTATGTGCCTGCACGAGGCGAGGGAGCGCCGGGTGCAGGGCTTTTCGCGGCTCCGCCGGCGCGACAGCCGCTGCGAGGCTCAGGTCAGACCGCGATTGGCGCTAGCGCCGTTCGACGCCGTTGCCACGTGCCAGCGCGTTCGCCAGGCGCACGAAATCGGCCACCGCCAGCGTCTCGCCGCGGGCGCCGGGCGCGACGCCTGCGCGCTCGAGCGCGGCCTCGTCGGCGAACGGCTTGAGCGCATTGCGCAGCGTCTTGCGGCGCTGGCCGAACGCCGCGGCGACGAGTTGCGCAAAAAGCGCTGGATCGGCGAGCGCGGGCCGCGACGCGCCGAGCGGCGTCAGACGGGCGAGAGCAGACTCGACCTTGGGAGGAGGCCGGAATGCGCCGGCCGGCACGACGAACAGCCGCTCGACCCGAAAGCGCACCTGCAGCATCACCGACAGGCGGCCGTAGTCGGGTGTCGCCGGCGCCGCCGCCATGCGGTGGACCACCTCTTTCTGCAGCATGACGGTGACGTCGCACAGATGCGTATCGAATTGCGCGAGGTGAAACAGCATCGGCGACGAAATGTTGTAAGGCAGGTTGCCGATCACCCGCAGGTCGCCGCCGAGTGCCGCGAAATCGAACGTCAACGCGTCGGCCACGTGCAGCAGCAGACGCTGCGATGCGAACTCGGCACCGAGCGCGGCGGCGAGGTCGCGATCGATCTCGACCACCGTCAGGCGATCGACGCGCTCGAGCAGCGGGCGCGTCAGCGCGCCGAGCCCGGGGCCGATCTCGACCAGGCGGTCGCCGCGCTGCGGCGCGATCGCCGTGACGATGCGCTCGACGTAGTGGGGGTCGACCAGGAAATGCTGGCCGAACCGTTTGCGCGGCCGATGCCGGTCGATCGTCAACGGGTCGCGGTTCGCGCCCGCGCCGCCAGGTCGATCGCCAGGTCGACCGCGGCGAACAGCGATCCCGGATCCGCGCCGCGGGCAAGCGCGCTGTCGGCGGCGAGGTCGAGCGCGGTGCCGTGGTCGACCGAGGTGCGCACGATCGGCAGGCCCAGCGTGACGTTCACGCCATGCCCGAAGCTCGCGTGCTTGAGCACCGGCAGCCCCTGGTCGTGGTACATGGCGACGATGCAGTCGCAGTCGCGGGCCCTCGCCGGCACGAATACCGTGTCGGCGGGCAGGGGCCCGGCGAGATGCATGCCTTCCCGGCGCAACTGCTCGAGGACCGGTGCGATGACGTCGATTTCCTCGCGGCCGAGGTAACCGCCTTCGCCGGCGTGCGGGTTGAGGCCGCACACGGCCAGGCGCGGCGCCGCGATACCGAACTTCGCTTGCAGATCGGCGACGACGATGCGCAAGGTCCGCTCCAGCGCATCGCGGGTGATCGCCGCCGGCACGGCGGCCAGCGGGAGGTGCGTCGTCGCGAGCGCGACCCGCAGCGGACCCCACGGCGCGGCGCCGACCAGCAACATGACGACGCCGGTTGCACCGGTGCGGCAGGCAAGGAATTCGGTGTGGCCGCTGAATGGAATTCCGGCGTCGTTGATCACGCTCTTTTGCACCGGCGCCGTGACCATCGCCGCGAATTCGCCGGACAGGCAGCCGGCGACCGCGGTCTCGAGCGAAGCCATTACCGTTTTCGCGTTGGCGGCATCCAGCTTGCCCGGCTGGACTGCGGCCGCGACGGGGAAATGCGCGACTTCCAGCGCCCCCGGCGTCGCGGCGCCGCCGCGGAGGTAGGGCACCAGGCGCACCCCGGCGCCGAGCCGGCGTGCGCGCTCGCGCAGGAGCTCGCGGTCGCCTGCCAGCACCAGGCGCGCCGGCCAGGTCCGTTCCGCCAGACGGACGGCGAGATCGGGACCGATGCCGGCGGGCTCGCCGACGGTGACGACGATAGTCGCGGCGGCCATCGGACCGGTCACTCTCCGGTGTCGACCCGAACGCCGCTCGCGTCGCCGAACAACTCGACCCGCACGCCGGGCGCGGCGACGATCTTCGCGCCGTCCGCGGCGAGCGTGATGCTTGCCTGCGGAAAACCCGCGAGGCCCTGCGCGGGTTTGCCGAACACCCAGAGTTCGTTCAGCGGACGTGCGCGCTCGATTTCTCCGGTGTGCTGCGCCGACGGGCCGAGCGGCAGCGCGTGGCCTTCGCGGCCAAATACCGGAAACCGTTCGGGCGCGGCACGGTAGCGGATGACCTGCCTTCCCGCCAGCCGCTGCCGGGTCGCCAGGTCGTACCAGGCACCGGGCGGCAGCGCGACATCGACTTCACCACCCGGCGCGATGATCGGCGCGACCAGCAGGGCATCGCCGCACATGAATTGCGTATCGCAGGCGCGCGTCAGCGCATTGTTGGGAAACGCGAGCGGCATGGCGCGCATCACCGGCAGGCCGGTTTCCGCCGCCTGCGCCGCGACTGCGCGCAAATAGGGCACCAGGCGATAGCGGAATTCCAGCCACTGGCGCGCGATTTTTTCCCGTTCATCGCCCGCTGCCCAGGGTTCGCGCTCGCCGTCCGCGCGCAGGCGCAGGTGCGAGCCGAACACGCCGGCCTGCAGCCAGCGCAGATACAGCTCGGACGAGGCCGGCGTCGCGCCGAAGCCGCCGCCAATTTCGCCGGCGTGATGCGGAACGCCGCTCATGCCGTACGACAGGCTGCCGCGGATGCTGGCGGCGAGCCCTTCCCAGTCGCTTTGCGAATCGCCGCTCCATTGCAGCGGGTAGCGCTGGCTGCCGCCCCAGCCGGCGCTGCCCCAGACCACCGCCGGCGCCTGGTCCACCGGGGCGAACTTGCCGGCCGCGTCGAACACGCAGCGGTTGTACAGCAGCGGGTAGACGTTGTGCAGGCGCTGCCCGGCATCGCCGTTGTGAGCCACGGCATCGCCGGGCACCTGCTCGCCGCCGTCGCACTGCATCACGTCGACGCCCGCCTTGAACAGCGCTTCGTGGGCATTGCGCCACCAGGCATAGGCGGCGGGATTGGTCAGATCGACGATGCCCGACGGCGGCGGCGCCGGCGCGCCGCCCGGTGTCTCGTCGCCGCGCGCCGCATCGCCGCCGAGCTCGCACGGCCGCCCGGATTCGTCGCAGAGCAGGTACTGCCTGGCGGCGAGCTCGTGGAACAGCGGCGAATGAATCGACACGTACGGTTGCTCGCAGACGCAGACCTTCATCGCGTGCTGCTTGATCCGAGCCAGCGCGCTTGCCGGGTCGGGATAACGTCTCGGGTCCCATTGGAAGTCGAAATACGTCCAGGCATCCCAGGGCGACGTGCCGACCAGCGCCAGCACGTCGCAGGGCACGCGCTGCTCGCGCAGATGCGCCGCGGTTCTCGCGGCGTCGTCGGCGGTCCGGCACTGGTCGTGCGCGATCCAGACCCCGAGGCTCCACAGCGGAACCTCCGGCGCGCGGCCGGTCAGCGCGCTGTATCGCTCGAGCACCTGCGCGGGATCGCGCCCCGCGATCATGAACAGATCGAGCGCCTCGTCGTCGACAACGATACCGTACGAGCGCTGCGACCAGCCCGGGTAGCCGACGCCATGCAGCACCCGGGCCGGTGTGTGCACGTAGACGCCCCACGCACCGCCGCCAGGGGCTGGGCTCCAGCAGAATGGCACGCTCTTGCTCGACAGCGCCGGATCGACGCCCGCACGCTCGACCTGCGAGCGCACCAGTTGGCCGCGCTTGTTGAGCGCGCCGGTTTGCTCGCCCAGGCCGTAGACCGGCTCGCCCGACGCCAGCGCGTAGGCCGCGATCCACGACTGTCCCTGCTGGGTGCGGCCGATCGCAGGCAGGCGCGTGAGCCCGCCGGGTGCCTCGTCGGTGATCGATGCGAGCACCGGCTTGCCGGCATACAGCAGGCGCAGCGACAGCGGTGTGCCGGACAGCTCGAGCGACGCATCGCCCGCGGTGAACGTCCACATGCCGCGCGACGGCTGCGCGACTTCGCAGCGTTGCGCGCGCGCCGCGATCAATCCGTAGTCGGGCCGGGTGTTCGGACCGATGCGAAGGCGGAAGATCCCGGGACCGAAGCTGGCGATCTCGAGCATGTCGCCGGTCGAGGTCGCAAACGACGCCCCCGACGCCGACGCGCCGAGGCTGTTGGAGGCATCGATGCGAAGATACGCACTGCTGTCGAGATGCATGATGGATCCGGCGTGTTCTGCAACGTCCGTTTCGATGCCCTTCCGGTCAGCGGGAAAGGCGCTTCAGCCGGCGAATTTCGGCTCCGGCAGTCCGGGTACGTCGACCGGCATCGCAAAGACGCCGCCCGACAGTGGCAGCCGCGCGAGCTCTTCCGGCTCGCGCCGCTGGCGCGCCGTGGTGACGTAGAGCGTGCGCAGGTCCGGCCCGCCCAGCGCGCACATCGTCGGGCATGCCGCCGGGACCGGGTACTCGGCGAGGCGCTCGCCGCGCGGCGACAGGCGCACCACCTTGCCCCCGCCGTAGAACGCGCACCAGTAGCAGCCTTCGCTGTCGATCGCCGCGCCGTCGGGCCGCTCGGTCGGATCCTGGAAATGCGCGAACGTGCGCTTGCCGCTGACCGTTCCGGTCGCGGCGTCGAAGGCGTACGCGCTGACGGTGCGCGCCGGCGTGTCGGCGTGATAGAGGATGCGTCCGTCCGGGCTCCACGCGAGACCGTTGGATATGGTGATTCCGTCCACCACCTTGGTAAGGGTGAAATAGCGGTCGATGCAATAAAGCGCGGCGCTGGCGGCGTCGCGCCGCTCGTTCATCGTGCCGGGCCAGAAACGTCCGCTGCGATCGGCACGTCCGTCGTTGAAGCGGTGATGCGATGGGTCGTAGGGCGCCTCGGCCATGCGATCGCCGAGCGTACCGTCGCGATCGACCAGCCAGATGCCGTCGCGCAAGGCGACGACGAACCCGCCCTGCGCACGCAGCGCGAAGCAGCCGATCGACGAAGGCATCGGCCAGGCGAGGTTGGCGGGGGATTTGGGATCGAAGCGGTTGAGCGACGGCGCATTGATGTCGACCCAGTACAGGACCTGCTCGTCGATCGCCCACACCGGGCATTCGCCGAGGCTCGCCCGGACGTCGAGCACGCACTCGAACGGGGATTCCATTCGCCGATCCCGCTGGCCGAAACGAGCATCCTACAAGAAAACGCCGTGCCGGGCGCCGGCGCACCTCAGCGGGAGGGCGCCGGCGCCGTCCTTGTGGCGGTGGCGCTGTTGAACATGGCGAGACACTCCTGCGCGCGGCCGACCATGAAACCCATGTCGGAGCCGATCGCGATCCACGAGTAGCCGTAGTCGATGAACCGGGCGACCATGTCCGCCGTCGGTCCGATGATGCCGGAGGGTTTGCCGGCGCGGCGGCAGGCGGCCGCGGCGGCCGCCAGCCTTTCCTGGACCGCCGGGTTGGCGACGTCGCCCAGGTGGCCCATCGAGGCCGACAGGTCGCTGGGGCCGACGAAGATCGAATCGATGCCGGGGACCGCGGCGATTTCGTCCAGCCGGGCGAGCGCCGGCAGCGTCTCGATCTGCACGATCACGCAAATCTCGTCACCCGCGCGGCCCAGATAATTCGGTACGGTTCCGTAGCGGCTGCCGCGATGCGTGCCGGCGACGCCGCGGACGCCGTCGGGCGGATAGCGCGTGGAGGCGACCGCGCGGCGCGCCTCGTCGGCGTCCTGCACAAAAGGCAGCAGCAGCGTTTGTGCGCCGGCATCCAGCGCACGCTTGACCATCACCATGTCGTTCCACGGCGGGCGCACGATCGCCTGGGCGGGCGTGCCGGCGATCGCCCGCAGGATGTCGACCATCTGCGGCGGGTCGATCGGCGTGTGCTCCATGTCGACGACCAGGAAGTCGAATCCGGCGCAGCCGAGCGCCTCGGCCGTTGCCGGCGAGCCGCTGGAGAGCCATGCGCCGAGCGGCGTCCGGCCCGACTTGATCGCGCGCTTGAAGTGATTGATCGGCAGGTCCACCAGTGCTCCTCGTTCGGGTTCTTGACCGGGAAATGACCGTGCGCTCCGGCGCGCCGGGAGGGGAGCGCTATTGTAGCCGCAAGGCTCGCATCGTCCTGTGTCCGACGCGGCGCGAGCGTTCGACCGGCCGGTGGCGCGTTCGCCGGCGGCATCGAACCCTCCCGGCCGCAGGCACTGCGCTATAATCGAAGCGAATGCTCAGGGCTTGCGGCCGCACGCTGATGCTCGGCCGCGAGCCCTTTGCTTTTCCGGTTCCGATGCGCACTCCTTTCTCCCGCCCCGCGTTCCTCGACGGCGCGCGCGACATGCTGCCGATGACCGCCGGGCTGATCCCGTTCGGCGTGGTTTGCGGCGTCGCCGCGCTCGGTGCCGGCGCTTCGCCGCTGGCGGCACTCGGCATGTCGATCATCATGTTCAGCGGTGCGGCGCAGATCATCGCCGCGCAGCTTCTTTCCGCCGGCGCGCCTTTCGCCGTAATCGTGCTGTCGTGCTTCGTCGTGAGCCTGCGATTCCTGATGTACAGCGCGGCGCTGGCGCCCTATCTGAAGCCGCTCAACCACCGCTGGCGCAACCTGACGGCCTTCTTGCTGACCGACCAGGCGTTTGCCTCGGCGATCCAGCGCTTCCGCGACTCGTCCGACCTGCCCGCCAACATGTCGTACTTTCTCGGCGGCGGTGCCGTGCTGTGGCTGGCGTGGCAGCTCGCGACCGTCGCAGGGATCCTTGCCGGCGCAATCATCCCGGCGTCGTGGCAGCTCGAATTCGCGGTGCCGCTGTGCTTTCTCGCGCTACTCGCGCCGCTGCTCAGCGACCGGGCGGCGCTGATCGTGTTCGCGACCGCGGGCGTCGCGGCGATCGCGCTGGACGCGATGCCGATGCGCCTGTCGATGATCTGCGCGGGTTTGGCCGGCATCGCCGCCGGCGTCGCCGCGGACCGCTTGCTGGGTCGCCGCGAGACCACGGAGGCCGGCCCTGGAAACTAGCCAGCTTGCGATCTGGGGCATGATCCTGGCGGTCGGAGCGATCAATTTCGCCTCGCGGCTGTCCTTCATCGCGTTGTTCGCGCGCCGCGAAATGCCGCCGCTGCTCGCGCGCGCTCTGCGCCACGTGCCGGCGGCGATGTTGACCGCGATCGTCGTGCCGGCGATCGTTTTCGCCGCGCCGGGCGAGCTGCGCATCGACTTCGGCAACGTCAAGCTGGTCGCCGCGCTGGCGGCCGGCTTTGTGGCCTGGCGCTGGCGCAACACGCTGCTGACCATCGGTGTCGGCATGGTCGCGCTCTGGCTGCTGCAACGCTTTGTGAGCTAATATCGGCCATGGACTCGACCACGCATCCGACGGCGCCGGATTCGGCAATGACCATGCGCTTCGAGGGCACCGACACCTATGTCGCGACGCCCGACCTGATGCTCGCGGTCAACGCCGCGGTCACGCTGGCGCGCCCGCTGCTCGTCAAGGGCGAGCCGGGCACCGGCAAGACGATGCTGGCCGAGGAGATCGCGCGCTCGCTGGGCCGGCCGCTGATCCAGTGGCACATCAAGTCGACGACCAAGGCGCAGCAGGGCCTGTACGAGTACGACGCGGTGTCGCGCCTGCGCGACTCACAGCTCGGCAACGAGCGTGTCGCCGACATCGCCAACTACATCAAGCGCGGCGTGCTCTGGCAGGCGTTCGAGTCCGCCACGCCTGCCGTCGTGCTGATCGACGAAGTCGACAAGGCGGACATCGAGTTTCCGAACGATCTGCTGCGCGAGCTCGACCGGATGGAATTCCACGTCTACGAGACCCAGGCCACGATCAGCGCGCGCCACCGCCCGGTCGTCGTCATCACCAGCAACAACGAAAAGGAGCTGCCGGACGCATTCCTGCGCCGCTGCTTCTTCCACTACATACGCTTTCCGGACAAGGCGACGATGACGCGCATCGTCGACGTTCATTTTCCGAACCTGAAAAAGGCGCTGCTGCAGGCGGCGCTGGAAGTGTTCTTCGAGCTGCGCGACGTCCCGGGGCTGAAGAAGAAGCCGTCGACCTCGGAGCTGCTCGACTGGCTGAAGCTCCTGCTGGCCGAGGACATTCCCGCCGAGGCGCTGCGCAGCAGCGACAAGAAGATCATCGTTCCTCCGTTGTACGGCGCGCTGCTGAAGAACGAGCAGGACGTGCATTTGTTCGAACGCGTCGCGTTCATGGCGCGGACCGGGCGCTGACTCGCGCGGCGGCGGGATGGCATTCGTCGAGCCGGTCACGCTCAAGGGTCGGCACGCGACCCTGGAACCGCTGGGGCGCGTCCACGAGGCGGGACTCAGGGAGGCGGCGGCCGACGGCGAGCTCTGGCGCCTCTGGTATACCTCGGTCGCGCCGCCCGAAGGGATCGGGCAGTACATCGCGCTCGCGCTCGACATGCGCGAGCGCCTCGGCGCGATGCCCTTCACCGTGCGCGACAACGCGACGGGCGACATCGTCGGCTGCACGCGCTACTTCAATGTCGATGCGGTCAACCGGCGCCTCGAAATAGGGCACACCTGGTATGCAAAACGCGCGCAGCGCACCGCGATCAACACCGAATGCAAGCTGTTGCTGCTGACGCACGCGTTCGAGGCGCTGGCCTGCATCGCCGTCGAGTTCCGCACGCACTGGTTCAATCATGCATCGCGCGCCGCGATCGCGCGGCTCGGCGCGAAGCAGGACGCGGTGCTGCGCAATCACCAGCTGATGCCCGACGGCTCGAAGCGGGACACCGTCGTGTTCAGCGTCATCGACGGCGAATGGCCGGCGGTGAAGCGCCACCTGAGGTTCGAGCTCGACCGTCCACGCTAGCCTGCTTCCGCACGGCCGGCAGTTTGGCGCCGGCCTGCGCCGCGCGGGCCACGAAGCTGCGATGCTGATCGACTTCTTTCTTCACCTCAAATCGGCCAAGCTGCCGGTCAGCACGCATGAATTCCTGACACTGCTCGACGCGCTCAAGCACGACGTCGTGTCGGCCAGCATCGACGACTTCTATTTTCTGGCGCGCACGTGCCTGGTCAAGGACGAGGCGCTTTACGATCGGTTCAACCTCGCCTTCGGCGCGTACTTCAACGGCGTCGAAGGCGTCCTCGACATCCGCGCCGACGTTCCCGAGGAATGGCTGCGCAAGATGATCGAGGGCAGCCTGACCGACGAGGAAAAGGCGCTGATCAAGGCGCTCGGCGGCTGGGACAAGCTGATGCAGACGCTGCGCCAGCGGCTCGCCGAGCAGAAGGAGCGGCACCAGGGCGGTTCGAAATGGATCGGCACCGCGGGCAAGAGCCCGTTCGGCGCGTACGGATACAACCCCGAGGGCATACGCGTCGGACAGCAAGGGAGCCGGAATCGCAGCGCGGTCAAGGTCTGGGACGAGCGCACGTTCCGTAACCTCGACGATTCGGTCGAGATCAACACCCGCAACATCAAGGTGGCCTTGCGGCGCCTGCGACGCTTTGCGCGGCAGGGCGTGCCCGACGAATTCGACCTCGACACGACGATCGAGCGCACCGCGCGAAACGCCGGCTGGCTCGACGTGCAGTTGCGCCCCGAGCGCCGCAACCGCATCAAGGTGCTGCTGTTCCTCGACGTCGGCGGCTCGATGGATCCGCACGTCCAGGTCTGCGAGGAGCTCTTTTCCGCCGCCAAGTCCGAGTTTCGTCATCTCGAGCATTTCTACTTCCACAACTGCGTCTACGACCACGTCTGGCGCGACAACCGGCGCCGCCGCAACGAGCGCGTCGCGACGTTCGACCTGTTGCACAAGTACGGACGCGACTGGAAGCTGATCTTCGTCGGTGACGCCGCGATGAGCCCCTACGAGCTGGTGCAGCCGGGAGGCAGCGTCGAGTACGCGAACGACGAGGCGGGTGCGGTATGGCTGAAGCGCCTGATCGCGAACTATCGCCACGCCATCTGGCTCAACCCGGAGCCCGAGCGCACCTGGCAGTACACCCGCTCGACGCAGATGGTGCTGGACCTGCTCGGCCCGCGCATGTTCCCGCTGACGCTCGACGGCCTGCAGCGCGGCGTCGCGGCGCTGCGGAAGTAGCGTCCGGCGTCGTCGGGGCGCTACGCCGTCCTGGAGGCGAATGTCGCGGCCAGGACTTCGACCGCATCGAGCTTGGTCGACGGTTCCTTGATCGTGATCCGCCACAGGGTACGCGGATCGTCCGGGTCGGTCAGGGTCGCCGAATGCAGCAGCGAGGCATTGTCCCAGATCACCACGTCGCCGACCCGGTACGCATAGCTGATGACGTATTTCGCCTGCGTCGCGTGCGCGGCGAGCTCGTCGAGCAGCGCCACCGCCTC
>JBOIGD010000305.1:0-4407 GCA_050742615.1 Casimicrobiaceae bacterium | reverse complement strand
ATCAATCGACCCTTCGCTACCAGGAGAAAACCGATGCTTCCCGATTCCACGGGCAAACCCGTCCCCGAAGGGACCTTCCGCACGCGCAACGCTGGCCAGTGGCGCGACATCGCGAGCCGCGACATCTTCAAGGGCCGCACCGTGGTGCTGTTCGCCCTGCCCGGCGCGTACACGCCCACCTGCTCGAGCACCCATCTGCCGCGCTACAACGAGCTGGCACCCACCTTCCACGAGGCCGGTGTCGACGAGATCGTGTGCCTGTCGGTGAACGATCCCTTCGTGATGAGCGAGTGGCAGCGCGACCAGAACGCGCCGCACATCACCTTCCTCCCGGACGGCAACGGCGAATTCACCCGGGCGATGGGGATGCTGGTGGACAAGTCGGACCTGGGGTTCGGCAAGCGCTCGTGGCGCTACTCGATGCTGGTGCGCGACCGCCGGATCGAGAAGATGTTCATCGAGCCGGACGAGCCGGGCGACCCGTTCGAGGTCTCCGACGCCGACACGATGCTCGCCTACCTCAACCCCAGGGCCAAGAAACCCGACCAGGTCGCGATCCTGACGCGAGAAGGCTGCTCGTTCTGTGCCAAGGCCAAACGGCTACTGGCCGACGCCGGCATCGCCTACGCCGAGGTCCCGCTCCGCCATGCGATCCGCAGCAAGGTCGTCGGCGCGATCACCGGCGCGCAAACCGTGCCGCAGGTCTTCGTCAATGGCAAACTGATCGGCAACGCCGAGGATCTCGAGCGCTTCCTGAAGCGGGCCGCGTAAACTCGGGCGTTCCCGCGCGACCCCGAGGCGCCGCGGGAACGCCGCCAACCAGTCGAACGGGGGCATCGATGCAGTTCAAGGATACCGACGTCGCCATCATCGGCGCCGGCACGGCCGGGCTCGCCGCCTACCGGACGGTCAAGACAGCGGGCCGGCGCGCCTTGCTGATCGAGGGCGGGCCTTACGGGACGACCTGCGCGCGCGTCGGTTGCATGCCCAGCAAGCTTCTGATCGCGGCGGCCGAGGCGGCGCACGCGTCGTCGCGCCTGGCCGCATTCGGCATCCGTCCGGCCGGCCCGATCGCCGTCGACGGCAAGGCGGTGATGGACCGGATCAAGGCCGAGCGTGACCGCTTCGCGGGTTTCGTCGTCGACGACGTCGAGGCCTTTCCCGCGGCGGACAAGGTTCGCGGCCATGCCCGCTTCATCGACGATCACACCTTGCAGATCGGCGACGCGCTGACCGTCCGCGCGCCGCGCATCGTCATCGCCACCGGCTCATCGCCGTCGCATTCGCCCGCCTGGGATTCGCTGGGCGACAAACTGATCGTCAACGACGACGTGTTCCAGTGGCAGGACTTGCCGGGCAGCGTCGCGGTGTTTGGTCCCGGCGTGATCGGCCTGGAGATCGGTCAGGCGCTGCATCGCCTGGGCGTGCGCATCAGGGTCTTCGGCCGCGGCGGCGGCGTCGGGCCGCTGTCCGACCCGGCGCTCGTCGACTCGGGGCGACGGATATTCGGTGCGGAGTTCTACCTCGACACCAATGCGCATGCTGAGGTCGCGCGCCACGGCAACCTGATTTCCATCAGGTACCGTGCGCTCGACGGCAGCATCGCGACCGAGACCTTCGACTTCCTTCTGGCCGCGACCGGCCGGCGTCCCAACGTCGCCGGACTGGCGCTGGACCGGACCTCGCTCGCGCTCGATGCGCAGGGCGTGCCGCTGTTCGATCGCCGCACCCTGCAATGCGGACGCTCGTCGATATTCATCGCCGGCGACGTCGACAACGAGCTCGCGCTGCTGCACGAAGCCGCCGACGAGGGACGCATTGCGGGCGACAACGCCGCACGCTATCCAGACGTCCGGCCCGGCCTTCGCCGCGCCGGCCTCGCGGTCGTGTTCACCGACCCGCAGATCGCGATCGTCGGCGGCGGCTGGCGCGACGCCCAGGCCACGCCGCACGTCGCGGGCGAAGTCTCGTTCCACAACCAGGGCCGCTCACGGGTCATGCTGCGCAACCGGGGCTTGCTGCACGTGTACGCCGCGATCGAAGACGGCGCATTCCTTGGCGCCGAAATGATCGGTCCCGATGCCGAGCACATCGGCCACCTGCTGGCGTGGGCATTGCAGATGAAGCTCACCGTGCAGCAGATGCTCGACATGCCGTTCTATCACCCGGTCATCGAGGAGGGCGTGCGGACGGCACTGCGCGACGCGCGGAGCAAGCTCGCGGCGGCGCAGGCCGAGCGGCGCGCCGCCTGAGGAATCGTGTCGCCCCCGCTGCGGGCCTCGCCGCATTGTGTCGTCACGGCGCAGGCCGGCCAGCTCGGTTCGATGAACTGCAAGGCCACGCCTGGATCCCGCGTTCGCCGGGACGACTCTCTGCGCCTACAGCCGGTGGCTCTGGTCGCCGTTGCGGAACCCGGCAAGCTCTCCATCGATGCCGCGCACGAGCGCGAGCGCCTTGAAGAGTTCTCCCATCTCGGCGGGGGACAATAGCTTCTGCACCGCCGCCGCTTCGCGCACATAAGCTGCCGACCGCGGATCGCCGCAACCGGCGAGCGCGTCGAGGATGCCGCAATTGATCAGGAATCGCGCCTGGGTCGCGTAGCCGCCGACCGTCATGCCGCCGGCGACGCCGGCACGGGCGATCGCGCTGAAGTCGACGTGCGCCGAGAGGTCGCTCAACCCGGGGAGGAACAGCGGATCGTGCACCGCGCGATGGCGGTAGTGCGCGATCAGCGTGCCGGCTGCGCGTTGCGGATGATAATACTCCGCCGCCGGAAACCCGTAGTCGATCACCAGCAGCAGACCGGCGTCGCAGCGCTCGGCGAGGCTCGCGACCAGCGCCTGCGCCGCGGGATTGATTTCGCTGACATAGTCGCCCTGCGCCGGGAACGCCGCCGCCGCGGCGTCGCGCAATGCGCCCGCGGCGAGCGGCCGGTCGGCGAGCACGAGAAACCCGTCGGCGATCGCGACGCCGCGCTCGAACCAGGTTCCGCGCTGCCGCGCGATCAGGTGCGGCGGCACGGCATCGAGGACTTCGTTGGCGATCACGACGCCGCGCCAGTGCGCGGGCAATACATCGATCCAGTCGACCCGCGAGGCGAGCGCGGGCACGCGTTCGCGCAGGCAAGCGCGCTGCCGCGCGGCGAGATCGGCGCTCACTTCCAGCAGGCGATAGTGCCCGGGCAGGTGGTTGCGGGCATCGAGCGCGTGCAGCAGATCGGCGGCGAGCCGGCCGCTGCCCGGCCCCAATTCGATCAGCTCGGCACCCGGGAGTTGCGCGATGACCTGGGCCGCCGGCGTCGCCAGCGCCGCGGCGAACAGCCCTGTCATTTCCGGCGCGGTGACGAAGTCACCCGCCGCACCGAACTTGCGCGCACCTGCCGCGTAGTAGCCGAGTCCCGGCGCGTACAGCGCGGCGCCCATGTAATCGGCATACGATATCCAGCCGCCGGCCTCGGCAATCAACGCGGCGACGTGCGCGACGACCCGCGCGCCGTGCGCACGCGCATCGATCGAAGGCTTCGGCAATTCGGCGCCGCCGTCGCCGTGTGGAGCGGTTGACATCGATGTGATAGATTGGACGATTCGAGGGAGTGTAGCCGGAGCGCCGCGTGCAGGGCAAAGTGGTCTTGATCACGGGGGGTGCCAAGCGCGTCGGCGCCGCGACCTGCCGCCGGCTGCATGCCGCGGGCGCGAGCCTGATGCTGCATTACCGCGAGTCGGCAGGCGAAGCGCGGCTGCTGCAGGCCGAGCTCAACCACCAGCGCAAGGATTCGGTCGCGCTGATCCAGGCCGACCTGCTCGACCTCGCCAAGGTGCAGTCGCTGATCGATCAGACGGTGCAGACCTTCGGCAAGCTCGACGCGCTGATCAACAACGCCTCATCCTTCTTCGCGACCCCGGTCGGCGAGATCACCGCCGAAAGCTGGGAGGACCTGATCGGCACCAATCTGCGGGCGCCTCTGTTCATCGGGCAGGCCGCGGCGCCGGCACTGAAGAAGACGCAGGGCGCGATCGTCAACATCACCGACATCCATGCCGAGCGCCCGCTGAAGAACTACGTCGTCTACAGCGTCGCCAAGGCCGGGCTGGTCGGGCTGACGCGCTCGCTGGCGCGCGAGCTTGCGCCCGAAGTGCGCGTCAACGCCGTCGCGCCCGGTCCGATCCTGTGGCCCGACGACGATTCGTTCGACGAGCTGTCGCGGCAGAGGATCATCTCGAATACGCCGCTGAGGCGAGAAGGCACACCGGAGGACATCGCCAAGGCCGTGCATTTCCTGCTGTTCGAGGCGACCTACGTCACCGGCGAGACGATCAACGTCGACGGCGGCCGGCACGTGGCGATGTGAGCAGCGAGCCAGGTCCCGCTCGCGCAGCGAGTGGGGTGCGAGCGCCCGCGAATCAGCGC
>JBOIGD010000304.1:0-2804 GCA_050742615.1 Casimicrobiaceae bacterium | reverse complement strand
CGACGCCGCTCCGACGGGCGCGCGCATCAGGCGCGCCTTCGATCGCTTCGCCGACGTCAGCGCCGAGAGCGCCGAAGCGACCGCGCGGCGCATCCGCGGCGACCGCATCGCGATACTCATCGACTTGAACGGCTACACGACCAATTCGCGCGAGCAACTGTTCGCGCTGCGGCCGGCGCCGCTGCAGGTCAATTCGATCGGCTTTCCCGGGACGCTCGGCGCCGACTGGTACGACTACATCCTGGTCGACGGCTTCGCTGCGCCGGAAGCGACGCAGCCGTTCTACACCGAGCGCCTGTGGCGCATGCCGCACTCGTTTTATCCGAGCGACACCGGGCGCGCACCGCAAGGCCCGTCGGCAGGCCGCGTCGAATGCGGCCTGCCCGCGCGGGGCTTCGTGTTCTGCTGCTTCAACAAGGCGTTCAAGATCCTGCCCGAGGTATTCGCGGTCTGGATGCGCCTGCTGCACGCCGTGGCGGGAAGCGTGCTGTGGCTGCTCGAAAGCGACCCGGCGCCGAGCGTCAATCTGCGCCGCGAGGCGGCTGCCGCCGGCGTCGATCCGGCGCGGCTGGTGTTTGCGCCCCGGATCCCGCCGCAGCAGCACCTCGCCCGTCACGCCGCCGCCGATCTGTTCCTCGACACGTTTCCGTACGGCGCGCACACGACGACCAACGACGCGCTGCTGATGGGTCTGCCGGTCCTCACCTGCGCCGGGGAGACGCTGGTCTCGCGCATTGCCGGCAGCCAGTTGCACGCGATCGGCCTGCCGGAGCTCGTGACGGCCGATTTCGCCGGATACGAGGCACTTGCCCTCGCCCTGGCGCGCGATCCCGCCCGACTCGCCGCGCTGCGGGCCCGGCTCGCCGCGAACCGCGACACCCATCCCCTGTTCGACATGGCAGGCTACACGCGCGACTTCGAATCGCTGATGCTGCAAACCTGGGACGAGCATCATCGCCGCGAGCGCTGATCCGCCGGCGCGCAACGCCGCCTGTCCCTGCGGCAGCGGCAAGCGCTACAAGGATTGCCACGGTGCCCTCGCGCCGCCGGGTATCGTCGCGCCCGTTACCGCCACAGCCGGCGAGCCCACGGTCGCAGCCTGGCTCGCCCGTGGCCGCGGCGCGCTGGAACGCGGCGATACCACCGCCGCCGAAGCCGCCTGGCGCCAAGTCCTCGCCCTCGATCCGGACGAGGCCGAAGCGCTGTTCCATCTCGGCAACCTCGAACGCGAGCGCGGCCGCCATTCGCTTGCCATCGCCCATTACCGGCTGGCGCTGCGGCGCGTTCCCGGCCATGCCGGCTTGCTCAACAACCTCGGCCTCACCTGCGAAGCGCAAGGCCTGGCCGACGAAGCCGAAGCCTGCTACCGCCAGGTCCTCGCCGCGTCCCCCGACCATCCCGACGCCCTCGCCAACCTGGCGAGCCTCCAAGTGTCACGGGAAAATTTCGCCGCGGCCGCAACAAGCTATCAGCGCCTGTTCGCCATCCGGCGCGAGGCGCCCGCGGCGGTCTGGGTGCGCCGCGCGGTGGCGCAGCGTCGCAGCGGCGATCTGGCCGGCACCGAGGAAAGCCTGCGCGAAGCCGCGCGCCTCGCGCCTGACGATGCCGGCGTGCAGGTCAACCTCGCGTCGGCCTGCGTCGAGCGCCAGCAATGGGCAGCGGCGGAGCCGGCGCTGCGGCGGGCGCTGGAGGTCGACCCGGACAACGCCTATGCGCTGTCGATGCTCGCCCATGCGCGCCAGCAACGCTGCGACTGGCAGGGCCTGGAGTCGCTGTTCGGCGCTCTCACAAGCCAGCTCGAGGCGCCCGGCGCCGACCGGCGCGGCCTGGTCAATCCGTTCTGGATACTGGCGATGCCGGCCTCGCCGCGCGCGCAGTTGCATGCGGCGAGGCGATGGGCCCGGGGATTCGCTCTGCCATCCCCCGTGCCGCCGCCGGTGGTGCAGGTGGCGCCGGGCGAGCGTCTGCGCGTCGGCTTCGTCTCGTCGGATTTTCGCAATCATCCGATGGTGCACTTGTCGCTAACGTTCTGGGAGCGTATCGATCGCACCCGATTCGAGACCTACGCCTACGGTCTGGCCCCGGAAGACCGCGGGCCGGTAGGCGCGCGCGTCGCGCGCGCCTTCGATCGATTCGCCGACGTCAGCGGCGAAAGCGCCGCGGCGACCGCGCAACGCGTCCGCGGCGACCGGATCGCGATACTGATCGACCTCAACGGCTATACGACCAATTCGCGCGAGCCGCTGTTCGCGCAGCGGCCCGCGCCCGTGCAGGTCAATTCGATCGGCTTTCCGGGCACGCTGGGCGCCGACTGGTACGACTGCATCCTGGTCGACCGCTTCGCCGCGCCGGAAGCGATGCAGCCGTTCTACACCGAGCGCCTGGGCTACATGCCGCACTCGTTCTATCCGAGCGACACCGGGCGCATGCCGCGCGGTCCGTCACCCGGCCGCGCCGCCTGCGGCCTGCCGGCGCAAGGCTTCGTGTTCTGCTGCTTCAACAAGGCCTTCAAGATCCTACCCGATGTGTTCGCTCTATGGACGCGACTGCTGCAAGCGGTGCCCGGCAGCGTCATGTGGCTGCTGGAAACCGACCCGGCGCCGAGCGTCAATCTGCGCCGCGAGGCCGCCGCGGCCGGCGTCGATCCGGCGCGGCTGGTGTTCGCGCCGAGGATACCGCCGCATCACCACCTCGCCCGTCACGCCGCCGCCGATCTGTTCCTCGACACGTTTCCGTACGGCGCGCACACGACGACCAACGACGCGCTGCTGATGGGTCTGCCGGTCCTCACCTGCGCCGGGGAG
>JBOIGD010000303.1:0-3468 GCA_050742615.1 Casimicrobiaceae bacterium | reverse complement strand
GCCTCGCACTGCGTCGGGTTGACCTTGCCGGGCATGATGGAGCTGCCCGGCTCGTTCTCGGGGATCTGCAGTTCGCCCAGGCCGCTGCGCGGGCCGCTCGCGAGCCAGCGCACGTCGTTGGCGATCTTGGTCAGCGCCGCGGCCAGCGTCTTGAGCGCTCCATGAAGGTTGACCAGCGCATCGGCGGCAGCCATCGCCTCGAACTTGTTCGGCGCGCTGATGAACGGCAGGCCGGTGTATTCGGCGATGTCGGCGGCCGCGCGAGCACCGAACTCGGGATGGGTATTGAGGCCGGTGCCGACCGCCGTTCCGCCCAGCGCGAGCTCGCAGGCGTGCGGCAGCGCCGCGACGACATGCGCCCGGGCGTGCGCGAGCTGTGCCGCGTAGCCGGAGAACTCCTGGCCGAGCGTCAGCGGCGTCGCGTCCTGCAGGTGCGTGCGGCCGATCTTGACGATGGCGGCAAAGCCCTCCGCTTTCGCCGCCAACGTGACCTGCAGCGCGTCGAGCGCAGGCAGGAGATCACGCGCCGTCGTCTCGGTCACCGCAACGTTCATCGCCGTCGGAAACACGTCGTTCGACGACTGGCCGCGATTGACGTCGTCGTTCGGATGCACCAGCCGGGCATCGCCGCGCTGGCCGCCTAGCAGCTCAGAGGCGCGATTGGCGAGCACCTCGTTGACGTTCATGTTGGTCTGCGTGCCCGACCCCGTTTGCCATACCGCCAGAGGAAATTCCGTCGCGTGCGCGCCGGCGAGCGCTTCGTCGCAGGCGGCAACAATCGCGTCGCCGCTCCTGGATGACAGCGTGCCGAGCCCGATGTTGACCCGCGCGGCGCTGCGCTTCACGATCAGCAAGGCGCGGATCAGTGCCGCCGGCATCTTTTCGGTCGAGATGCGGAAGTGCTCGAGCGAGCGCTGCGTCTGCGCGCCCCAGAGCCGGTCGGCGGGGACTTCGATGGCGCCGAAGCTGTCGCGTTCGGTGCGTGTCGCGGGATCGTTCATCGTGGGCTCCATGCGGAAAAAAAAGAGGCGCCACGCGCCCCCTTTTTCACGGCTGCGGCATTGCTCCGTTCACGCCGCGGGCGTCTGCTCCGACGGGGCATTGTGCGCCGCGGGCGCCGGCGCGGCCGCCGCCGCGTCCTCGGCAGCGGCTTTCATCGACAGGCGCAGGCGTCCCTTGTCGTCGGCCTCGAGGACCTTGACCTTGACCACCTGACCTTCCTTGACGTAGTCGGAAACCTGGTTGACCCGCTCCTTGGCGATCTGCGAAATGTGCAGCAGCCCGTCCTTGCCCGGCAGGACCTGGACGATCGCGCCGAAATCGAGCAGGCGCAGCACCGTGCCTTCGTAGATGCGCCCAACTTCCACCTCCGCGGTGATTTCCTCGATGCGCTTCTTGGCCGCGTTGCAGGCGTCGGCATTGACCGACGCGATCGTCACCATCCCGTCATCCTGGATGTCGATCGTCGTCCCGGTTTCCTCGGTCAGGGCGCGGATCACGGCACCGCCCTTGCCGATGACGTCGCGGATCTTCTCCGGATTGATCTTGAACGTCATCATCCGCGGCGCGTGCTGCGAGATCTCGGTGCGCGCGTGCGGCATCGCCTCGTGCATCAGGTGCAGGATGTGCAACCGTCCCTCGCGAGCCTGCGACAGCGCCACCGCCATGATCTCCTTGGTGATGCCCTGGATCTTGATGTCCATCTGCAGCGCCGTCACGCCGCGATCGGTACCGGCGACCTTGAAGTCCATGTCCCCCAGGTGATCCTCGTCGCCGAGGATGTCGGTCAACACCGCGAACCGGTTGCCGTCCTTGATGAGCCCCATCGCGATGCCCGCGACGTGCGCCTTCAAGGGCACGCCGGCGTCCATCAGCGCAAGGCTGCCGCCGCAGACCGATGCCATCGACGAGCTGCCGTTGGACTCGGTGATTTCCGACACGACGCGGATCGAATAGGCGAATTCCTCGGCCGAGGGCAGCACCGCGGCCAGTGCGCGCTTGGCCAGCTTGCCGTGGCCGATCTCGCGGCGCTTCGGGCTGCCCACGCGGCCGGTCTCGCCGGTGGCATACGGCGGCATGTTGTAGTGGAGCATGAAGCGCTCGCGATATTCGCCCTGCAGGGCGTCGATGATCTGCTCGTCGCGCGCGGTGCCAAGCGTGGCCACCACCAGGGCCTGCGTCTCGCCGCGCGTGAACAGCGCCGAGCCGTGCGTGCGCGGCAGCACGCTGTTGCGAATCGCAATGGGCCGCACGGTTCGCGTGTCGCGACCGTCGATTCGGGGCTCGCCCGACAGGATCTGGTTGCGCACGTGCTTCGCTTCGAGCTCGAACAGAAAGTTCTTGACCTCGTTCGAGTAGCCCGGCCTGGCGTCGGCCGGGACGCATTCGGCTTCGACCTTGGCGGTGATCTCCTTCAACCGCTGCTGGCGTGCCTGCTTCTGGCGCAACGCGTAGGCGCCCTTCAATTCCGACTCGGCGACCTCGGTCACCTTGTCGATCATCGCCTGGTCTTTCGGCGCAGGCTGCCAATCCCAAAGCGGCTTGCCAGCCTCTTCGACCAGCTGGTGGATCAGATCGATTACGGCCTGCTGCTTCTGGTGGCCGAATACGACTGCGCCGAGCATCACTTCCTCGGGCAGCTCCTTGGCCTCCGATTCGACCATCAGCACCGCGGCTTCGGTGCCGGCGACGACCAGATCGAGCTTCGACGTCGTCGTCAGCTCGGTCTTGCTGGGGTTGAGCACGTACTGGCCGTCGATGTAGCCGACACGGGCACCGGCAATCGGGCCGTCGAACGGAATGCCCGACAGCGCGATCGCCGCGGATGCGCCGATCAGCGCCGGGATGTCAGGGTCGATTTCCGGGTCGACCGAAAGGACAGTCGCAACGACCTGGACCTCGTTGTGGAAACCATCGGGAAACAGCGGCCGCAGCGGACGATCGATCAGGCGCGAGGTCAGGGTCTCCTTCTCGGAAGGCCGCCCCTCGCGCTTGAAAAATCCGCCCGGAATGCGGCCGGCGGCGTAGGTCTTTTCCTGGTAGTCGACGGTCAGCGGGAAAAAATCCTGGCCGGGCTTGGCCTGCTTGGCGGCGACGACGCTGACCAGCACGACGCTGTCGCCCAGGCTGGCGACGACCGCGCCGCCGGCCTGGCGGGCGACCTCGCCCGTTTCCAGCGTAAGCGTGTTGCGGCCGTAGGGTATCGATTTCTTGATTGCAGTAGGCACGTTTATCCTCGGAATCCAAAAACAACGATGGCCGCCTCAGTCGTCACTGAGCTGCGGCCATCGTCGGGTTGTGGGTGGGCTGCGGCGCACGGCCGATCGTTCGGAATCGACGGATGGTGAATGCATTCGCAGTGCCCGGTGAGTGCGCCGTTATTTGCGCAGTCCCAGCTTTTCGATCAAGCCGCGGTAGCTGTCGGCGTTGCCCGTCTTCAGATAGTCGAGCAGCTTGCGCCGGCGCGAT
>JBOIGD010000302.1:0-9014 GCA_050742615.1 Casimicrobiaceae bacterium | reverse complement strand
GTCTCGGCGCGATCGCGCCGCCAGTGCAGCAGCCGAAAAGCGACGAAATAAACGACCGCGCTCCAGGTATAGAGGAGCGGCAACGGCACGCGGGTCAGCACCTTCAGCAGGAACCGCATCGAGATCGATTGCCAGTCTTGAGCGCCGCTCGCGGCACCGGGCGAATATAGACGAGACTATCGACCCGGGCAATGCGCGGCCATTCCCCCGCGGCGACCAACGCGTGGGCTCAGGCGACCGCGACCAGCCGGTCGAGCGTTGCCGGATCGTTCAGGAGCTCGTCGCTGCTCGAGCGGTGCACGACCCGTCCCCGATCGAGCACGATCGCCTGCTGCGTCAGTCGCAGCGCCAGCCTGGCGTGCTGCTCGACGACGATCACCGCGAACTCGCGGGCGCGCACGAGCTCGTGAATCAGCTGTATCAGGTCCTGGACGATGATAGGCGCCAGGCCTTCCATCGGTTCGTCGAGCAGCAGTACTTTCGGATTGGTCATCAGCGCGCGCGCAATCGCCACCATCTGCTGCTCGCCGCCCGACAATTGGCTGCCGAGATTGTGCCTGCGCTGCCGCAGTTGCGGAAACATCGCGTAGACGCGATCCAGCGTCCATCCACCCGGTCGCGCAACAACCGTCAGATGCTCCTCGACGGTGAGCGACGGAAAGACGAGCCGTTCCTGCGGTACCCAGCCGAATCCGGCGCGCGCGCGGCGGAACGTCGGCAATCGGGTGACGTTGGCTCCCCGCCAGACAACCTTCCCCCTCTTGACCCTCGTCAGCCCCATCAGCGTCATCAGCAGCGTCGTTTTGCCCACGCCGTTGCGCCCGAGCAACGCCAGGGTGCCTGCCTCGTCAAGCTCCAGCGAGACGTCCTCGAGAATGACCGAATCCCCGTAGCCCGCGGTCACGCGCTCGACGACGAGCAGACTAGCCATCGATCGCTTCGCCGAGATAGACCTCGCGTACGCGGCGATCGCGCGCGATTTCCTCCGGGCTTCCCTCGACCAGCACCGTCCCGCCGACCAGGACGGTAATTTTTTCCGCGAACCTGAAAACGAGGTCCATATCGTGCTCGACGAAAATGATCGAGACGTCACGCGGCAGGGCCGCGATGACGCCGAAGAGCTCCGCGCTTTCCGCCGCCGGAATCCCGGCGGCCGGCTCGTCGAGCAGCAACACGCGGGGCTTCGTCGCGAGCGCCAACGCAATCTCGAGCAGGCGCTGCTTGCCGTACGGAAGCTCGCGCGATTCCACCGAGGCGTCGCGGTCGAGGCGAAGCCGCGCGAGGATGTCCCGCGCCTCGTCGATCTGCGGTCGCGCGCGAGAGACGGGCAGCCACCAGACGCCCCCGCCGCCGGCGCGTTCGCAACAGGCCAGCATGACCGATTCCATCACCGTCAGGCGCGGAAACAGCGTGTTGATCTGGAATGTGCGGGTCATGCCGCGCTTGACTCGGATGTGCTGAGCGAGGTCGGTGATCTCCTCCTCGTCCAAAAAGACTTCGCCGGCGCTCGGCGCCAGCGCGCCGGTCAGCAGATTGATCAGGGTCGTCTTGCCCGCGCCGTTGGGGCCGATGATCGCATGTCGCGCGCCGGCCTCGAACGCCAGGCTGATGTTCGAATTCGCCTTGAATGCGCCGAACGACCGGGTCAGTCCTTCGGTCCGCAGCACGTACTTCATGCGCGCTTTCGCATGTAACGACTGCGCAGGCCCAGCATGGCCCCGATGAGCCCGCCGCGGGCGAACAGTACCAGCAGCACGAGCAGCAAGCCGAGCCAGAACTGCCAATACACGGCGCTCAAGTTGGCGAGGTAGTCCTGCAACAGCATGAACACCGCGGCGCCGAGCAAGGCGCCGTAGAGGTAGCCGGTGCCGCCCAACACGAGCATGATCAGCAGTTCAGCTGATCGAGGGAATCCCAGCGAATCGATGCCCACGAACTGCGTCGTCTGTGCGAGCAGCGCGCCGGCAATGCCGGCAATTCCCGCGCCTACGGTGTAGATGGCAATCAGCTTGCGATGTACCGACACGCCGATCGCCGGCATCCGGCGCTCGCCTTCCCGTATCCCCCGCAGACTGAGGCCGAACGGAGATCGGACCAGCGTTCTCGAGACGCAGAAGACGATGAACAGGACACCCAGGCAATACCAATAGGCAGTCCTGCCGTTCAATCCGAAGGCGAACAACCCGAACAGCTTGTCCATCTCGACGCCCGACAGGCCGTCGACGCCGCCGGTGACCGACGAGGCCTGATTCGCGGCTTCGTACAGCATGAGCCCGATGCCGAGCGTCACCATCAGTCGCGTCAGATCCTGGCCCCGCACCACCAGGAAGCTAGTCAGCCAGCCGATCACCGCCGCTGTGACGGCCGCAGCCGCGAGCCCGCTGATCGGCTCCCCCCATCCGTACCGCGCCAGCAGTCCCGCGGTGTACGCGCCGACGCCGAAAAAGGCGGCATGGCCGAGCGAAAGGATGCGTGCGTAGCCCAGGATCAGGTCCAGCGACAGCGCGAAAAGACCCGCGATGAAGATCTGGCTGCCGAGTGTCAGGTAGCGCGGAAACAGGAAATACGCGACCACCGGCACCAGCCAGAAACCCGCCTCCTGCAGCGTCCAACGCGCGGTTGGCAGCGCGTTCACGTCGGCGCCGGAAGCCATTGCCGGTCGCGCATTCACGCGCGTCCTCCAACGAGGCCGCGAGGAAAGATCAGCAGCATGATCACCATCGCGACATAGATGACGAACGAGCCGATCTGCGGCGCGTAGTACTTTCCGGCGACATCGAATATGCCGAGCAGCAGCGCGGCGATCAATGGGCCCTTGACCGTGCCGACGCCGCCCACCGCAACGACGAGCAGGAAGTACACCATGTACTTGAGCGGGAACGTCGGATCGAGGCCCAGGACGTCGATGCCAAGCCCGCCGCCGAGACCCGCGAGGCCGGACCCGAGGGCGAACGTCAGGCTGAACACGCGGTAGACGTTGATGCCGAGCCCGGCGGACGCCTGACGGTTGTCGACCGACGCGCGCAGCGCCGCACCGAAACGGGTGCGCTCGATCAGCCAGGTCAGCGCCAGCGTCACCGCGACGACGATCCCGATCAGGAACAGGCGATAGGCGCCGAGGTCGATGCCGAACAGGCGGATTTGCCCGCGCAGGAATGCCGGCAGCTGCACCGGTTGCTGCTGCGAGCCGAAGACGTAAGTCGCGCCGGCCATCGACATGAAGACGAGGCCGATGCTGAACAGCACCTGGTCCAGATGCGTCGCGCGGTACAGCCTCCTGTACAGCGTCCGCTCGAGCACCGCCCCGGCGGCTGCGCCGGCCAGGAAAGCCACCGGCAGCGACGCAAGAAACGGCACACCGAGGCGGCTCATCAGCACCACGCAGACGTAGCCGCCCAGCATGGCAAACGCGCCATGCGCGAGATTGACGAAATTCATCAGGCCCATCGTCACCGACAGGCCGATGCTGATGACGAACAACAGACTGCCGTACGCCAGGCCGTCGAACAGAACGCCGATCAGGTTGCCGATCACGACGTCCCTCCCGGCGACGGTTCAGGCACCCGGGTCCTTGACGTTCTCGATTTTGTCGAACTCCCTGTTCCAGTAGTGTCCGTCGCGCATCTCGATTCTGCGAATGTACACGGTCTGGATCACGTCGCGCGTGGCCGGATCGGCGGCGGCCGTAGCCGCGGTGCGCGTCAGCAACGGGCGGCGCTTGCTCGAGAAATTGCCGTGCATATTCACTCGCATCGTTTTTGAGTGATAATCTGTGCTGGCGCAATTGCCGGCCGAACCGGAGCTCGTCGGCCCTCGACGGTCGACGTGCATTCGTCGCGCCGAAGCAGGTGCTGACCTGTCCGTACGCGCATGATAGACGCTTTGCAGGCGACCGCGCCCGGCGCACGTTGCCGTGCGCCTGCATTGCCCACGGAGAGATCGCGATGAGCATCCGCAGCAAACCGCCCTTTCGTGCCGACCACGTCGGCAGCTTCCTCCGCCCCGCGGAACTGCTCGACGCACGGGAGCGGCAGCGCAACGGCGACATCACGCGTGCCCAGCTGCGCACCGTCGAGGACGCGGCGATCCGTGACATCGTGCGTTTCCAGGAAGACGCCGGCCTGCAGGGCATTACCGACGGGGAATTCCGCCGCACCTATTTTCACATCGACTTCCTCGAGCAGCTGGCCGGCGTCGAAACCAAGGGCGGCATCGCGGTCAGCTTCCACAGCAGCGCCGGCAACGTCGATTTTGCCCCACCAGTAATGAAGGTGACGGGGCCGGTCCGCCACGTCAAGGCGATCCAGGTCGACGACTTCAAGTTCCTGCAATCGATCTCCCGGCGCACGCCCAAGGTCACGATCCCGTCGCCGACGATGCTGCACTTTCGCGGCGGCCGCGGGGCGATCAGCCGCGACGCCTATCCGGACATGGAGGCATTTTTTGCCGACGTTGCCGCCGCGTACCGCGCGGAGATCCACGCGCTGGCCGGTGCCGGCTGCAGCTATCTGCAACTCGACGACACCAACCTCGCATACCTGTGCGACGAAAAGATGCGGGAGGGCGCTCGGCAGCGCGGCGACGATCCGAACGAGCTGCCCCGCCGCTATGCGCGCCTGATCAATGCGGCTATTGCCGGCCGTCCCGCCGGCATGACCGTCTGCGTCCACCTTTGCCGCGGCAACTTCAAAAGCGCCTGGGTAGCCGAGGGCGGCTACGAGCCGGTCGCCGAAGTGCTGTTCAACGAATTGCAGGTCGATGGCTATTTCCTGGAATACGACGACGCGCGCTCCGGGGACTTCGCACCGCTGCGCTTCGTCCCCAAGGGAAAGACCGTCGTGCTCGGCCTGGTCACCACCAAGCTCGACCAGCTGGAATCGAAGGACGCGCTCAAGCGCAAGATCGACGAGGCGGCGAAGCGCATGCCGCTCGAGCAGTTGTGCCTGTCGCCGCAGTGCGGGTTTTCGAGCACCGTCCACGGCAATCAGATCGCACGCGAGGCGCAGGCGGCGAAGATCCGCCTCGTCGTCGAGACGGCACGCGAGGTCTGGGGCACCGCCTGACGCCGTTCGCCGGCTACTTGCCCGGGTCCTTCTGATTCGGGAACTTGTCGAACTCGATGTTGTAGAGCTCGCCCTTCACTTTTTCCACCTTGCGAATGTAGACCGTCTGCACGACGTCGCGGGTCTCGGGATCGATCACGATCGGCCCGCGCGGGCTCATCAGCTTCATTCCCTTCAGCGCCGCCATGACCTTGTCGCCGTCGGTCGAGCCCCCGGTCTTTCTCAGGGCCTCATAGATCGCCGCCATGCCGTCGTAGCCTGCCGCCGCCATGAAATTCGGGCGAAGCTTCGTGCCATTGGCTTCCTCGTAGGCCTTGAGAAATGCGCGATTCTCGGGCGAGTCGTGCGCCGCCGAATAATGGAAGCTGGTGGTCAGCCCGATCACCGGATCACCCATCGCGTCCAATACACCATCGTCGGTGATGTCACCGGTCGCGATCAGCTTGATTCCCGCCGCGGCCAGCCCTCGCTCGTTGAAGGCCTTCATGAACGCGATGCCCTGCGCGCCCGCAGGCAGGAACAGGAAAACCGCCTCCGGCTTGGCGTCCTTAACGCGCTGGATGAAAGGAGCGAAGTCGGGATTCTGCAGCGGGGTATGCACGCCACCGACCATCTTGCCGCCGGCGGCGGTGAACGCCTTGGTGAAGGCGGCTTCCGCGTCGAGACCCGGGCCGTAGTCGGCAACGACCGTGTAGACGTTCTTGATGCCATTCTTCGCCGCCCAGATCGCCATCGGCTGCGTGATCTGGGGCAAGGTCATCGACACGCGGGCGATGTACGGCGACTTGGTCGTGATGATCGACGTCGCCGCATTCATGATGATCATCGGCTTCTTGCCCTCGGTCGCCACCGGTGCGACGGCCATCGCGTTCGGCGTCAAGCCGAAACCAACCAGGAAATCGACGTTGTCGCGCGTGACCAGCTCCTGCGCCAGACGCTTGGCGACTTCCGGCGCGGGGCCGGTCGTGTCGCGCTGGATGACTTCGATCTTCTTGCCGGCGACGGTGTCGCCGTGCTGCTTCATGTACGCCTTCATGCCGCCGTAGATCTGCCCGCCGTAGTCGGCGAACGGACCCGAGAACTCGGCGACCAGCCCCAGCTTGACCACGCCCTGCGCCTGCGCCAGGCCGGCAATAGCGAAGGCAGCGGCTACCAGCAGAAGTTTTCGTACGTTCAATGGAAATGGCATTTCTTCCTCCTCGTGAACATCGACTTGCAACACTCGGGCCGCGCCGCGGCGGACGCGCCGCCCGGTACGGCCTGATACGACGAAAGCGGCCTGACCCGGCAATGGTCGTCCGTCGCGCTCATTCGAACGGCAGGCCCACGTAGTTTTCCGCCAGCGACGCGGCTGCAACGCGCGACGATGCGATGTAATTGAGCTGCGACCGCTGCAGCCGTTGCTGGAAGCCGTCGTCGTCGGGAAAGCGGTGCAGCATCGACGTCATCCACCAGGAAAAGTGCTCGGCACGCCAGATACGTTTCAGGCACGTCGCCGAATAGGCTTCGAGCAATGTTGCGCCCTTGCCGTGGCTGAACGCGGCGATTGCGGCGGCGAGGACGCGCACATCGGCCACTGCGAGGTTCATGCCTTTCGCGCCGGTCGGCGGGACGATATGCGCCGCGTCTCCGGCCAGGTACAGGCGGTGATATTGCATCGGCTCCACGACATGGCTGCGCATGCCGGTCACGCCCTTCTCGATGACGCTGCCTTCGCGCAGCGACCAGCCGTCGTCGGTCTCGAGCCGCGTGTGCAGCTCCTGCCAGATGCGCGCATCGGGCCAGTCGGCGATGGCCTCGTCCGGCGCCACCTGCAGATACAGGCGCGTGATCTCGGGTGAGCGCATGCTGTACAGCGCGAAACCGCGGTCGTGATGCGCGTAAATCAGCTCATCGTGCGTAGTCGGCGCTTCGGCAAGGATGCCGAGCCAGGCGAACGGATAGGTCCGCTCGAACATGCGCAGCGCATCGGCCGGGACGGCAGCGCGGCAGACGCCGTGAGAACCGTCGCAACCGGCAACGATGTCGCAGTCGAATTCGACCTGCTCGCCGTCATGACGAAACGAAACCCGCGGCGCGGTCGTGTCGATATCGTGCAGGGCGACGTCGCTGACGCCAAACCGGATATCGCCGCCGGCGGCGAGCCGGGCGCGGATTAGGTCCTTGACGACCTCCTGCTGCCCGTAAACCGTGATCGAGCGCCCGCCGGTCAGGTCGGTCATATCGACGCGGTGTCCACGGCCATCGAAACGAAGCTCGATGCCGTGATGCACGAGACCTTCGAGCTTGAGGCGCTCCCCGATGCCCGACTCGGCGAGGAGGTCGACGGTGCCCTGCTCGAGCACCCCGGCGCGCACCCGGTGCTCGACATAGTCGCGACTGCGATTCTCGATGACCACCGATTCGACGCCTTCCCGGTGCAGCAGGTGCGACAGCAGCAGCCCGGCCGGACCCGCCCCGACGATGCAGACCTGCGTGCGCAACCTTTTCAAGCGGCTTCGCCCGGTTGGTCGCCGTCAGCGCGGCGCCTGATCGACCTGCGCAAGAATTTCCTCCGCCAGGTGGAACGCGTTGTTGGCCGCCGGCACGCCGCAGTAGATCGCGGTTTGCAGCAGGACTTCCCTGAGTTCCTCGCGAGTCACGCCGTTGTTGAAGGCGGCGCGCACATGCAGACGGAATTCGTCGGGACGATTCAACGCCACCATCATCGCCACGGTGATCAGGCTTCGGGTGTGCCGCGGCAGGCCGGGGCGGGTCCAGATTTCGCCCCAGGCGTAGCGCGTTATCAGCTCCTGGAATTCCTCGTTGAACCAATCCCGTTTGGCGAGCGTCCGGTCGACGTGGGCATCGCCGAGCACCGCCCGCCGCACGCCCAATCCCTTGTCGTAGCGTTCACGCTCGTCCATCGCAATGCTCCTGAGGCTCGCGGGAAGTCTCGTTCCCGGCCTAATAGTCGAAAAACACGGTTTCGTTCTCGCCCTGCAGAAAGACGTTCCACTGCAGCGTCTGATCGGCCGACGGCAGACGCCGCGCGATGAGCGTCGGCCGCCGTGCCGCGGGAACGAGCTGCAATATCGGATCCGAGGCGTTGCCGCCGTCATCGGGAAAATACAGGCGCGTAAGGAGCTGCCGGAGCAGTCCGCGCATGAAGATCGTGACCACCAGGTGCGGGGCCTGCATCGCGCCCTTCGGCCCGAGCACCGAGCCCGGCTTGACGGTGGTGAAGCGGAAGCTGCCGTCCGCATCCGTCAGGATCCGGCCGAAGCCGCGGAACTCGGCATGAAGCGTCGGTTTGCGCACGTCCTCGGCATGGGCATACTTGCCGGCGGCGTCGGCCTGCCAGATCTCGATCACCGCATCGCTGACAGCCTTGCCGTCGCCGTCGGTGATGCGGCCTTCGATCGTCACGTGCTCGCCGGGCGCTCCCGGAGGCGCGATCGAGTCGACCGCAAGCGGCGTCAAGCCGATCCTCAGATAAGGGCCCGCCGTCTGCGACGGCGTCGTCAGGAGGCTCATCGTCGGACCTCAGCTGCGGCGCGTCGCCATCGGCGTCTCGTCGCGACCCCGCAGCACGATGTCGAAGCGATAGGCGAGCGCGATGTCGGGGATCGTGCGCTCCCAGTCGAATTCGGCGATCAGGCGACGCCGCGCGAGCTCGTCGGGAATGCTGTTGTACATTGGATCGTAGGGCAGCAGCGGGTCGCCGGGAAAATACATCTGCGTCACCAGCCGCGCCGCGAAGCCGCCGCCGAACACGCCGAAATGGATATGCGCGGGACGCCACGCATTCGGTTGGTTGCGCCAGGGATAGGCACCCGGTTTGATCGTCAGAAAGCGGTATTCCCCATCCGGGCCGGTCACGATCTGGCCGACCCCGGTAAAATTCGGGTCGATCGGCGCGTCGTGCTGGTCGACCGGGTGATGGTAGCGGCCGGCCGCGTTGCATTGCCA
>JBOIGD010000301.1:0-14430 GCA_050742615.1 Casimicrobiaceae bacterium | reverse complement strand
AGCTCGACCACTTACGCCAGCGGGCGGCGCGGCTACGGGCCCACGATTCCGGGCACGTTCGCGATTCCCGAGCCGAACAGCTATCGCTGCCCGATCCGACATTGCCGCGATCGCTGCGACATGAGCTGCCTCGACGTCGGCTTCAACCTGTTCGACGCGCAATCGGTGGGCGCGCCGGCCGCGGCGATCGTCGAGCCGATCCTGAGCGCCGGCGGCATCATCGTCCCGCCGGACGGCTATTTCGCCCGCCTGCGGAAGCTCTGCGACGCACGCGGCATGCTGCTGATCTTCGACGAGGCGCAGACCGCGTTCGGCCGCACCGGACGCAATTTCGCTTTCGAGGGTCTGGGAGTGACGCCCGACGTCCTGACGATGTCCAAGACGCTGGGCGGCGGGCTGCCGTTGGCGGCGACGGCGACCAGTCCCGACATCGAAGAGGATTGCTACAGCAAAGGCTTTGCTAATTACACCTCGCACGTATCCGATCCGCTGCCCGCGACGGTCGGCCTCGCGGTGCTCGACGTGCTCGAGCGCGAGCAGCTCGCGGCGAATGCGCGCGCGATGGGCGAAAGGCTGAAGAACGGTCTGCTGGAGCTCCAGGGCCGCCACGAGGCAATCGGCGACGTGCGCGGGCAGGGATTGCTGCTCGGCGTCGAGCTGGTCAAGGATCGCGAGACGCGCGAACCCGCGCACCAGGTCGGCCTGCAGGTGACGCGGCGCTGCATGGAGCTCGGCCTGTCGATGAACATCCGCCAGGTCCCGACGCGCGGCGCGGTGTGGCGCATCGCGCCGCCGCTGACGGTCAAGGCCGACGAGATCGATCGCGCTCTGGCGATCATCGATCAGGCGCTGACGGATTGCATCGCCAGGGCGGCGCCGCACCCGTCGCCGGTCGCATGAAGCGGCCGGCGAGGGTGAAGGCTTGCGCTCCGCGCGCGCCTTGGGCGACGGGCGTAACGAGTTTGCAGCGCGCAGGTGCCGGCCCGGACGGCGGCGCCCGCGCGGGGGGAAATGGAAGCGCGTGCCGCTTCCTGACATCAATGATTCATTCGGACGAGGATAAAAAATGTTGAAGAGACTGTTGTCGCTACTCACTTCCGGCCTGTTGTTGGCGATCGTGTTCGCGCCTGGCGCGCGCGCGGACGTGCTGCAAACCATCAAGCAGAAGGGCGTGCTGACGGTGGGCACTAAGGCGGACTACCGCCCGTTCGGCTTCCTGGACCCGTCCGGCAAGATCATCGGCTTCGAGCCCGACCTGGCCGCCGACGTCGCGAAACGGCTCGGCGTCAAGCTTGAGCTCGTGCCGGTCGTCGCCTCCAACCGCATCCAGTTCCTGCAGCAGGGCAAGATCGACATGATGATCGCCACGATGAGCGACACGCCGGAGCGGCGCAAGATCGTCGACATCGTCGAACCCTCGTACTACGGGTCGGGCACCAACGTCATGGCGCCGAAGTCCGAGCATCTGAAAAGCTGGGATCAGCTTCGCGGCAAGAAGGTGTGCCTGATCCAGGGCTCGTTCTACAACAAGGAGCTGCAGGAAAAATACGGCGTCGAAGGCGTCGCCTTTCCGGGGACCGCGGAGGCCTACGCCGCGCTGAAAAACGGCAACTGCGTCGGGTTCGCCTACGACGACACCGCGATCATCGGCGAGATGCAGAAGCCGGAATGGGGTGCGTACGAAATGCCGCTGGACTCGATCCTGTTCGTGCCGTGGGGCCTGGCGGTCAACCAGGGCGAGAAGAACTTCGCCGACTTCATGTCGAAGACCATCACCGACTGGCACAAGACCGGCTTCATCGAACGCCTCGAGAAGAAGTGGGGGATCAAGCCCACCAAGTGGGCGCAGGAAATGCACGACAAATACAAGTAGCGGCCGGCTCGGCGGCGGTCGTCCGCGGCGCGGCGCCCGCTGCCGCCGCCGGTCACCGCCGCGGCGAGCCGATGGGGGCGGCCGATGCAGTTTATCTGGGACTGGTTTCGCTGGTTGTACCAGACGACCGGCATCAATCTCACGATCTTCTACGATCAGTTCGATCGCATTCGCTTCGTCGGCGGCTTCCTGACCACGCTGAAGTTGTCGGTGATCTGCATCGTGCTGAGCGTGCTGATCGGCGTCGTCGGCGCGTGGCTGCAGGGCTCGAAGCTGCGCGTCACGCGCAACGTCGTCCACTGGTACATCCAGTTCTTCCGCAATACCCCGCCGCTGGTCCAGCTCTATTTTTTCTACTTCGGCGTGGGCAGCGTGCTGCGGAGCTCGATCGGATCGGGCCAGCCGCTGGTCAGCAACGTGACCTGGGCCATCGTGTCGCTGTCGTTTTTCGCCGGGGCGTTCAACGTCGAGATCTTCCGCTCCGGCGTCGAGGCGGTGCCGAAGACGACGCTCGAAGCCGCCGAATCGCTCGGCTTCAGCCGGCTCCGCGCCTACGCGCTGATCGTGCTGCCGCTGGCGTTTCGCATCAGCCTGCCCGCGCTCAACAACAACCTGGTCAACCTGGTCAAGACGACGACGCTGGCCTACGCGATCGCCGTGCCCGAGATGCTGTATGTCTCGAGCCAGATCTGGTCAGACGAGCTCAACGTGCCGGTGATGATGAACGTACTGCTCATCTGCTACTTCGCACTGGTCGGCGCGCTGGTCTACGTGATGAATCGCTGGGAACGCGCGATCCGAGTGCCGGGGTTTGGCGCATGAACGAGGCGGAAGCTTGAAGACCCGAAGGGCCGTCGCCGAGCGAGTGCGCGTAGGCCGACACGGGAACGGTCATCGTTCGCGAGAGGGTAAGGAGGCCGGGCGCATGAACGAGGCGAGAGCTTGAAGACCCGGAGGGCCGTCGCCGAGCGAGTGCGCGTAGGCCGACACCGGAAGGTGGGCGCTCGCGGGATAGTACGGAGGCCGGGCGCATGAGCGGGCTACACCTGACCGAAACCTTGCCGCCGGCCACCGACCTTCCGGTCCTGCTGCCGGCGGCAGCGCGGCTTTCCCGCCGGGCTGCGGTCGAGCGCGCGGCCGGTGCGCCGCGACTGCGGCTTTCCGCCGGGCACGGCGGCGTGCTGCTGCTGCTCTTTGCCGTCGGGTGCGGCATCGCCCAGGCGCAGGCCGGCGCCGACAATCCGTCGATCCTGGCTACGATCTGGAAGTGGACGCCGCTGCTCGCCCGCGGCTTCGTGTTCAATCTGGCGATCAGCTTCGTCGCGATGGCCGTCGGGACCGCGTTCGGGATGCTGCTGGGGTTTGCGCAGGTTTCGCTGCTGCGCCCGGTCAAGCGCGGCGCGTGGCTGGTGACGCACTTTTTCCGCAACGCGCCGTGGCTGGTGCTGCTGTTCTACTGCATGTTCCTGCTGCCGTTCCAGATCCGGATCTTCGGCGTCGCCATTCCCCTGCCGGACTGGGTCAAGGCGACGCTGGGACTCGCGCTGCCGGTGATGGCCAACGTGTCGGAGATCCTGCGCGGCGCGATGCAGTCGATCCCGACCGCGCAGTGGGAGTCCGCCGCTTCGCTCGCGTTCAGCCGCCGCCAGACGCTGTGGATGATCATCCTGCCGCAGTGCGTGAAGCGCATGCTGCCGCCGTGGATGAATCTGTATGCCATCCTCACGATGGCGACGGTGCTGGCCTCGATCGTCGGCGTCAACGAGATGATGACCCTGACCCGGCAGGCGCTCAGCGCCGAGAACCGTCCCGGGCTGCTGCTGTCCTTCTACAGCTATGTGCTGCTGTGGTTTTTCGTCTACTGCTATCCGATCGCGCGCTGGACCGTGCGCCTCGAAGCGCGGTACGCCGTCAACGTCTGAGCTCGCCGATGCCGGAATCCGAAGCCCGACCGATCGTCTCCATCCGCGACGTGCACCAGTCCTTCGGCGCCATCGAGGTGCTCAAAGGCATCTCGATGGACGTGCCCAAGGGCGGCGTGGTCTGCATCATCGGCCCGTCCGGCTCGGGCAAGTCGACCCTGCTCCGCTGCATCAACGCGCTGGTGCCGATCGACAGCGGCAGCATTCGGGTCGCGACGTTCGACGTGCACCTGCTGAAGACCGACAAGGAGCGGCTGGCGCTCCGCCGGGAAGTGTCGATCGTGTTCCAGCAATACAACCTGTTTCCGCACAAGACCGCGCTGGAGAACGTGATGATGGCGCCGGTCTACGTGCTGCGGGAGTCGCCGGTGGAAGTGCGCGCGCGCGCGGTGGCGCTGCTGAAGAAGGTGGGGCTCGCCGCCAAGCAGGACGCCTACCCGGGCGAGCTCTCCGGCGGCCAGCAGCAGCGCGTGGCGATCGCGCGCTCGCTGGCGATGCGCCCCGAGGTCATGCTGTTCGACGAGGTCACCGCGGCACTGGACCCGGAGACGGTCAAGGAAGTGCTCAACACCATCCGCGAGCTGGCCAGCGAGGGCATGACCTGCATGCTGGTGACCCACGAAATGCGCTTCGCCCGCGAGCTCGCCGACACCGTGTATTTCACCGACGGCGGGGTCATCGTCGAATCCGGGCCGCCGGCGCAACTATTCGACCATCCGGCGGTCGATCGGACGCGCGCCTTCCTGTCGCAGATACTGTAGCCCGCCGGGCGATCGGAACCCGTGGTTAAATCCGGTTGCCGTTGCGAAGGCGTCTAACCCGAGGCCCCCTTTCGCACTGACCGGGCACGGATTGCCGGTCGCAACACCCATCGCCCGGACGCCCGCCGTCCGCCACCTTGCCGAGGCTCCATGCAGCTAGTCATTCGCGACCTGTCGAAGCGTTACGCCAACGGCGTTCAGGCCATCGACCAGGTATCGCTGTCGATCCCCCCGGGCATGTTCGGCCTGCTCGGCCCCAACGGCGCCGGCAAGTCGACGCTGATGCGCACGCTCGCGACCCTGCAGGGCGCGGACTCCGGGAGCGCGACACTGGGCGAGATCGATGTGCTGCGGGAGCCGGAGCAGATCCGCGCGCTCCTCGGCTACCTGCCGCAGGATTTCGGCGTCTATCCGAAGGTCTCCGCGGTCGACCTGCTCGACCATCTGGCCCGCCTCAAAGGGCTGGTCGATGCCCGGTCGCGCCGCGCCACGGTCGACGCGCTGCTGCACCGGGTCAATCTGCACGCGGTGCGCAAGCAGAAGCTGGGCGGCTATTCGGGCGGCATGCGGCAGCGTTTCGGCATCGCGCAGGCGATGCTCGGCAATCCCAAGCTGGTGATCGTCGACGAGCCGACGGCGGGGCTCGACCCCGAGGAGCGCGTCCGCTTCCACAATCTGCTGGCCGACATCGCCTCTGACGTGGTCGTGATCCTGTCGACGCACATCGTCAGCGACGTCGCCGACCTGTGCGGCAGCTTCGCGATCATCGACGGCGGCCGCGTGCTGGTGACCGGCGAGCCGGCGGCGCTGGTCGCCGGACTGGAGGGCCGCGTCTGGCGTCGAGTCGTGGCCAAGGGCGAGGCCGAGGCGCTGAAGGCCCGCGTGCCGGTCGTGTCCACGCGGCTGCAGGCCGGCCGCACGGTCGTGCGCGCCTTCGGCGACGCCGCCCCGGCGTCCGGCTTCGAGCCGGTCGAGGCGGACCTGGAGGACGTCTACTTCTGCACGATCGCCGGTTACCTTGCCCCGCCGGTCGCGAAGGCGGCCTGAGCATGGCAATGCTGACGATCGCCTGGTTCGATTTCGTCCGGCGGCTGCGGATGATCTCGACCTACGTCTATTTCGTGTTGTACACGGTGATCGCCGGGCTGTGGATGGCCGCCGCCGGAGGGGCTCTGTCGCACGCCACCGTGAGTTTCGGCGGCGACAAGGTGCTGATCAACGGCTCCTATGCTCTCGCGGTCGCCATCGCCATCCTCGGCTTCACCGGCATCACCGTGATCGGCTCGGTCGTCGGCCGCGCGGTCCAGCAGGACTACGAATACGGCACCTATCACTTCTTTTTCACCGCGCCGATCCGCAAGCGCGACTATTTTTTCGGGCGCCTTTTCGGCGCCTACCTGACCCTCGTCCTCATTTTCCTCGGCATCGCCGTCGGCGTGCTGATCGGCACGCACTGGTCCGGCATCGACCCGGCGCGCGTGGTAGCGGCGCCCTCGTGGCAGAGCTTCGCCCGTCCGTACCTGTTTCTGCTGCTGCCCAACGTGCTGTGGCTGGGCGGCTGTTTTTTCGTCCTCGCCGCATTGACGCGGCAGATGGCGCCGGTGTACATCGCCGGCGTCATCGCGCTGGTCGGCTATCTGTTCGGCTTGAACCTGCTGGGCGACATGGAGAACAAGTCGCTGGCCGCGCTGGTCGACCCGTCGGGGCTGACCGCACTCGGCGTGCTTGCGCGCTACTGGAGCGTGGCGCAGAAAAACGCGGACCCGATTCCGCTGGCCGCGAATCTGCTGTGGAACCGCGCGCTGTGGGTGGGCTTCGGGATCGTGGTGACGGGGCTGGGTTACCGCGCGTTTCGCATGCAGGCGGTGACGTTGGGCCGGCGCCGCGAGCGCGCCGACGGCGACGCGACGCCGTCGGCTGCCGGCGCGGCGCCCGCACCGCTGCCCGCGGCGCTTCCCGATCGCACAGCCGGCGCCTACGCCCGCATGCTGCCCGGCCTGATACGCCTGTACCTGGGGGAGATCCTGCGCAGCCCGCGCTTTCTCGCGATCGTGCTCGGTGGCGTGCTGGTCGTCGTCGGCAACGCGCTGACCCTCGGTGCGTTCTACGGCACCAACACCTACCCGCTGACCTACAAGGTGCTCGACGTCGTCTCGGGGCTTTTCGCGCTGTTCATCCTGATCGTGACCGCGATCTACGCCGGCGAGCTGGTCTGGCGCGAACGCGACGCGCGGATGGACGAGATCGCCGACAGCGCACCGTCGCCGACATGGCTGGGCTTCGTCGCGAAGCTCGCGACGGTGCTCGCGGTCCAGCTGATCCTGCTGCTGGTGGTGCTCGTTTGCAGCATCGGTGTGCAGCTGGCGCAGGGCTACACGCGACTCGAGCTCGCCCACTACTTCTTCGAGCTGTTCGTCCTTCAGTTCTCGAGTTACGTGCTGCTGGCGGTCCTGGCCATTGCCGTCCACACGCTGGTCAACAACAAGTATCTGGGGCACTTCGCGGTCCTGCTGGTGTTCCTCGTCACCTCGCGCCTGCCCGATCTCGGACTCGAAGACCGGCTCTATCGCTACGCGTCGAGGCCGGAAACGGTGTATTCGGACCTCAACGGCTACGGTCATTTTCTGCCGGCCGTATTCTGGTTCCGGCTGTACTGGAGCGCGTTCGCCGTCCTGCTCCTGGTGCTGGCGTACGCGGCCTGGGTGCGCGGCCGCGAAGCCTCCTGGCGGGCGCGCCTGCGCGCGGCCCGGATGCGTCTGACGCCGCTGGCGCGCTCGATCGCCGGCACCGCCGTCGCCGTCTTCGTCGCCACCGGCGCCTGGATCTACTACAACACGCACGTGCTCAATCCGTTCTACTCGCAGCACGACCTGCAGCGCCTGAGCGCGGACTACGAGCGCCGCTACAAGTCGCTCGACGGCGCCCCGCAGCCGAAAGTGACCGCCGTGGACCTGCGTGCCGACATCTATCCCCAGGAGCACCGGGCGCGTCTCGCCGGCACGCTGACGCTCGTCAACAAGTCGGACCAGCCGATCGGCGATCTGTACGTGGTCTACCCGCAGAGCGCACGCGCGCGGCAGATCGAGCTCAGCGTCCCCGCGCGCCTCGTCGATCAGGCGCCGGAACTGCGCTGGCACCACTACGCGCTCGGCACGCCGCTTGCGCCCGGCGCAACCGCCGATTTCCGCTTCGATCTGGAGTATGGCGCGCGCGGGTTTCGCAATGACGGCGCCGATCCCGTGGTCCTGGACAACGGCAGCTTCCTCAATTCCGGCCTGGGGCCGGACATGTCGCTGATCCCGAGCTTCGGCTACGACGATAACGCGGAATTGTCGTCGGACAGCGAGCGCAGGAAATTCGGCCTGGCGCCGAAGCCGCGCATGCACGACCTGGACGACAAGGCCTGGCAACGGCGAAGCGCTCTCGCGCGCGACAGCGATTTCATCGCCTATCGCGCGGAGCTCTGCACCGATGCCGATCAGCTGCCGATCACGTCCGGTTACATCGCCCGCGACCGGACCGAGAACGGGCGCCGCTGCGTCGACTACCGCATGGACTCGCCGATGGCAGCCCTCTACCCGTTCATTTCGGCGCGCTACGCGATCAAGCGCGATACCTGGCGCGGACCCGCAGGCGACGTCGCGATCGAGATCGACTACCAGCCGGGTCACGAATACAACCTCGGACGGATGATCGCCGGGGTCAAGGATGCGCTGGCCTACTACACGCGGCACTACGGCCCCTACCAGCACAAGATCGTGCGCATCATCGAGTTCCCGCGCTTTTCGCGCACCAGCGCGTTCGCCGAATCGTTCGCGAACACGGTGCCGTTCAACGAAGCGATCGGCTTCACGGCCAAAGTCAAGGACGACGACCCCAAGGACATCGACTATCCGTACTTCGTCACGGCGCACGAGGTCGCGCATCAATGGTGGGCGCATCAGGAGGTCCCCGGCGACGTGCAGGGGGCGGAGTTCGTGACCGAAAGCCTGGCCGAATATTCGGCGCTGATGGTGCTCAAGCAGAAGTACGGCGACGCGAAGATGCGGCGCTTCCTGAAGTACGAGCTCGACCGCTATCTGCTGGGCCGCGGCACCGAACAGAAAGGCGAGCAGCCGCTGCTGCGCGCCGACGGCGCCGCCTACGTGCACTACCAGAAAGGCGCGCTGGTCCTGTACGCGCTGCAGGACACGATCGGCGAGGACGCGATGAACGACGCCTTGTCGGCCTTCGTCACCCGCTGGCGCTTCAACGGACCGCCGTACGCGACTTCGCGCGACCTGGTCGCCGAGCTTCGTCGCGTGACGCCGCCGGGGCAGCAGTCGCTGATCGAGGACTTCTTCGAGACGATCACTCTCTACGACGATCGCGCGGTCAGCGCGCAGGCGCGCAAGCGTCCCGACGGCGGCTATGACGTCGATCTCGTCGTTTCGGCGCGAAAGATCCGCTCCGACGCCGCGGGCAACGAGCAGGACGCGCCGGTGGATGCCTCGATCGACATCGGCGTGCTGGACGCCGCCGGGAATTCGCTGCTGCTGGAAAAGCGCCGGGTGCACAGCGGCGAGAACCGCTTCACGCTGCAGGTGACCGGCGTCCCGGCGCGCGCCGGGATCGATCCGCTGGACAAGCTGATCGACCGCGAGTCCAGCGACAACCTGGTCGCGGTGACGCTGCCATGAAGCCTTGCGTCGCCCGGCCGGCGATTCGCCGGCGCCGGCCGGCGCGCACGCCATGACGACCGAACTGCTGTTCCGGGAGGATGCCTACCTGACGACGGCGCAGGCGCGCGTCGTCGCCGTGCACGAACGCGGCATCGAGCTCGACCGCACGGTCTTCTATCCGCTGGGCGGCGGCCAGATGGGCGACACCGGTGTGCTGACGCGCACGAGCGGCGAGCGCATCGCCATCGCCGATACGCGCAAAGGCGACGCGCCGGGCAGCCTGCTGCACGTCACGCTGCCGCAAGCGTCGTCGCCGGAGCCGGGGGAAACGTTGATGCTCGAAATCGACTGGCCGCGCCGCTATGCGCTGATGCGCCTGCATACCGCCCTGCACGTGATGTCCTGCGTCGTCGTGGCGCCGGTCACCGGCGGCAACATCGCGCCGGAGAAGGCGCGGCTCGATTTCGACATCGACATGGCCCTGCTCGACGCGGCGCGGATCGAGCGCGAGACCAACGCTCTGATCGCACGCGGCGTCGATACCGAGACCGTCTGGATCACCGACGAGGAGCTCGACGCCCAGCCGTCGCTGGTCAAGACGATGAGCGTGCAGCCGCCGCGCGGAGCCGGGCTCGTGCGCCTGCTCAGGATCCCGGGCATCGACCTGCAACCCTGCGGCGGGACGCACGTGCGCAACATCGCCGAGATCGGCGCGATCCGCGTGATGAAGATCCGCAGCGAGGGCAAGCGCAACCGCCGCGTGGAGATCGCGCTGGCCTAGGTCTTGAGGCGGTAACCGGTCTTGAATATCCAGGCGACGATCGCCAGCGATATCGTCATGAATACGACCGTCATCGCGAGGCTCACGCCGACGCTGACGTCGGCGATGCCGTAGAAGCTCCAGCGGAAGCCGCTGATCAGGTAGACAACCGGGTTGAACAGCGTGACCTTCTGCCAGAACGGCGGCAGCATGTCGATCGAATAGAAGCTGCCGCCGAGGAAGGTCAACGGCGTGACGATCAACAGCGGCACCAGCTGCAGCTTCTCGAAGCCGTCGGCCCAGATGCCGATGATGAATCCGACCAGGCTGAACGTCACCGCGGTGAGCACGAGGAAGAGCAGCATCCACAGCGGATGCGCGATCGATAGCGGCACGAACAGGCCCGCCGTTGCCAGGATGATCAGCCCGAGGATGATCGACTTGGACGCCGCGGCGCCGACGTAGCTGACGACGATCTCGAGATACGAGACCGGCGCCGACAGAAGCTCGTAGATCGTTCCGGTGAACTTGGGAAAGTAGATGCCGAACGAGGCGTTGGAAATGCTCTGAGTCAGCAGCGACAGCATGATCAGCCCCGGCACGATGAACGCGCCGTAGCTGATCCCCCCGACGTGCTGGATGCGGGAGCCGATCGCCGCGCCGAAGACCACGAAGTAGAGCGAGGTCGAAATCACCGGCGCGATGATGCTCTGCATCAGCGTGCGCCGGGTGCGCGCCATCTCGAACGTGTAGATGGCGCGAATCGCATGGACGTTCAATGTCTCTCCCGCAGCAGGTTGACGAAAATGTCTTCCAGCGAGCTCTGTGTCGTCTGCAAATCCTTGAAGGAGACTCCCGCCTTGTCGAGATCGTCCAGCAGCGCGGTGATACCGCGTCGCTCGCCCTGCGAGTCGTAGGTGTACGTCAACTGGCTGCCGTCGCCGGCGAGCTCCAGCCGGTAACCTGCGAGCGCCGGCGGAATGCGCTGCAGCGGGGACTGCAGCTGCAGGGTCAGCTGCTTCTTGCCGAGCTTGCGCATCAGCTCCGCCTTTTGCTCGACCAGGATGATCTCGCCCTTGCTGATCACGCCGACCCTGTCGGCCATCTCCTCGGCCTCGTCGATGTAGTGCGTGGTCAGAATGATGGTCACGCCGCCGGCCTGGAGCGAGCGCACCAGCCGCCACATGTCGCCCCTCAGCTCGACGTCGACGCCGGCGGTCGGCTCGTCGAGAAACAGGACTTGCGGCTCGTGCGACAAGGCCTTGGCGATCAACAGGCGCCGTTTCATGCCGCCCGAGAGCGTGATGATCTTGCTGTCCTTCCTGTTCCACAGCGACAGGTCCTTCAGCACCTTTTCGATGTGGGCCGGGTTCGCCCGCTTGCCGAACAGGCCGCGGCTGAACGAGACGGTTCCCCACACGGTCTCGAACGCATCGGTGGTCAGCTCCTGCGGGACCAGACCGATCAGCGAGCGGGCGGCGCGATAGTCGGCGACGATGTCGTGACCGTCGACCAGGATCTTCCCGGCGGTGGGATTGACGATCCCGCAGATCGTGCCGATCAGCGTCGTCTTGCCGGCGCCGTTGGGGCCGAGCAGCGCGAAGATCTCGCCCCGGTGTATGTCCAGATCGACATTCTTCAGCGCCTGGAAACCCGAGGCGTAGGTCTTGTCGAGATGGCTGACGGAGATGATGGATTGCATGGAGGTGGGCGGTCGGTGATCGGTTCTCTCGGACGCCCTACGCCTGCCAGACGCCATACCCCTGCTCGCGCAGGCCGATCGCCAGCTCGACTTCCATGTCGCGGGCTCCGTCGTAAGGCATCGGGTTGTAGACTTGGTAGAGGTCGGGCAGCAGGCGCAGGCCGAATTTTTGCACGTATCGGTTGGACTGGATACCGGCCTTGTGCTTGTCGAAGCGCAGGTCGGGATCCAGTCCCGTCATCCCGACGTACACGCAAGGCTTGCCGGCGGCGTAGCCGGGGTTGGCTTTGCGGAATCGGGCCTCGTACAGGACGTCTTTCGACAGCTCGACTACGTAGACGTGATAGCGGCGGCGTGCTCGCATTGTGGTATAAAAACGAGGCGCGCCGCACACCGCCGATTCGCGGTCCGTTCTTCGCTTGCGCGACAAACACCCGTTGCCGGGAGACATTCGTGACCGACCTCAACCCGCAGGCCAGGCAGATGGCCGACGAGTCGATGGTGCGCAACCTCGCCGCGCAGGCGCGCGCCATCTGGCCGCAGGAGGTCCCGCTGCTGCGCCGCTACGCGCTGCCCGCCGAGGCGCGCATCCTCGATGCCGGCTGCGGCACCGGCGAAGCCGCCTCGCGGCTGGCCGAGCTTTTCCCGAGCGCCCGCGTGCTCGGCGTCGACATCATCGATGCGCACCTGGATCTCGCCAGATCGCGCTACGCGAGCCTCGCGCCGCGGCTGGTGTTCGAGCACCAGAGTGTATACGAGCTCGCCGCCGCCGACCGCAGTTTTGACCTCACCGTGTGCCGCCACGTGATGCACTCGATTCCGCATCCCGAGCGGGTGCTGGCCGAGCTCGCGCGGGTCACGCGTCCCGGCGGCTGGCTGCATCTGATCGCGGAAGATTACGGCATGCTCCATTTCCAGCGCGCATCGCCCGACCCGCAGGATTTCTGGCATGTCGCCCCGGCGCGCTTCGGCGCCGCGACCGGCACCGACCTGTTTCTCGGCCGCAACGTCTTCGGGCTTCTCGCCGCGATGCAGCTCGAGGCGATCGCCATCGATTACGTCGTCGTCGACACCCTGCGCGTGGAGCGGGAGACCTTCGCGGCCATCCTCGAGGCCTGGCGTGACGGCTACGCCGAGTCGATCGGCGAGCTCACGCCGATCACGCGCGATTCCGCGGTCGCGTATTTCGATCGGATGATCGCGAACATCCGCGACCCGCAGGGCTACGCCGCATGGATGGTTCCGGTGGCGAGCGCGCGAGTCCCCGGCGCAAGGCCCGTGGCGAGCGCCGGACGATGATCGCCGGCAGGGCAGCGGGAGCGCGGCGATCGTCAGCCCAACGTCCTCCGATCATGGCCGCCGCCAATGGCGGCGAGGAGCCCGTGCCGGGATCGGTTAGCATCGGCGCCGTGGTACTTTGCCGCCGACTTGTTGGCCGCTGAAACGCCCCTCGAGCCCTGATGCGCTATTCGATCTTTTCCCTCGCCCGCAACGCGCTCACCGGCCACGCGCACTGGCCGCTTGCGTGGCGGAGCCCCGAACCGAAACGCGCCTACGACGCGATCGTCGTCGGCGGCGGCGGCCACGGCCTGGCCACCGCCTATTACCTCGCCAAGGAGCACGGCTTCGGCAACGTCGCGGTGCTGGAAAAAGGCTGGCTGGGCGGCGGCAACACCGGCCGGAACACGACGATCGTGCGCTCGAACTACCACCTCGACCCCAATGAGCACTTCTACGAGTTCTCGCTGAAGCTGTGGGAACGTCTGTCGCAGGAACTCAACTTCAACGTCATGTACAGTGCGCGCGGCGTGCTGAACCTCGTGCACTCGCCGGCCGACATGGATGCGGCGATCCGCCGCGGCAACGCGATGCGTCTGAACGGGATCGATGCGAAGTTTCTGAGCCGCGAGGAGATCGCCGCCTGGATTCCGGAGCTCGATACCTCGCCGACGGCGCGCTTCCCGATCGTCGGCGGCCTGCTACAGCCACGCGGCGGCACGGTGCGCCACGACGCGGTGGCATGGGGCTATGCACGCGCCGCCGACGCGCTCGGGGTCGACATCATCCAGAACTGCGAAGTCACCGGCATCCGCCTCGAGGCCGGCGCGATCAGCGGCGTGGATACGACCCGGGGATTCATCGCGACCCGCAAGCTGGGCATCGCGGTCGCGGGCAACTCGAGCCGACTGGCGGCGATGGCCGGCATCCGCTTGCCGATCGAGTCGCACGTGCTGCAGGCGATGGTGTCCGAGCCGGTCAAGCCGGTGCTCGACACGGTGGTCAGCTCGGGCGTCGTGCACTTCTATATCAGCCAGTCGGACAAGGGCGAACTGGTGATGGGCGGCGATCTCGATTTCTACAACTCGTATGCGCAGCGCGGCAACCTCCCGGCGCTGGAGCATGTCGTCACCGGGTGCCTCGCGCTGTTTCCGAGCTTCGGCCGGCTGCGGCAGCTTCGCACCTGGGGCGGGATCATGGACATGACCATGGACGGCAGCCCGATCATCGCGCGGCTTCCGGTCGCTGGACTGACGATGACCGGCGGCTGGTGCTACGGCGGCTTCAAGGCGACGCCGGCGTCGGGATGGCTGCACGCCTACACGATGGCGCGCGGCGAGCCGCATCCGCTGAACGCGGCGTTCACGCTGGAGCGCTTCGCCGAGGGCAAATTGATCGACGAAAAAGGCGCCGGGCCGCACCCATGGGCGCACTGAGCTCGCCATGCTGCTGATCCCGTGCCCCTGGTGCGGC
>JBOIGD010000300.1:0-13356 GCA_050742615.1 Casimicrobiaceae bacterium | reverse complement strand
TCGACCGCCTCGATGCGCTCGACCGCGCGCGAGCCGACGTCGCTCGAATATTCCTGGTCGCGAAAGACCGTCAGGCCTTCCTTCAGCGAAAGCTGGAACCAGTCGCGGCAGGTGACGCGATTGCCGGTCCAGTTGTGGAAGTATTCGTGCGCGATCACGCCTTCGATGCTCGAGTAGTCGGCATCGGTGGCCGTATGCGGGTCGGCCAGCAGCAGGTTGCTGTTGAAGATGTTGAGGCCCTTGTTCTCCATCGCCCCCATGTTGAAATCGTCGGCACAGAAGATCATGAACGTGTCGAGATCGTATTCGCGGCCGAAGCGCTGCTCGTCCCAGCGCATCGCCCGCTTCAACGCGGCCATCGCGTGGCGGCATTGGCCGAGGTTGGCCGCCTTCGAGAAAATGCGCAGCGCCACCTTGCGCCCCGACGCGGTGACGAATTCGCCGTCGAGCGACGCCAGGTCGCCGGCGACCAGCGCGAACAGGTACGAGGGCTTCGGATACGGGTCGTGCCAGCGCGCGTAGTGCCTGCCGCCGTCGCCGGGCATGGCGCCGCGGTCGACGAGATTGCCGTTGGACAGCAGCACCGGGTAGCGTGCCGGGTCGGCAACCAGGGTGACCGTATAGCGCGCCAGAACGTCGGGCCGGTCGGGAAAAAACGCGATGCGGCGAAATCCCTCGGCCTCGCACTGGGTGCAGAACACCCCCGAAGAAACGTACAGACCTTCGAGCGCCGTGTTCCCGGCAGGGGCACATTCCGACTCGATGTGCAGTACACCCGCGTCGGGCAATCGCGGAATGGTGATCCCGGCGGGCGAAAGCGCGTAGTCGCCCGCCGCCAGCGCGCGGCCGTCGAGCTCGATGCCGGTCAGCTTGAGCTCCTCGCCGTTGAGGAACAATGCAGCGCCGGCTTCTGCCGACGGGTTTCTGCGGTAGGCAAAGCGCGCGGACACCTTCGTCGCATCCGGATGGAGATCGAACCGGACTTCCACCGCGTCGACGAGATGCGACGGCGGGCGATATTCGAGCCGCCGCACCAGAGGCGGTGCGGCGTCGCGAGGCAGCATCGCGTCGCCTAGCGCGGTTTTACGTCGAGCAACTCGACGTCGAAGACAAGCGTCGCGTCGGGCGGAATAACGCCACCCGCGCCGCGGCTGCCGTAGCCCAGCGCCGGCGGAATGATCAGCGTGCGCAGCCCGCCGACCTTCATGCCGGCCACACCCTCGTCCCAGCCTCGTATCACGCGCCCCGCGCCCAACGGAAAAGTGAAGGGCTCGTTCCGGTCGCGGGACGAATCGAACTTCGCCCCTTTGTGGTCGGCCGCCGCTGCGGCGTAGAGCCAGCCCGTGTAGTGAACAACTACCCCTTGACCCTTCACCGCTTCCGCGCCGGTGCCCAGCCGCGTGTCGATCTTTTGCAATTCGTTCAATTTGGCATCCATCTTGCTAGACATGGCTGACCCATTGCCGACGCTCGTTTGTGCGAGTGCCAAGTCAGCCGTGCACGCCATCGCGATGATCGCAAGCAACACCCGCGCGCCATGCCGCGCCGGCAGTGAAACGCTGGACAATTCGGCCTCCGGGATGATCGCGGCGTGCGATCGCTGCGCTACGATCGTTGATGATGGTTGGATTTTACTCCAACCGGCTGCGGTTTTTGCGCGGCTGATGGATTTGAGCTATAAATCACGGTTCTCCCGCAATTCGGCAACGTGGCCGGCGGAATCGCCATGAGCCAGACGTCCGGCGCGGGCGACAAGCAGAACTCCGGTCAGCGCCAACGCCTCCAACTTGGTACGATGAAAGCGATGTTTGGATTTTTGACTCCTCTGGGCAAGGACTCGGGCGATCCGCTGCAGAGCTCCAAAGCGGCGGCGACGTGGTTGCGGCAGTTGCCCGCGCTCGACGTCATCGGGCGGCAGCAGCACGTGATCCGCGCCCTCGAGGCCTTGCGCGGGGCGCCGCGGCCGGTCGACCTGAGCCGCATCACCGCCATCGAATTCGTCGACGCCGCGCTGGGCGCCGATCGGCGGCAATTGATCAAGCAGTACATCGAGAACATCGAGAACTCGCCCAAGCTCGCCGGTCGCATCTGGCAGGCATTGTGGGAGATGAGCCAGGCGTTCACGCTTGCCTATCAACAGGCGCTCGAGGCCGCGCTGCCGCAGGCCGCCAACGCGCGCTGGCGCGCCGTGCTGCCGCTCTTATTCGTGCGCTTCGTGCACTTCCAGGGCACCGACGCGAAGCTTCGGGTATTCAAGTACGAGCGCTGGATCCCCGGGAAATGGACCGAGCTGCATCAGGCCTACCTCCGCGCCTGCGAGATGCAATGCGATAGGGAGGCGGTGGCGCTGCCCGCGGCCGGGTCGGCCGCACAGCACTGGTCGGTCGAGCAGGAATATCTTTACGTGCTGCTCGTGCACCAACTCAACACCGGGAACCTGAATCCGACCGAGATCGACTGGGCGAGCTCGCAGTTGCGCGCCTGGAGCCGGCGCCTGGCGCTGGAGCAGATCCCCAGGTCGCTGGAAGGATTTTTCGTCGACCTCGCCGGACGGGAAGGGCTGGTGCGCCGCACCGGCAACGACCGCGGTTCCGTGCTGCGCTATCTCGACACCACGGCGCTGTCCGACGGCATGGAGCGCGCGATCACAGCGCTGCGCGAAGCGGAGCTCACCGATCAGGGTCCGATCGCCGCGATCAATCAGCAGCGGCTGTCGGTGCTGCGCAAGATCCAGCCGGCCGTCGCGCCGGTCATGCAAACCGAGCTGCGGCGCGACCCGCGCGTGGCGGTCGCCGTATCGGCGCGCGTGCGCATCGGGCTCTCGCGCATCTGCCAGGACCTGGGGGCGCGCGCCGCGGGCGACAACCAGGCGGAGGTCGGCGCCGGCACGGAGCAGATCGAGGTGTTCGAGGTGGCAGGCTCGCCGCGCGGCCGGCGCAGGCTCCCGAACGAGGACGATTCGCTCGCGGTCAGCCTCTCGTCGTGGACCGATCCGACCTGGGAGGTCAAGGACCGCAGCGTGGCCGGGCTCCGCATCGCCGCGACCGGCGGCATCGGCCAGAGCCTGACGCTGGGCGCGCTGGTCGCGGTGCGGCAGTCGGATATCGATGGCTGGCTGCTGGGGGTCGTGCGGCGGCTCAACAAGGTCTCGAACGAGGAGGTGGAGGCCGGCGTCAACATCATCGCGGAGCGCGTCGTGGCGGTGACGCTGGCGGCGAAGCGGCGGGTGAACGAGGACATGGGCTACGTCATCAACGGCCTGGATCTCTCGACGATGGGAGAGCGATTCGAGGGGCTGTATCTGCCGCCGCCTTCGCGTCCCGACAAGCCGCTGGGAATGAAAACGGTGATCGTGCCGACGTCCGAGTACGCCGAGGGACGCAATGTCCTGTTGACGACGGCGCGATCGGTATACACGGTATCGCTGCGCCATTTGGTCGAACAGCGACCCGACTGGAGTTGGGCGACCATACATCTGGTCGACAAGAAGATGCGGGACGAATATCCGCCACACGATACAGGCGCCGGAAGCGCGACAATCCAGCGGCCGGAACTTGAGCGTCAGGTTGCGCCGGAACAGGTCCGGCGCATCGGGGCGCGGCAACGGCGAGGCCTTGATGATCGCGCGCTGCACCGCTTCGTCGTACGCGCGATTGCCGCTGGATTTCCTGAGCTGCGTATCGATGATCTCACCGGTCGGCAACTGCACGACATCGAAGATCGCCTCCGGGTTGCCGGCGATCTCGGGTGGCACGACGACATAACCCTTGACCTTGGCCTGGATGCGTCGAATGTAGTCCTCGTTGGCCCTGGCCCGCGCCGCGTCGGCGGCGCGCGCCGCGACCGCCTGCTCGCGGGCCGCCAGCGCCATCAGCGCGTCCGCTTCCCGCTTCTGCCGCTCCCGCACCTCGGCGAGCCGCTTCTCCTCGAGCTTCTTTTTTTCCGCTTCGATCCGTTCTTTTTCCTTGCGCTCGCGTTCCGCCTGCTCCTTCTTGCGCTGCTGTTCCTGCTTCTCCTTCAGCGCGATCTCCGCCTTGGTCGGTGGCGGCGGCTCGGGCTTGGCGATGGGCTTCGGCGGTTCGGGCGCGGGTTTGGGCGGCTCGGGCTCCGGCTTCGGCGGCTCGGGCTGGGGTTTCGGCGGCTCAGGCTCCGGCTTCGGCGGCCGCGGCACCGGGGCCACTGCCTTCGGGGTCACCGGTTGCGGCGCATAGAGCTCGACGCTCACCGGCTCGGGCTCGCGGTTCTGCCAGTCGACACTGAAGACGAGGAAGACGACGAATGCAAGATGCACGGCGACGGCGAGGATCGCGGCGATCCACTTGCCGACCGACCAGCCGGGAGCCGGGCGCGACGGAGGCACGACGGATCAGCCCGGCTGCCGGCGCGCGAGCAGGCCCACCTTGCTCACTTTGTTTCGCTGCAGCATGTCGAGCACTTCGACGACGGACTCGTAGCGCACGTCCTTGTCCGCGCTGATCACCACCGGCAATCCGGGCGCCTGCTTCTGCCGCGCCTGTATGCGCGCGATCAGCTCGTCGCGCGACACGCGGATCGGCGACGCCGATCCCTCCTTCAGAAACAGCGCCTGATCGCGATTGATCCGTATCTCCATCGGAGCCACCGGTGTGGTCAGCGGGCTTCCGACGCTGGGCAACGTGATCTCGCCCGGCGTGATGAGCGGCGCGGTGATCATGAAGATCACCAGCAGCACCAGCATCACGTCGATGTAGGGAACGACGTTGATCTGGTTGATCGCTTTGCGCGGACGGCGCATCGCCTCACCCCTGCCGCTGCAGGATGTTCGAGAATTCCTCGATGAACGTTTCGAAGCGCGTCGCCAGCCGGTCGACGTCGTGCGTATACCGGTTGTACGCGACGACCGCCGGAATCGCGGCGAACAGCCCGAGCGCGGTCGCGATCAGCGCCTCGGCGATCCCGGGCGCGACCTGCGCAAGCGTCGCCTGACTGACGTTCTGCAGGCCGCGAAATGCGTTCATGATCCCCCACACGGTGCCGAACAGTCCGATGTAGGGACTGACCGAGCCGACGGTCGCAAGCCCCGAGAGGTTCGCTTCCAGCGCGTCGATCTCGCGCTGGTACGACGCGCGCATCGCGCGACGCGCGCTGTCCATCGTCGCCGCCGACGACGATCCCTGCTTGCGGTGCTTGGAAAATTCGCGGAAGCCGGCGGAAAAGACCCGCTCCAGCGCCCCGCCGTCGCGCGACTGGCTCGCGCGCTGGTACAGCGCGTTCAGGTCGCCGCCCTTCCAGAACTCGTCCTCGAAGGCGTCGGTGCCCGATTCGGCGCGCCGCAGCGCGAACATCTTCAGGAAGATCTGCCACCACGACCACAGCGAGAGCAGCAGCAACAGCACCATGACGGCCTGCACCACGACACTGGCGTGCGCGACCATCGCGACGAACGAAAGATCAGGATGCAGGTTCAAGCTTCGCCCTCGAATTGTTTGATCAGCGGCGCCGGGATTCGCGCCGGCCGCATGCTGTCCCGGCGCACGCAGGCGAGCGCCACGCGGGCGTCCGCCAGGACCTCGCCGTCGCGAAGCACCTGCTGCAGGACGGCGAGCCGGCTGCCGCCATGCTCGGCGACCGCGACGGTGACGTCGAGCGTGTCACCCAGCCGCGCCGGCCGCAGGTAGTCGATCTCCAGCCGATGGACAACGAAAACCGCGCCATGTTCGCCTTCCAGCCAGCGCAGGCCCATCGCCATCGCGCCGATCCATTCGGTCCGGGCGCGCTCCAGGTACTTGAGGTAGTTCGCGTAGTAGACGACCCCGTTGGCGTCGGTATCCTCATAATAAACGCGAACCGGCCAGCGAAAGGGTCGGGGCCGCGCCGCCGTCATTCGCTGAAGAGCTCACCGGCGGCCGCCGGCGGGGCGAGGCCGAAGTGCCGGTACGTGAGCGCGGTGGCGATGCGGCCGCGGTTGGTGCGTTGCACGAGCCCCTGCTGGATCAGGAACGGCTCCAGCACGTCCTCGATCGTGTCGCGCTCCTCGCCTATCGCCGCTGCCAGGTTGTCGATGCCGACCGGCCCGCCGGCAAACTTGTCGAGTACGCAGCGCAGGAGCTTCCGGTCCATGACGTCCAGTCCCATCGCGTCCACGTCGAGCATCTGCAGCGCCTGGTCGGCGACCGCGCGGGTGATGTTGCCCGCCGCCCGCACCTCGGCGAAATCGCGCACGCGCCGCAGCAGCCGATTGGCAATGCGCGGTGTGCCGCGGGATCGCCGCGCGATTTCGATCGCCCCCTCGGCCTCGATCGGGATGTCGAGCAGGCGGGCCGACCGCGTGACGATGCGGGTCAGCTCCTCGGGCGTGTAGAACTCGAGTCTGGCGACGATGCCGAAGCGGTCGCGCAACGGATTGGTCAGCATGCCGGCACGCGTGGTCGCGCCGACCAGCGTGAAGGGTTGCAGATCCAGCTTGACCGAGCGGGCGGCCGGCCCCTCGCCGATCATGATGTCGATCTTGTAGTCCTCGAGGGCCGGATAAAGTATCTCCTCGACGACCGGCGACAGGCGATGGATCTCGTCGATGAACAGCACGTCGTGCGGCTCGAGATTGGTCAGCAGAGCCGCCAGGTCGCCGGCGCGCTCGAGCACCGGGCCCGAGGTCTGCCGCAGGTTGACGCCGAGCTCGTGCGCGATGATGTGCGAAAGCGTGGTCTTGCCGAGGCCCGGCGGACCGAACAGCAAGACGTGATCGAGCGCTTCCTTGCGCTTCTTCGCCGCCTCGATGAAGATCGAAAGCTGGCCGCGAATCTTTTCCTGGCCGACGTATTCGTCGAGCGCGCGCGGGCGGAGCGTGCGCTCGAGTACTTCTTCCTGCGGGCTCACCGGAGCGGCTGCGATCAGGCGGTCGGTCTCGATCATCGGTTCATTATGCCTTGGCCAGCAGCTTCAGTGCCTGCCGGATGCCATCGCCGACCGCGATGCCTTCGGGCAGCTGCTTGACCGCGTTCGCCGCTTCCTTGGCGCTGTAGCCGAGCGACAGCAGCGCGTTCAATACGTCGGCGGCCGCCGGGGCCGGACGGTGCACGCCGACTGCGGTCGTCAGATCGACGCCGAGCTTGTCCTTGAGCTCGAGCAGCAGCCGCTCGGCCGTCTTCTTGCCGATGCCGGGAATCTTGATGAGCCGGCCGCTGTCCTGCATGCTGACCGCCTGCGCAAGCTCGGCGACGGACAGGCCGGAAAGCACGGCAAGGGCGATCCGCGCACCGACGCCGCTTATCCGGATCAGCTGGCGGAATGCGCGGCGCTCGCTCTCGGAGGCGAATCCGAACAGCAGATGCGCATCCTCGCGTACGACCAGATGCGTGAACAAGGTGAGCCTGTCGCCGATGTTGGGCAGGTTGTAGAACGTGCTCATCGGCACGTCGACCTCGTACGCGATACCCTGGACGTCGAGCAGGATCTGCGGTGGGTTCTTTTCGAGCAGGGTGCCCGCCAGGCGGCCGATCATCGCGGTGGCGCCATCGCTGTGAGCGCTCTCGCGTCCGCCGATCGTCCGGTCGCGCGTGCATCGGGAGGGGGAATCCGGCGCATGGCGCGAATTATCGCATGCACGAGTGCTCGCCGCGGGGCCGGGCTCCGCGATCACGTTCCGATCGCGCGCAGGTGCGCGGCCACGGCGGAAAGCGAGGCCAGGACCAGCGGCTTGCGTTCGAGTAGCGCGGCGCTCGGCGGATGGAGATCGGGCACCATGACCGGGATCATGCCGGCCGCCCAGGCGGCGATGACGCCGGGCTCCGAGTCCTCGAGCACGACGCAGTTCGCGGGTTCGACGCCGAGCCTCGCGGCAGCGGCGAGAAAAATGTCCGGCGCGGGTTTGCCGCGCGGGACTTCGTCGCCGCCGACGAGCACGGCAAAACGGTGCCGCAGGCCGGCTTCGTCGAGCTTGGCGCGCGCACGTTCGCGCCGCGTCGAGGTCGCCACCGCTTTTGGCGTGCCGCGCTCATCGAGCAGATCCAGAATCTCGGTCAGGCCCGGCTTCACCGCCACGCCCTCGGCGGCGACCAGCGCATCGTACGCAGCGGACCAGGCGCGCGTCAGGTCGTCGACCGGATAGTCCTGGCCGTGCCGATCGCGGATCAGGGCCGCACAATCGCCGAAATTGCGTCCGACCATCTGGCGGCACAGACCGAGATCGAACTCGCACGCCAGGCCCCGCGCGGCGTGTTCCCACGCGCGCAGGGCCAGCGACTCGGTGTCGAGCATCAGGCCGTCCATGTCGAAGATGACGGCGTGTGGCCAGCGCTCGATCAAAGGATGCGGCCGCGCCGGACGCGGTAGCCCCCGCGCCGCAGCCCGCCGATGCCCGCACCGCCGTGCGCATGGCAGATCGCGCAGGCCAGGGCGTCGGCGGCATCGGCCGAAGGCGCGGCGGGCAGCGCCAGCAGGCGTCTGACCATCTCCTGAACCTGCTCCTTCGCGGCCTTGCCGTGGCCTACGACCGCTTGCTTGATCTGCAGGGCCGTGTATTCGCTGACCGGCAGCTCGGCCAAGACCGCGGCGGCGATCGCCGCGCCGCGCGCTTGGCCCAGCAGCAAGGTCGACTGCGGATTGACGTTGACGAATACCTTCTCGACCGCGACTTCGGTCGGCAGGTGCGAGCCGATGACGCTGGCAAGATCGTGCAGGATGAGCTTGAGGCGCTCGGGCAATTCGCCGGACGCATTGCGGATGCAGCCGCTGGCCACGTACTGCAGCCGGTTGCCGCTGCAGATGATCACGCCAAAGCCCGTCACCCGGAGGCCGGGATCGATGCCCAGAATCCGTCGCGGGTGACTGGCTTCTGTGGAGGCTAACATGCGCCGCAGGCGAATGTTATGCCGGAACTAAAGCCCGTCACCCGGAGGCCGGGATCGATGCCCAGAATCCGTCGCGGGTGACTGGCTTCTGTGCTCATGTTTCCTCGATGACCGCGGTCGTATACACCTCCTGGACGTCGTCGAGCGCTTCGAGCGCGTCGAGCAATTTCTGCATGCGCGCGGCGTCCTCGCCCTTGCACTCGACTTCCACCGTCGGCTTCATCGTCACTTCGGCGAAGTCGGACGCGAGCCCGGCTCGGGCGAGCGCCTGCCTGACGGAAACGAGATCGGCCGGCGCGGTGATCACTTCCGCCGAGCCGTCGTCGTGGCTCAGCACGTCCTCGGCGCCGGCCTCGAGAGCGGCCTCGATCAGCCGGTTCTCTTCGGTGCCCGGCGCGAACAGGATCTGCCCGCAATGCCGGAACAGGAACGCGACCGACCCGTCGGTGCCGAGATTGCCGCCGAATTTGGAGAACGCATGGCGCACGTCGGCAACGGTCCGCGTGCGATTGTCGGTCAGGCAGTCGACGATCACCGCCGCGCCGTTGATGCCGTAGCCTTCGTAGCGGATTTCCTCATAGCTCGCATCGTCGGCGCCGCCCGAGCCGCGCTTGATCGCGCGCTCGATCGTGTCCTTCGGCATGTTGTTGTCCATCGCCTTGTCGACGGCGAGCCGCAGCCGCGGATTGGTCGAGACGTCGGTGCCGCCGAGCTTGGAAGAGACGGTGATCTCGCGTATCAGGCGCGTGAAAATCTTGCCGCGCTTGGCGTCGGTGGCGGCCTTCTTGTGCTTGATGTTCGCCCATTTGCTGTGGCCTGCCATGGTGCTTTCCCGCCATGCCGCTCGACCGTAAAGTATAGCAGCGGGTGCGATGCCGATCCGGCCGGGAGGGGCACGAGCGACAGCGGGCACGCGCCGCTCTCCGTCCGCGCCAGCGGCTGCCGCCGCGTGCACAGCGGTGGCCGATCGCGGGCTAGTGTGCCGAGTCAGAAGTTCCGACGATAAAGGAGCGAATGGATTGGGCCGTCAGGCAAGGCGCGAGACCGAGACCGCAGCTCGTGCTACGGTGAGGTCGAGCAACGCATGGCGGACCAAGCCGCCGCGAACTATCGAGCGAATTTCTGACTCAGCAAACTAGAGCAGATCCTGCTGCTTGAGGAACTGCGCGATCGCCTTCAGCCGCACCTCGCTGTCGTTTATCTCGAGCATCGTCTGCTTGATCGCCGCCGGCAGCGGCAGGAGCTCGGCGAGCCGATAGCCGACCCACGAGGCATCGTCCAGCGCCGGCTCGCCGGCAAAGTTCTCGCGGCCGACGCGCTTGATCATCAGCTCGAGCAGGTCCGCCAGCGGCCGATGGACCTCCGGCAGCGGCAGGCGCGGCTCGGGAACGAGCGTCGTCGCCGTCGCCAGTACCAGGCCGTCGTCGGCCACGCGATGCGTCTGCACCTGGAAGCGCGTGCCGCCCATGGTCTTCAATTGCAGGATGCCGAGCTGCGGCATGTCCCACGCGGTGATGCGTGCCAGCGTGCCGATCGGCGCGAACTCCGGCGGGTCCGCCACGTCGCGCCGCGCCACTTCCTCGCCGCGGATCAGCAGGCACACGCCGAACGGCTGGTCGTCGGCGAGACAGCGCTTGATCATGTCGATGTAACGCTGCTCGAACACCTTCAGAGGCAGCATGCCGCCCGGGAACAGCACGGTCTTCAGCGGAAACAGCGCCAGCGTCAGCGCCTCGCGCGGCGGCGCGCCGCGCCGGAAGGGCAGCATCGGAGGACTAGGCGCGTTCGACCAGCGGCGGCGTGGCACGCGCCGTGCCCCAGCGGGGACCGAGCGCGTGCTCGACGCCGAGCTGATCGAGGATGCGTGCGACCACGAAATCGACCATGTCCTCGATCGTCTGGGGGTGGCCGTAGAAACCGGGAGACGGCGGCAGGATCACCGCGCCCGCTCGCGAAAGCTTCAGCATGTTCTCCAGATGGATCGTCGACAGCGGCGTCTCGCGTGGCACGAGCACCAGCGCTCGCCTCTCCTTGAGCATCACGTCGGCCGCGCGCTCGATCAGGTTGTCGGCGAGTCCCGCCGCGATCGCGCCCAGCGTTCCCATGCTGCACGGGCAGACCGCCATCGCGTCGGCCGGATTCGAGCCCGACGCGACCGGGCTCATCCAGTCCTCGCGACCGAACACCGTCAGCTGTCCCGGCTGCGCGTGGTAGCGTTCGGCGAAATAGCTTGCCGCGGCGGCCGGCTGGGTCGGCAGCGTGAGCTCGAGCTCCTGCCTGGCGACGATCTGTGCCGACGGCGAATACAGCAGGAAGACGCGCGTGCGTACCGCCAGCAGGCATTCGAGCAGGCGCAAGCCGTAGGGCAGCCCGGACGCGCCGGTAAAGGCGAGGGTGACGGTTTTCGTCCCGGTCATTGGGGGATTCTAGCGCAACGCGCGCCGCCGGATACGGCGCCCGGTCGGCGACGGCGCAGCCGGATCGGCCGTTCGACGTTCAGCCGATCTCGCGATGGCGCGTATGCACCTGGTAACGTCCGCCGAAGGCCTGCGCCAGCCGTTCCGCCAGATAGACCGAGCGGTGGCGGCCGCCGGTGCAGCCGATGCCCACGGTCAGGTAGTTGCGATTGTCGCGCGCGTAGTCGGGCAGCCAGCTCGCGACGAAATGGTAGATGTCGGTGTACATGCGCTCGACCTCCGGGTGACTCTCGAGGTAGCTGATGACCGCCGCATCCCTGCCGGTGAGCGGCGCGAGCGCGGGCTCGTAATGCGGATTCGGCAGGCAGCGCACGTCGAACACCAGGTCGGCATCGAGCGGCACGCCGTGCTTGTATCCGAATGACTGAAACAGCAAGGTCATCCGCGACGGATCGACGCTGATGAAATCCTTGACCCAGCGGCGCAATGCGGCTGCGGGCAGGTCGCTGGTATCGAAGCTGTAACCCAGCGAGCGGATGTCGGCCAGCCGCGCCCGTTCGAATTCGATCGCTTCGCGCAGCGTCCGCTCGTCGTTCGAGAACGGGTGCCGCCGCCGAGTTTCCGAAAAGCGCTTGACCAGCGTCTCGATCTTGGCGTCCAGATAGACGAAGCGCACCTTCCAGGCATCGGCGCGCGCGGCATCGATCGCGGCCTGCAGGCCCTCGAGGGCGGGATCGGTCTTGACGTCGAGCGCGATGGCCACGCGCTCCTGCTGCGACCGCTTCAGGTGGTCGAGCAGGGCCGCGAGCTGCGTCGACGGCAGGTTGGATACCGCGTAGTAGCCGCTGTCCTCGAGCGCCGCCAACGCGACGCTCTTGCCAGACCCCGAAACGCCGCCGATCAGGACCAGGTCCACGCTGGGCCATCCGGGCGACGCGCCCGCTGCGGCGCACGACGGCGCATCGCGTCAGCCGCCGTCTTCCATGAGCTTCTGCTGCCGCTCGATGAACTCCTTGGTGCTGTCGATGCCGCGCTGATTGAGCACGAAGTTGCGCACCGCGGCCTCGACCAGCACCGCGAGGTTGCGCCCGGCCGCGACCGGAATCGTCACCTTGCGGATCGGGACGCCGAGGATCTCCTCGTACGTCGCGCTGACCTGCAGCCGGTCGAGGTCGGAGAATTGCTCGTTGCTGTGGTCCTCGAGGTGGACCATCAGCTTGAGGAGCTTCCGCGGCCGCACCGCGGTCTCGCCGAAGATCGTCCGGATGTTGAGCACGCCGATGCCCCGCACCTCGAGAAAATCCTTGAGCACCGCGGGACAGCGGCCCTCGAGCGTGTCCGGGGAAATGCGGTACAGCTCGACGATGTCGTCGGCGACCAGCCCGTTGCCCCGCGAAATGAGCTCGAGCGCCAGCTCGCTCTTGCCGATCGCCGACGCTCCCGTGATCAGGACGCCCATCTCGAGCACGTCGAGGAACACGCCGTGCAGCGACGTCGACTCGGCGAGCATGCGCGACAGGTAGAGTCGGATCACGTCGACGACGTGCGGTGAAGGCTGCGGCGACGTCAGCAGCGCCATGTGATGCTGATCGCAGGCGTCGAGAAGATATTTCGGGATTTCCTCGCCGTTGGCGACGATGATCGCTGCCAGGTCGGTGGTGAACAGGCGCGCGATCGATTGCTGCAGCGCGTCTTCCGGCAGGCCGCGCAGATAGCTCGCTTCGGCGGCACCGATCATCTGCACGCGGAACGGGTGGATGAAGTTCATGTGGCCGACCTGGCCGATCGTGGGCTTCAGCGCCGCCTCGCCGGTAAGCACGCGGTTGCCGCCCTGCCTGCCTGCGAGCCAGGTCATGCCCAGCCGCTCCTGATTCTCGGCAATCAGGCGCTCGATGCTCACCTGCCGCATGGCGCCGGCGTCGTTCATTGCGGTTCGGGCTGCCAGTCGGCGAAAGCCTGGTGCACCTCGGCCGCATCGGCCGCGCGGGCGACCTGCTCGCGAAACGACCGCTCGCCGAACATCTGCGCGAGCTCCGACAGGAGTTGCAGGTGCTCCTCGGTCGCCTGCTCGGGGACGAGCAGGACGAACACCTGCTCGACCGGCTTGCCGT
>JBOIGD010000299.1:0-4620 GCA_050742615.1 Casimicrobiaceae bacterium | reverse complement strand
GTCTGGTCGGGGGTGTCGTCCATCTTCAGCGTCTGCGCGATGTACGGTCCCTGATCGAGGTCGTTGACGTAGACCGTGTGGATCTTGGCCACCCCGGTCTCGAGCAGCTTGGCCAGCAGTTCCTCGGTGATCTCGTCGTTGGCCGAGGCGAGGATTTCGCCGGTGTCCTTGTTGACCACGTTTTCGGCCAGGTTGCGCCCGACCAGATAGTCGTTCGGCACGGCGATTTTCTTCACGCCGCCGTCGGCCAGGTCGCGGATATGACGGGCGGTGATGCGCTTGTCCTTCGGCACCACCACCTTGCCGTCCTTGCCGTGCACGTCGAACTTGGCGACCTCGCCGCGCAGCCGCTCCGGCACCAGGTCCATCTGTGACCCCTTCTTCGCCAGATGAAAGGTGTCGAACGCGAAGAACTGCTTGAGGATGTCCTCGTTGGACAGGCCGATCGCCTTGAGCAGCGTCGTCACCGGCATCTTGCGGCGCCGGTCGACGCGGAAATACAGGTAGTCCTTCGGATCGAATTCGAAGTCGAGCCAGGAGCCGCGGTAGGGAATCACCCGCGCCGAGAACAGCAGCTTGCCCGAGCTGTGCGTCTTGCCCCGGTCGTGCTCGAAGAACACGCCCGGCGAGCGGTGCAATTGCGACACGATCACCCGCTCGGTGCCATTGATGACGAACGAGCCGTTGTCGGTCATCAGCGGGATCTCGCCCATGTAGACTTCCTGTTCCTTGACTTCCTTGACCGTCTCCTTGGGCGCCTCCTTGTCCATCAGGATCAGCCGGACCTTGGCGCGCAGCGCCGAGCAGTAGGTGAGTCCGCGCTGCTGGCACTCGGTGACGTCGAAGGCCGGCGGCAGCAGCGAGTAGCCGACGAACTCCAGCCTGGCATTGCCCGAGTGGCTGGAGATCGGGAAGATTGACGTGAAAGCCGCCTGCAATCCCTCGTTCTTCCGCGCTTCCATCGGCGTCAGCTCCTGCAGGAAGGCGCGATACGAGTTGAGCTGGGTTTCCAGAAGGAACGGCACCGGCAGCACGCTTGCGCGCTTGGCGAAGCTCTTGCGGATGCGTTTCTTTTCGGTGAACGAGTACTGAGCCATGGGCCTTGACCTCTCGGGCGAGCTTTTCGGGGCGCGCGTCGGCAACAGCCGGAAGCGGCTGACGCGTCGCCCTTGGTTCATCGACTGATGCGGGGCCTTGCGCCCCTTGGGATGGTGGTTGGCCACTACCAACCGCTGGCGGACGACGGTCCTGGACTGCACCGTCCGACCAAACCTGTCTTCTGCAGTCGGTTCAGAAGACGAAGACAAGCAAGCTTACATGCGGCCGCCAGCCCGATATTCAAGGGGCGTCGCAGAACTCGCTTGTCTTCGGCATCTGGAAACGAGAGTCGCGTTCCCCGAGGCGAAGGCGACGGGCACTGGTTTTCGCCGGGCCCGCCGCTCCTGCCCCGCTTCGCGGGGCCCCTGCTCCGCGCTCACTCGCGTTACTTGACCTCGACCTTCGCGCCGGCGTCTTCGAGCTTCTTTTTCGCCGCTTCCGCGTCGGCCTTGTTGATGCCTTCCTTAACCGGCTTCGGGGCGCCGTCGACAAGGTCCTTGGCTTCTTTCAGCCCTAGCCCGGTGATCTCGCGTACGGCCTTGATCACGTTGACCTTGTTGTCGCCGATCGCCGAGAGTACGACGGTGAACTCGGTCTGCTCCTCGGCAGCCGGAGCCGCGGCCGCAGCGGCCGGCGCGGCGGCGGCGACGGCGGCAGCGGCGGAAACGCCGAACTTATCCTCCATCGCCTTGATGAGCTCGGAGAGCTCCAGCACGGTCATCGACGCGATCTTGTCGAGGATTTCAACTTGTGCGACAGCCATTTCGTTTCTCCTGAATCGTAGGGTTGAGTATTCGGTAGTCGTCGCGCGGCCGCGTCAGCCGGCCGCCGCCTTGGCGTCGCGCACGGCCGCCAGCGTCCGCGCGAATCTGGCCGGAACTTCGTTCATCGTCCGGACCAGCTTGACGATCGGCGCCTGCATCGTGCCGAGCAGCCTGGCGATCAATTCCTCGCGCGAAGGCAGCGACGCCAGCGCGGAAATCTCCTTCGCCGACATCCGCTGGCCGGGCATCGCGCCGCCGGCGATGACGAACTTCTCGTTGCCTTTGGCGAAGTCATTCAGCACCTTCGCCACGGCGACGGGATCGGCGCCGATGCCGTACGCCAGCGGGCCGACCATCCTGTCGGCCAGCGAGGCGAACGGCGTCTCGGCCACCGCACGGCGCACCAGGGTGTTCTTCACCACCCGGAAGTACACGCCGGAAGCCCGCGCCTTCGCACGAAGCTTCGTCATGTCGGCGACCGCCATGCCGCGGTTCTCGGCCAGCACGATGGCCTGCGCGCCCGCGACCTGTTTTGCCACTTCCGCGACTACCGTTTGCTTCTGCTGCAGATTGAGACCCAAGGTCTACCTCCATCATTTCGGAACCAGGCAGCCTGGCCACCTTCGATTCCATGCCGCCCGATTCTCCGGACGGTCCCCGCGGTGACCTTACGTCAGGAAAAAATCCTGCCTTAGGGACACCATCTGCGCCGGATCAGGGATCAGAGGTCGGGTATCGGGATCCGAACGACCCCTCACGCCGGCCAACTACCCTGGTTTAAGCCAAAGCTCCTGCGGTCTTTGACGGCGCGCCGCATCGGTAATCAGAGCTCGGGAATCGGGTATCAGAAAACGACCCGACTTCCGATCTTGCATCGCCGATCCCGCGTTCCCTCAAATTCGTTTCGCGCCTCTGCTTCCCTCCGCCTGTTACGCGATCATGTTCATGCGTGCGCGGGCTGCGCGAAGGCCGACGAATCGACCCGCACACCGGCGCCCATCGTGCTCGAAAGGCTGACCTTCCTCAGGTAGATCCCTTTCGTGCCCTGCGGCTTCGACTTGTTCAGCGCCTCGATCAGCGCCATCAGATTCGTTTTCAGCTGGTCGGGCGTGAACGACGCCCGCCCGATCGTGCACTGAATGATCCCGGCCTTGTCGGTGCGATATTGCACCTGACCGGCCTTGGCGTTCCTGACCGCCGTGCCGACGTCGGCCGACACCGTGCCGACCTTCGGATTGGGCATCAGGCCGCGCGGGCCCAGGATCTGCCCGAGCTGGCCGACGACCTTCATCGCGTCCGGCGTGGCGATCACGACATCGAAATCCATAAAGCCTTCCTTGACCTTGGCGGCCAGATCGTCGAAGCCGACGATGTCGGCGCCCGCCTCGGTCGCGATCGTGGCCTTGTCGCCCTGGGCGAACACGGCCACGCGTACCTTCTTGCCGGTGCCCGCCGGCAGCACCACCGAGCCGCGGACCGTCTGGTCCGACTTCTTGGCGTCGACGCCCAAATTGACCGCCACGTCGACCGACTCGTCGAACTTGGCCGTCGCGGTTTCCTTGACGAGCTTCAGCGCCTCGTCGAGCGGGTACGACTTCACGTGGTCGATCTTGCCGCGCACCACCTTCATGCGCTTGGACAGGCGCGGGGTGCCCTTGCCGGCTGGAGTTGCCATGATCACTTCACCCCTTCGACGGTGATGCCCATGCTGCGCGCGCTGCCGGCGATCGTCCGCACGGCGGCGTCGAGATCGGCGGCGGTCAGGTCGGGCGTCTTGGTCTTCGCGATTTCCTCGGCCTGGGCGCGAGTGAGTTTTCCCACCTTGTCGGTGTGCGGCTTGCTGCTGCCCTTGTCGACCTTCGCGGCCTTCATGATCAGCACCGTCGCGGGCGGCGTTTTCATCACGAACGTGAAGCTCTTGTCGGCGAAGGCGGTAATCACCACCGGAATCGGCAATCCGGCCTCGAGCTTCTGCGTCTGGGCGTTGAACGCCTTGCAGAATTCCATGATGTTCAAGCCGCGCTGGCCGAGCGCAGGCCCGATCGGCGGGCTCGGGTTCGCCTTGCCCGCCGGCACCTGCAGCTTGATGTACCCGATTATTTTCTTTGCCATCTCAGTTTCTCCTGGTGGGTGCAAGCGGGCGTTGTCGCCCTCCCCGGGTTTACGGCTTCAACGGCTCACCCCGTTCAGCACGGAGCCGGACAGATAGTCCGCCACGCGCAGCGTGACGGACTATCAAGCTTTCTCGACCTGCGAAAAATCCAGCTCGACCGGCGTCGATCGCCCGAAAATCGTGACCGAGACGCGCAGCTTGCTCTTTTCGTAGTTCACGTCCTCGACGTTGCCGTGGAAATCGGTGAACGGGCCCTCCTTGACGCGGACTGCCTCGCCCATCTCGAACAGCACCTTCGGGCGCGGCTTCTCGACGCCCTCCTGCACCTGGCGCAGTATCGCGTCGACTTCCTTTTGCGTGATCGGCGTCGGCTTGTTAGCCGTGCCGCCGACGAAACCGGTCACCTTCGGCGTGCTCTTCACCAGGTGCCAGGTGTCGTCGGTCATCTCCATCTCGACCAGCACGTACCCGGGAAAGAACTTGCGCTCCGAGATCGCCTTCTGGCCGCTTTTCATCTCGACGACTTCCTCGACCGGCACGAGGATCTTGCCGAACTGCTCCTGCAGCTCAGAACGCTTGATGCGCTCGAGCAACGTACGCTGCACGCTCTTTTCGAAGCCGGAATACGCGTGCACGACATACCAC
>JBOIGD010000298.1:0-3087 GCA_050742615.1 Casimicrobiaceae bacterium | reverse complement strand
ACCTGATGCTCAACAGCGAGATCGCGACCTCGGCGCTGCTGGGCATGAAACTCGTCGTCGTCGTGCTCGACAACCGCGGTTACGGCTGCATCGACCGGCTGCAGCGCGCGTGCGGCGGCGCAGGATTCAACAACCTGTTCGACGATTGCGTGCAGGGTCCGGACGGCGCGCCCGCGATCGACTTCGCGGCGCACGCCGCCGCACTCGGCGCGCTGGCTGAGAACGTAAAGACCGTTCCCGAGCTCGAGGCCGCGCTGCAACGCGCCCGCGCCGCGTCGCGCAGCTACGTCATCGCCATCGAGACCGACCCGCACCGGACGACCGAGGAGGGCGGCTGGTGGTGGGACGTCGCGGTGCCCGAGGTGTCCGACCGCGAGGAAGTGCGCCGCGCGCGCCGGGCCTACGAACAGGACCGGAAGCAACAGAAGCCATGAGCGGCGGCTTCCAGGTCAGGATCGGCATCAACCCTATTTCATGGAGCAACGACGACCTGCCCTCGCTCGGCGGCGAGACGCCGCTCGAGGTCGCGCTCGCCGAAGGCAAGGCGATCGGCTACGAAGGCTTCGAGCTGGGCAACAAGTTCCCGCGCGAGTCGAAGGCATTGGCCCGCGTGCTCGGCGCCCATGGTCTCGCGCTCGTCTCCGGATGGTATTCGGGGCGACTCGCGCGCCGTTCGGTCGCCGACGAGATCGGCGCGGTCGATGCGCACCTGCGGCTGCTGGCCGACAACGGCGCCAAGGTGATGGTCTACGGCGAGGTTGCCGACAGCATCCAGGGCGCGGCGCAGCCCTTGTACAAACGGCCGCGGTTTTTCCGCGACGCGCAGTGGCGCGAGTACGGCGAACGCGTCACCGCTTTCGCGCGCCACACGCTCACCCACGGCGTGCGCCTGGCCTACCACCACCACATGGGCGCATACGTGCAGGCGCCGACCGACGTCGACCGGCTGATGGCGCTGACCGGCGACGAAGTGGGCCTGCTGTTCGACAGCGGGCACATGGGCTTCGCCGGCGGCGACGTGGTCGCGAAGCTGGCGAAGCATGTGCGCCGGGTGTGTCACGTGCACTGCAAGGACGTGCGGCCGCAGGTGCTCGCGCTGGCGCGGAACCGCCACTGGAGTTTTCTCGAGTCGGTGATCAACGGCGCGTTCACCGTGCCCGGCGACGGCGCGGTCGACTTCGGCGCGCTGCTCGCGCTCTTGCACGCGCACGGCTACCAGGGCTGGCTGGTCGTCGAGGCCGAGCAGGATCCGGCCGTCGCTCCCAGCTATCGGTACGCCGAAATTGGGTACCGCCATTTGCGCGAGCTGGTCGATCGCTTGAGCAGGAGCAAAGCGGCATGAGCCTGCTGGTGAAGGGACGAAAAGCCGGCCGCGACATCGTGCGAGTCACGCCGCAGTCGGCCGGATGGACTTACGTCGGCTTCGCGGCGCACCGCCTCGCTGCGAACGAAACGCTGGCGGTGGCGCTGCCCGACGCCGAGGCCTGCATCGTCGTCCTGAGCGGCCGCGTGAGCGTCGAGACCGGCGGGGCGACCTGGCGCGACGTCGGCGGCCGCGCGAGCGTGTTCGACGATCGCGCGCCACACGCGGTGTACCTGCCGCCCGGCGAGCGCGCGACGATCGTCGCACAGACCGCGGCGGAAATCGGCGTCGGCAGCGCGCCGGCGACCGCAGGCGGCCCGGCGCGCCTGATCGAGCCCAACTCGATGAAGCGATTCGCCCGCGGCGAGGGCAGCAACACACGCTACGTCTGCGACATCCTGCCGCAGACCGAGCCGGCCCAGCGTCTGCTGGTGGTCGAAGTCGTTACGCCGGGCGGGCATTCGTCGAGTTATCCGCCGCACAAGCACGACACCGACAACCTGCCGGCCGAGAGCTCGCTCGAGGAAACCTATTATCATCGTCTGAACCCTGGGCAGGGCTTTGCCTTCCAGCGCGTCTACACCGACGACCGCTCGATCGACGAAGCCCTCGCGGTCGAGGACCACGACGTCGTGCTGGTGCCGCGCGGCTATCACCCGGTCGTCGTGCCGCACGGCTACGACTCGTACTACCTGAACGTGATGGCGGGGCCGAAGCGGGAGTGGCATTTCAAGAACGACCCGGCGCACGAATGGATGCTCGAGCGTTGAGCGCGCCTGGCGCGAGCGGATCACGGAGAGCACGATGATCGAAGCGGCACTGTTCGGCGCCGGCCGCATCGGCAAGATTCACGCCGGCAACCTCGCGCGGCAGCCGGGCGCGCGGCTCAAGTACGTGGCCGACGTCAATGCGGCCGCGGCCGAGGCGCTCGCGTCGCAGCACGGCGCGAAGGTCGCGAGCGTCGAGACGGCGCTCGCCGACCAAACGATCGGCGCGGTCGTCATCGCCTCGTCCACCGACACCCACGCCGACCTGCTGCTGCGCGCCGCCGCGGCTGGCAAGGCGATCTTCTGCGAAAAGCCGGTCGACCTGGACCTCGCTCGCGCGCGCAGCGCCGCGCAAGCGGTCGAGCGCGCCGGCGTCACCTGCCTGGTCGGCTTCCAGCGGCGCTACGATCCGACGTTCGCCGCGGTCAAGGCCCGGCTCGTCGCCGGCGAGATCGGCGAGCCGGAAATGCTCATCGTCACCAGCCGCGATCCCGGCGCGCCGCCGGTCGACTACATCCGCAAGTCGGGCGGAATCTTCAAGGACATGCTGATCCACGACTTCGACATCTTTCGCTGGATCCTCGACGACGAAGCGGCCACCGTGCACGCGACCGGGAGCTGCCTGACCGACCCCGCGATCGAGGCGGCCGGCGACATCGACTCGACCGCGGTGACGATACGCACGCGGCGCGGGCGCCTCGCGCAGATCAACACCAGTCGCCGCGCGGCGTACGGCTACGATCAGCGCTTCGAAGTCCTCGGCGCCAGGGGCATGCTGCAGGCGGGCAACCACCGGCCGACCGAGGTCGCCGCGCACACCGCCGTCAGCATCAGCCGCGACAAGCCCGAGCATTTTTTCCTCGAGCGCTACCGGGTCGCGTACGCCAACGAGATGGCGCATTTCATCGACGCGGTCGCCGGCGGCAAGCCGGTGAACACGACGATCGCCGACGGCGT
>JBOIGD010000297.1:0-12210 GCA_050742615.1 Casimicrobiaceae bacterium | reverse complement strand
GCGCGGCACCGCGTCCGCGCGCCCGCGCCGCTCCGCGCGGTGCGAGCGGCGGCCCGGGGCCCGCGTTGACGGTGGAAGATTTCGCCTTGCTCGATCGACTCAAAGCCTGGCGCCTCGCCGAGGCGCGGACGCAGTCGGTGCCGGCCTTCGTCATCCTGCACGACAGGACACTGGCCGAGATCGCTCGCCAGCGTCCGCGCAAGCTTGTCGCGTTGGCGGCGATTGCCGGCATCGGGGCGAAAAAGCTGGAGCGCTATGGTCCGGCGCTGGTCGAACTCGTCGCGACCCCGGCGCCGTCGTGACGTGAGTCCCTCTGGCAAATAACCGACGGACTCCCGATCACGTTGTCAGGCAACCACCCGCCTGCGACAGATGCGCAGGTAACCACAAGCCGCGTGCTCAGTCGCCGCAATGCATCAGGCGGCGCGGCGCTGCCTTGTAAAACCGAACCAGGCGCCAGCGGCGGCCAGCACTGCCAGCAGAATGAGCCCCCATTGTGACAACGTCGGAATGGCCGCGGCAACATTTACCCTCGAAACATACACGATTCGTTCCCAGGCCGAACTATCGTTCAGGCCCTCAGTCACCCCGCAACGGTAGCCGCCGTTGGGCGGATTCAGGTGCCAGCACAATCGCTGGTCGTTCGCGCCGCTGCCGTCGACATCGCAATTATTTTTGGCAACCGTATCCCCGTCGCGTACAAAGCCCCAGGAGTCGGTGCCTGATTGGTTGAAGTACCAGCCCACGCCGTTGGCTGAGTGCAGCTGGTCGGCGTTGTCTCCGGTGTCGAAGGTCACGTCGGCGCGGTTGCCTTGGGCGAGCAGCGTAAGCGTAGCGCTTCCTGTGACGCGGCAAGCCAGCATCAGTTGGTCTCCCTGACAAGCGGACAATACCGTGTTCGGGTCCAGGGTCTGAAAACTGTAAAGATCACGATAACACTCGGCCCAGCCGCCGCCGGTCACGGTGGAAGCCGAGACATTGGTTTGCGGCCCGACAGGGTTGTAGCTGGCGGCCTCAGCCGCGAACGCGACGAACTGTCCCCCGAGCATGAACGACATCGAAGCAAGCAACAGTCTTTTCATTGGCGCCTCCCTTGCGTCTTTGAGTCAATGTCGGCTCGTGACGAGGTCCCTCACCGGCCTGCTTCGCGATTCATGGCTCCGTCGCCTATGCGGCAGGAGATTCGCGCCGAGCAAGAATATCAACAACCGACGAGCGGGGTCAACTTAACAGCGGCGGAAGTGCCCGCGCGGTTGCCGGGGCGGATTGAAATGTCTCATTTGCGCGATAGCCTCCGCTATGGCATCGTGAAAGTGCGTGGAATCCGGCGACATCAGGCGCCGCAGGCCGCGGCGGGCGGATTATTCTTGCGGCGCGAAACGCCGAATCGAGGGCGTAGACCATGTTTGACCGCTTCCAGAGGAGCTCGGACCTGGCTGCCGAATGCTGGCGGCTGCTGATGGAAGACAAGAGCCTGCTGGTGTTCCCGCTGTTGTCGTCGGTGGCCATGGTGCTGATCGTCGGCAGCTTCGCCTTGCCGCTGTTGCCCGCGTTCGGCATCGCCGCGGGTCGGGCCGCCCCGCATGCCGCCCTTTCGCCGCTCGGCTTCCTGGGACTGTTCCTTTTCTATTGGGTCCAGTATTCGATCGTCCTGTTTTTCAACACCGCGCTGGTCGAAGTCGCAATGCGCCGCTTCGACGGCGAGAACGCCGGCGTTGGCGACGGGCTGCGGCGCGCGGCGGCGCTGCTGCCGGTCATCCTCGCCTACGCGCTCGTCGCCGCGACGGTCGGCACGCTGCTGCGCGCGGTGGCCGAGCGCGTCGGCATTCTCGGCAGGATCGTGGTGGGCCTGGTCGGCGTCGGTTGGACCGTGGCAACGGCGCTGGTCGTGCCGGTGCTCGCCGCCGAAAACGTCGGCCCGGTCGAAGCGATCGGTCGCAGCGCCGAGCTGATCAAGAAAGCATGGGGCGAGGACATCATCGGCAATGCCGGCATCGGCCTCGTTTTCGGGGCGGCGATCGTCCTGCTGGCGATCTCGGGCGGCGTCCTGGTCATCGCCGCGTTCGGCAACCGCGCGTGGGTGCTCGGCATCGTGCTGGCAACGGCGCTGGTGCTGCTCGTCTGCCTGCTCGGATTGGCGCAAGCAACGCTGCAGGGGATCTACGCCGCGGCCCTCTATCGCTTTGCCACCGGCGATCCGGCAACGGGCGGCATCGATCGCGGCCTGCTCGAGAATGCGTTCGGAGCGCGTCGCTAGGCCGCGGATCGCCGCCGGACCGCGCCCGGCGGGTCATGGCCGGCTCGACGGCAGCGAGACGCCGGCAGGCACGCACACAGCGCCGGCGGCGTCGGCCGCCGACTTCCGCTTCTACGAGGAATTGAACGATTTCCTGCGGCCCGAGTGGCGCCAACGCACCTTTGCCTATGCGTTCAACGGCACGCCGGCGGTCAAGGATACGATCGAGGCGATCGGCGTTCCGCATGCCGAAGTCGATTTGATCCTGATCGACGGCGAGTCGGTCGGTTTCGCGCGGCAGCTGCGCAACGGCAGTCGAGTCGCCGTGTACCCGATGTTCGAGCGCTTCGACGTGACGTCGCTGACGCGGCTGCGGCCCCGGCCATTGCGGCGCACCCGCTTCGTGCTCGACGTCCACCTGGGGACGCTGGCCCGGTATCTGCGCCTGCTGGGATTCGACAGCCTGTACCGCAACGATTACGACGACCGCGAAATCGTGCGGCTTGCGCGCGAAGAGGCGCGCATCATCCTGACACGCGACCGGGGGCTGCTGAAGCGCCGCGCCGTGGCGCGCGGGCGCTGGATCCGTAGTACGGTGCCGCTCGAGCAGCTTCGAGAGACCGTGACGGCGTTCGATCTGGGCGACAGCGCGCGACCATTCACTCGCTGCGCCATCTGCAACGGCACGTTGCGCCCGCTCGGCGAGCGCCGCGCTGCGCAGTTCGTGCCCGCGCGCGTGCGCGAACGACATCGGACATTCGCGCGCTGCCGATCATGCGGACGCATCTACTGGCCCGGCACGCATACGCTGCGCGTTCGCAAGGCCCTGCGCGCCTCCGCCATCCGCCTGCGATCGACGCGTTGACCCGCCGTGAGTTCCTGAAGCGCCGCCGGCTAGCTTTTAGTCGCGGTCCCCGTGATAGCGGAAGTCGTGCTCGTGGCCGTAGTCGCGTTGCCAGTACCCGTCGCCGCGATGGTGATGCCCGTCGTAGTACGCGTCGAATGGCACGACCACGCAGCCGCCGAGCATCAGCGCCGCGAGCGATATCAGAAGAAGGCGTGTCATCTGTTTTCTCCTTGACCCTCCGCTCGTTTGGACTTGCCGCGCCGGCGCGGGTTCGATTGCAGGATTGCGTTTGCAAAAGTTACCAACCCGTGTGCTTGCGCACGGCTCGTCCGGCATGGGTCGGGCGCGGCGCCGATCGCTTAGAATGCGCCTGCCGGCGCTGGCGTGCAGACCCTCGCCGGTCCGATGGTTTCAATTCGCCGGCGGCGGTGGACGCTTTCTTGCCGCCGATCTCGAGGGCCGCCGCTCGATGGACGAGTCTTCCGCACAGGTAATTGTTCTCGCCGCCGGCCGGGGATCGCGCCTCGATGGCCTCGCCGGCACGCGCTGCAAGGCCCTGCTCGACCTGGGCGCGCGTCCGCTGCTGCAGCGGGCGATCGATTTTGCGGCGACGCTGGGCGCAAGCGAGGTCATCGTCGTCGGCGGGTACCGCATCGAGCAGGTGCGCGCTTTCATCGCCGGACTGCGCGCGCCGCGAATCCGACTGGTCGAAAATCCGCGATACGGCGCCGGCAACCTGCTTTCGCTGCAGGCGGCCTTGCCGCTGGTGTGCGGCTCGTTCTATCTGACCAACGTCGACCACGTCTTTTCCGCTGCGGCAGCGCGGCGCGTACTGTCCGGCATCGGCGAGGACATCACGGCGTTCTGCGAATTCACGCGCACGCTCGCCGCGGACGAAATGAAAGTCGTGCTGGATGCGCAAGGCTGCGTCCGCGACATCGCCAAGACGCTCGTCGATTTCGACGGCGGCTACATCGGCCTGACCCATGTCCCGCAGCGCCGGCTGGCGGACTACCGGGCGGCCGCCGACCGGACGCACGAGCGCGCCGACGACGCCGCGGTGGCGGAGCAAGTGCTGCAAACGCTCGCCGGTGCGGGTTCGCGTGTCCGCGCAGCCAGCCTCGACGGCATTGCGTGGTGCGAGATCGACACGCCGCACGACTATCGTCGGGCGCAGGCCATGCTGGCGCACGGCCGACTGGAATGAGCGATCCGGCATTCCCGGCCGCGACCGCGGCATCGTGCCGGCGGAGGCCGCGATGGCGGTAAGCGCCCCGGGGCTCGCGGTCGCCTTCCATCCGCACCATGTCGAGCACCTCGCGCCCTTGTGCGCGCTGATGCGCATGCCGATGCTCGTCTGCGACGGACCTGGCCAGCGCGCTGCCGTGCGCTGTTACCCGGACTTGACGATCGCCGGCGTGCACGACGTCAGCACCCCGGCCGGCCTGGCTGGCATGATCGGCGACATTCGCGCGCGTCGGCCGCACGCGGTGTTTTACTCTCACCTGTTCGACCGGAAGACCTTGCGCGAGCTCTTCGGCGCCGGACGCCACAGTCCTCGGGTCGTGCACTGTCCGCACGGCTTTTCGGAAAAGCGCCAGGACTACGCGCGCGGGATCGCCGAACAGGACGTCGCCTTGCTGTACGGACAGCACGCGCTGGACCAGCTCGCGGCCCTCGGCGTTACCTCGCTTTCGTGCTCACCGGTGCTGACGGGCAACGTCCGGCGCGCCTACTACCTCGCCCACCGGTCCTTCTTCCGCCTCCAGATCGAGGCGCTGGGCATACGCCGCGACCGGCGCCGGCGGACCATCCTCTATGCGCCCACATGGAACGACGCCGTCGGCTCATCGTCGTTCGCCGACGCGCTTGCTCCGCTCGCGCAAGAGCTTCCCGACCGTTGCCGTCTGGTCGTCAAAATGCATCCGCACCAGGAATACGATGCTTCCGACATGGAGCGGCTGCTCGCATCCTGCCAGAGCAGACGAAACGTCCACGTGATCCGGAGCCACCCGTTGACGTTTCCGCTACTCGACATGGCCGATGTCTACGTCGGCGACATGTCGTCGCTGGCGTACGATTTCCTGCTTTTCGACCGTCCGATGTTTTTCCTCAATCAGACCGCCGGCACCGCCGGCGACGCGCGCGATTCCCGGCTGTTTCGCTGCGGGACGCGGATCGATCCGGCGCAGTATCCGGACCTCCATTCGATCATCGAAGCCGCGCTGGAAGGCGACGCCGCGTTTTCGGCGGCGAGAGCGGCGCTGTACCGCTACACGCACGCCGACGGCGCGAGCCCCGGCGAGCTCCGCGCACGCATCGCCGCCGCGTGCGTGACCGGCGCGCCGGCGTGGATGCTAGGCGGCGGGGCCTGAGGGCAAGACGCCGCTACCGGCAGCCGCCTCCGCGGCACTGCCCGCTACGCCGATCCCATCGCGTTCGCCGATCCCAGCAGATCGCGCGGATCGCGTCCCGCCGCGCGCGAAGGCGCAGCCTGCTCCTCGGATTCGTCGATGCGCTTGACGTCGCCGCTCAACTCGCCGCCTTCGGCGACGATCAGCTTGCCGTAGCGGATCTTGCCGGACACGCGACCGGTTCCGTGGACGACCAGGCGCGTACGCGCGGTCAGCTCGCCGGAAAAATCGCCGTGAACTTCGGCCACGTCGATCAGCGCCGTTCCCTTCAGCGTCCCCGGCTTGTCGATCTGCATGGCCTTGCTGTGGACGGTCGCCTCGACATGGCCTTCGATCACCAGCACGTCGCAATCGGAAATCTCCACGCCCTTGAGCTTGATGTTGATGCCGATGAAGAGCTTGCTGCCTGCCGTCTCCGCGACGGCAGCCTGCGCGGCCGTGCGGGCAGGGGCCGCGGGTGAGACAACCGCGTCGCTCAATGTCGGCGCGGCAGGCAGCGGCGCGTCGCGCGCCGTGGCCGGAAACTGGGTCTGGGCCTGCTGCCGCGGCGCGCCCGCTGCGGTCGAACGGGCCGGCGAGACCGGCGGATCGTATAGCGCGGGCTTCAGCGCGGGCTTCCCGGCATCCTTCGGGTCGGCCGGCTGATCGCGACGAGTGAAATTGAGCATCGGTTCTCCTTCCTAACATGATCCAGCATCATGACAACGTCATTGTTCCCCTTTGGCCGGCCGAATGCAATACGGTCATCTTCGCCGCGTCCTCGCCGCGGTCGTGCCGCATTAGCCACCACCGCTCTTGCTGCGGTCCCGGTTGATCTTCGCATCCTCCTTCTTGGTCTCGCGCATCGCTTCCGGTTCGAGCGTCTCGGCGCTTATGTTCAACTTCAGGAACAGGGCCCACGCGGCGAGCAGCGCCGCGGCCATCACCCCGACGCTGGCCGCGTACGGCAGCTTCGACGGGTCCTCGCGGCTGTAGTGAAACACCGCCACCAGCGCCTCGATCGTCAGGGCGACCACGAGCACTACCATGAACCGCGACAGGAAACGCCGTACACGGGTCGGCGCGCTCATGTGCGCCTCGCGCTGCACCTCCTCCTCGACGATCGTCTGGCCCAGCTGCAGCGAAGCGACGGCAATCGTCAACAGGGCGATCGCGTCGAGCACGCTGCCCAGGCGAGCGTCGATCGCACCCTCGCCGGGCGCGACGACCTGCCAGAGATCATATCCCGCAAACGCCAGCAGTGCACAGGCACTGAGCACGAACAAGCCACTGATGATCAGGTGCCCGGCGGGAAATATCTTGTGAAAATAGTTCATCGACGCGCCATCCTTTTTTCGCCCTGCAGGCTCGGCGTGCGCTTGCCCCGCCCGCGACCGGACATTATTGCACCGCGCGCCGCCGCCGTCCGCCGCCTTCGCCTCGCTTGCTGCTGCGGCGGTAGCGGCGCATCAGCGGAGGAATTGAGATGCCGTGCACGACGATCGACGTCACGACCGTGCCCAGCGTTAAGCCGACGATCGTTCCGGCGACGGCGTCGGGAAGTCCCCGGTTCGCCGCGTACAGCAGATAATAGACCGAACCGATGCCGCGTATGCCGAACCATGCAATCAGCGGCAGCTGCATGCGGGAGCTCATTGCCGGGGCGCCCGCCACCAGGATGCTGACCGGCCGGATGACCAGCAGGAGCAGCGGGACGAACCAGAGCGCGCTCGGCGGAACGATCACGTACGAGAACATCGCGCCGACGACCAGCACCATCGCGATTTCGGCGAATCGCTCGAGCTGCTCGTCGAAGCTCAGGACGGCGTGCGTCATGTGCGCGGGCGCCTTGACCGGGTGCGTCGCATTGGCCGGTACGGCCGCCTCCTCGACGTCGATTTCGGCCGCGGCGCCCGGCGTCAGCTCAACCGGCAACGGCCGCGGCGAGGGCTGCGTGGCCCTCATGCGCGGCAGCGCCAATCCCGCGGCAAAGACGGCCAGAAATCCCGACGCATGCGCCAGCAGCGCGATGCCGTACACCAGCGCAATCAACCCCAGCGCAAGAAACTCGTTCAAACCGATCGCCAGCCGATGGCGGGTACGCAAATGCAGCATCAGCTTGCTGACCGATGCGGCGAGCAGCCACCCGATGGCGAGTCCAGCGCAGACACCCCACAGCAGGTCGACGGCGAGCCACACGCTGCCCGCGGGCCCCAGATCGCGCAGCCCGAGCAAGCCCATGCCGAGCAGGACCAGCGGGAGCGCCGCGCCGTCGTTGAGTCCCGCCTCGCCGCTGAGGCTGAAGCGCAGCATGTCTCGATCGCGCGGGTGATCGAGCTGCACGTCCGACGCGAGGACCGGGTCGGTGGGTGCGAGGATGGCGCCGAGCAAGATCGCCGCGCCGAGCGGCAGGGCGAGCCATGTCATGCCGACGACGCTGATCAAGGTGACAGTGATCAGCATCGCCACCGACGCCAGGCTGACCGGAAGCCGCCAGCGGCGGTCCCGCAGCGGCACGCTGATCTTGAGCGCGGTCACGAAGACGGAGATCAGGACCGCACTTTCCGCCAGCCGTTCGAGCAGCGGTGAATACGCTTTCGGGTCGGGCAGCAGCATGCCGGCGCCGCTCGGCCCCAGCGCGAAACCCGCGCCGAGATAGAGCATGGCCGGACTGAGCGGCATCCGCTCCACCCACGTGCCGATGAAGGCCATGCCGATCAGCAGCAGGCCCGCGACGAGCGCCCACACGGCAAAGCTTGCGGTCATCCCGTGTCGCCCCGTCCGGGCGCCGATGCGCCGCGGCTGCGCCGCCGGGCGGGAGCGGGCCGGCGGCCCCGCGCCGATGACTCAGCGGGATGCGGCTCGCGCACTCGCTGCCGCGGTGACGCGCCAGATGACGTTGCCGACGTCGTCGGCCACCAGCAGCGCACCCTGCCGGTCGATGGCGACTCCGACCGGCCTTCCCATCGCCTCGCCGGCGGCGTTGACGAATCCGGTAAGGACCTCCGCCGGCAGACCCGCGGGCTCCCCTGAGCTGAACGGCACGAAGATCACTTGGTAGCCGCTGCGCGGCCGCCGGTTCCACGAGCCGTGTTGCCCGACGAACATGCCGTGCCGGAAGGGCCTCGGCAGCGCGTCGCCGCCCGCCCAGGCGAGCCCCAGGGACGCCGTATGCGGGCCCAGCGCATAGTCCGGGGCGATCGCGATCGCCACCAGGTCGGGCCGCGGCGGTTGGACGCGGCGGTCGACGTGCTGGCCGTAGTAGCTGTACGGCCAACCGTAGAACGCGCCGTCGCGCACCGTGGTCATGTAGTCCGGCACCAGGTCGCTGCCGAGCTCGTCGCGCTCGTTCACCACCGTCCATAGCGCGCCGGTCTCGGGTTCCCACGCCAGCCCGTTGGGATTGCGCAGGCCGGACGCGAAAATGCGGTGCGCGCCGGTAGCGGTATCGACTTCCCACACGGCGGCGCGCCCCTGCTCCTGGTCGGTGCCGTTCTCGCCGACGTTGCTGTTCGAGCCGACGGTGACATAGAGCTTGCGCGCATCGGCGCTCGCGATCAGGTTCTTGGTCCAGTGATGGTTGATGGTCCCCGCAGGCAGGTCGACGAGTCGCTTCGCCGGCGCCGTGATCCGGGTTTGCCCCGACGCATACGCAAAGCGCAGGATGGCATCGGTGTCGGCGACGTAGAAATCGCTCCCGACCAGTGCCATGCCGAACGGCGAATTCAGGCCCTCGAGGAACGTCCAGAGCTGGTCCGCGGTGCCGTCGCCATCGCTGTCGCGCAACAGCGTGATGCGGTTGGCGCTCGGCGTCCCGGCGCCAGCCCTGGCCATCAGCAGTTTCGTCACCCAAGCCCTGACGCCCTTGCCGTCATCGGGCTTCGGCGGGGCGTTGGTCTCGGCCACGAGGACGTCGCCGTTGGGCAACACATAGATCCAGCGCGGATGCTGCAGGCCGTCGGCGAACCGCGTCACCGCCAGCCCGGACGCCGCTCTCGGTTTGTCTCCCGGCCGCCAGCCCGTCGCCACCGCGACGTTGACGGTCGGCAGGATCGACGACTCGGGCGGCGGCAACGTGGGATCCGACCCCATGCCGGCGGTGACCGGCAGGCGCGCCTCGTGGCTGCAGGCCACCGCGCCGAGTGCGGCCAGCAGGAGCAGCAGGTGCGAACGGCCCATGGTCGACCCTTTCCGACATCGCGACATCGGTCAGACCACGGCCTGCCGGCAAGGTGCGCTTCTGCGCGAGCTGCCCTCGAGATGCCGGCGCGCAAAGGCTCGAGGCCGGGACACCACCCTTGTAAATCTTACCGCCTCGCGCCGTGCAGCGCGGGTTTCAGTACTGCACGACCGTACGGATCGAGGCGCCTGCGCGCATCAGATCAAATCCCTCGTTGATGCGCTCCAGCGGGAGCTGATGGGTGATCAGGTCATCGACGTTGATCCTGCCTTCCATGTACCAGTCGACGATTTTCGGCACATCGGTGCGACCGCGCGCGCCGCCGAATGCGGTGCCCTTCCAGGTCCGTCCGGTGATCAGCTGGAACGGACGGGTCCTGATCTCCTGCCCCGCGCCCGCGACGCCGATGATCACCGCGACGCCCCAGCCGCGATGACAGCATTCGAGCGCCTGGCGCATGACCTCGACGTTGCCGATGCATTCGAAGCTGTAGTCGGCGCCGCCGCCGGTGAGATCCACCAGGTGCGCCACCAGATCGGCGCCCGGCCCGCGCGGATCGACGAAATGCGTGAGGCCGAGCTTGCGCGCCAGCGCTTCGCGCGCGGGGTTCACGTCGACCCCGACGATCATGTTGGCGCCGGCGATGCGCGCGCCCTGCACGACATTGAGTCCGATGCCGCCCAGGCCGAACACGACGATGTTGGCGCCCGGCTCGACCTTCGCGGTGTTGATGACCGCACCGATACCGGTCGTGACCCCGCAGCCGATGTAGCAGACCTTGTCGAACGGCGCGTCGTCGCGGATCTTCGCAACCGCGATCTCGGGGAGTACCGTGAAATTGGCGAAGGTCGAGCATCCCATGTAGTGGTGCAGCAGCTCGCCGCCCAGCGAAAACCGGCTGGTCCCGTCGGGCATCACGCCCCGGCCCTGAGTCGCGCGAATTGCGGTGCAGAGGTTGGTCTTGCGCGACAGGCACGACTTGCACTGGCGGCATTCGGGCGTATACAGCGGGATCACGTGGTCGCCGCGCCGCACGGTAGTCACTCCGGAGCCGACGTCGGCGACGACGCCGGCGCCTTCATGACCCAGGATCGTTGGAAACAGGCCCTCTGGATCCGCGCCAGAGCGGGTGAACTCGTCGGTATGGCAGATCCCGGTGGCCTTGATCTCGACCAGCACCTCACCCGCCCGCGGTCCGTCGAGGCGCACGGTCTCGATGGTCAACGGCGCGCCGGGGCGATGCGCGACTGCGGCTCGAACGTCCAAATCGCCTCCGTCAACGGGTGGTACGCGCCGGCGCAGAGTCTTTTTTGGCGGTGCGCTGGCCGGCCTGGGGTCCGGCGGCGAGCTTGGGCGGCCGGGCGCCGCGAGCCACGCATTGTTGCGGAAACACCGGGCCATTGTAAACACCGACGCCCGCCGGATATTCCGGCTACCCACGCGAAAACGTGTCGTGGCTGTCGCATGCATGTCACGCGACACGCGCGCCGTCAACTGCCGCTGCGCGCTGCGTTCCAATGCGTGTATCGTAGTGGCGCCGCCGCGGCATCGCCTGCTGCGGCAACGGGAGACGATCGACATTACCACGGAGGAATTTCATGAGTGCGAAGTGGAGCAGACGCAAATTGATCGCCGGGGTGGCGATACTGGCGGGGGCAACCGTGTTGGGGGCCTGCACGTCGATGGGAACGATGGGCGCAATGTCGAATACGCAGACTGTGACGTTGTCGGGAGCCAATGAAGTGCCGCCCGTCACCACGTCGGCAACGGGAACGGCCACGGTCACGATCAATCCCGACCGCACCGTCAGCGTCAAGGTTGCGGTGACCGGCATGACGGCAACCGCGTCGCATATTCACGAGGGACCACCGGGCACCATCGGGAAGGTTATCGTGCCGTTCACCAAGACCGGTGACAATACGTTCGAGTCGGCCCCAGGCGCGATGCTGACCGAGGGCCAGTATGCGAGCTACAAGGCGGGCAATCTTTACGTCAATGTGCACAGCGCCGCGCATCCTGTCGGCGAGATCCGCGCCCAGCTGAAGGGCGGCTGATCGCCCGATTCGTAACGACGCGATCGTGCGGGAGGATGACGCGCCTTAGCGGGTGCGTCATCCTCCTCCTCCGCAGCTCCCGCCAGGATCTTGTGCCGCCCTGGACCACGCCGGCTTCCCGGCGGCGCAAGGCCCGCCTCCGAGTCGCGGGCACAAGATGTACGCGGACCCGCTAAACGCCTCCTAGCCTGACCGCGAGGCGCACCGCGCGCGACATCGCCCGCGTTAGTCGGCTCGGGCAGCGGCGTCCAACTCGGCACGCATCCGACCAAACTGGACGACCGTTGCCGCGCGTTTGTCGCGCAGTGCCGTGCGCGATGCGACCAGGTCGAGCGCGGCGCCGTGGCTCGCCTCGAGCCGGCGCGGATCGGCCTCGCGGGACTCGACGGCGGCGATAGCCTGGTCCAGTGCGCGCAAGCCCTCGTCGAACGCCGCGAGCGCCTTCGCCTGCTTCGCGTCCAGCGTCGCGCGCGTGCGCGCCATTTCGGCCTCGACCGCCG
>JBOIGD010000296.1:0-2877 GCA_050742615.1 Casimicrobiaceae bacterium | reverse complement strand
CATCATGGCGATGAAAGCCAGCGCCATCTGCCACCACCGGTTCATGTACCAGGCGGACGGGTGTCCGCTGTCCTGCAAGGCTTGAGTGGCCATAGTTTCCTCCTCGTTGAAATGCTCTGCCGCCGATCTCGCCGGTTGCGATGACGTTACCGCCGCATGCAGCCGACGTCCGTTCTGCGCAGATCTTCGCGCCCACGCTGGTGTTCAGCCCACCAGACGCTCGGCGCTGGGTAGTTATGATGTCGTTCTACGATAAAGTAGAGTATGGATCGGTCGGCCTGGCATGTAAACTCGGCGGTCGTTTCAGGCGATAATTGGCCTGTCACTCGGACAGGCGCGATGCTCGATGCACCCTAGAACGAAACCCCACCTCCTCGTCACCGCGCTCTGCCTGGGATCTGCCGCTCTGTCCTTCGCGGTCGTCGGCGACGTGCCGCCCTCGCCCGCGGATGCCGTCGTTACCGTTCCCGGCATGCCGCCGGTTCCCGATGCGCACGACCTGTACAGCGAAGCGGCTGCCGGCAAGCTGAGCCCCGCGGTGGCCGACGCGCTGGCGCGCATCTACGTCCCCAACGTGCAGTCGAACGACGTCTATGTGATCGACCCGACGGCGATGAAGGTGGTCGACCGGTTCAAGGTCGGCGTCAACCCGCAGCACGTCGTACCGTCGTGGGACTTGAAGACACTCTGGGTCGCCAACAACGCCGAAGGCCGTAGCGACGGCAGCCTTACGCCGATCGACCCAGCGACCGGGAGGCCCGGTCACCCTGTCGTCGTCGACGATCCATACAACATGTATTTCACGCCGGATGGACGCTCGGCGATCGTCGTCGCCGAAGCGCACAAACGGCTCGACTTCCGCGACGCGCACTCGATGCAGCTGCAAGGCTCGCTGGCCACGCCGCAGTGCGACGGCATCAATCACGCCGATTTCTCGATCGATGGCCGGTTCGCCATTTTTACGTGCGAGTTCCAGGGCGGTCTCGTGAAGATCGACATGGTCGAGCGCAAGGTGGTCGGCTATCTGAAGCTCGCCAGGCCGAAGCCGCCGGCAATCGCATTCAACGCGAGGGCCGGGACCGACCCGAACCTCTGCTCGACAGTGAAGAGCATGCCGCAGGACATTCGCGTCGCTCCGGACGGCAAGCTTTTCTTCGTCGCGGACATGGAAGCTGACGGTGTGTTCGTCGTCGACGGCGCCACGTTCAAGCAAGTCGACTTCATCGCGACCGGGGTCGGAACCCATGGCCTCTACCCGAGCCGCGACGGCCGCAAGCTGTATGTCGCCAATCGCGGGTCGCACAGGATTCACGGGCCGCCGCATGGCAAGGGCAGCGTGTCCGTTGTCGACTTCGCGACCCGCAAGATCGAGGCGACATGGACGATCCCCGGCGGCGGCAGCCCGGACATGGGCAACGTCAGCGCGGACGGAACGCGCCTGTGGCTTTCCGGACGCTACGACAACGTCGTCTATGCGTTCGACACGGCCAGCGGCGCGGTCACGACGATTCCCGTCGGCCGCGAGCCGCACGGGTTGACGGTTTGGCCGCAGCCCGGACGTTATTCGCTCGGCCACACTGGCAACATGCGCTAGCGCGATGGACGTTATTGCGACGGTTCGCCGTCTTGCTGAATTGCTGGGATCACGTCCGATGCCGATGACACGGACCCGCGTCGCCGACGGCCGGACCGCGGGCCGCTCGAGCTTGTCGCGCCGCAGGTTCGTGGGCTTGCTGGCGGCGGCGATCGCAGGCGCGAGCGCGCGGGGTGTCGCGGCGCAGGATGGCGGCGGTTGGCCATCCCGATCGATCCGCTTCATCATTCCCAACACGTTCGGGGGCTCCAGCGACCTTCTTGCGCGTCTGATCGGTGCCCGTTTGGGCGATGCGCTGGGCCAGCCCATCGTCGTCGAAAGCAAGCCGGGCGCCGCGGGCAGGATCGCGCTGGACTATACGGTCAAGGCCGCCCCGGATGGTTACACCCTATTCCTGGGCAACAACGGCACCAACGCCATCGTCCAGAGCGCGCAGGGCGACAACAACGCCGACGACGTTGCGCTGCTCGAGCCGGTCATCATGCTTGCGAGTCTCGCCATCGTCGTTGCGGCGACCCCCGGGCTGGGAGTGCACACGCTGCCGCAAATGATCGAGCGCGCGCGCCGGAAACCGGGTTCGCTCGCCTACGCCAGCAGCGGCATCGGATCGACCTCGCACCTGGCGGCGGCCCTGCTGAGCCGGCGTGCCGGCATCAAGATGCTGCAAATTCCCTACGCCGGCACGGCGTCCTCGGTGAAGGACGTGCTGGCCGGCGAGGTGCCGCTGATCTTTACCCATCTTGCGACGATCGCGACGCTGATCCAAGCCGGGCGATTGAACGCGCTCGCGGTCACCAGCCCGAGCCGCTCCCCGGCTTTCCCCGCGATTCCCACGGTCGCCGAGTCGGGTTTTCCCGGTTTCGACGTGGGCACGTGGCATGGCGTGCTCGTTCCTCCCGACACGCCGCGCGAGATCATCATGCGTCTCCATGACGAGCTCGCGCACATTCTCGCGGCGGCGGATGTGCGGGCGCAGCTCGTCAGCATGGGGATGCAACCGCTCGGAGGCACGCCGGAAGAATTTGCAGCCGACATCGCGGCGGACCGCAAGCACTGGGCGAGCGTCATTCGCGACGCGGGGTTGCCGACGCAGTGAGGAGTCCCGGTCATCCCCGCTGCAAGGCGGCGGCGGGCAGCGTGCGTTGCGCCTGCGCCCCCGACGAGCCGCGGCTTCGATCGCCGCGATGAGCGAGTCCCTGCTGATGGTATCGACTGCGTCGCAATGGCTCGGGCCGGCGCGGATGGCGCGCGCGCTGGCCAGGGCGGATGGCGAGGTTTCTCTG
>JBOIGD010000295.1:0-21558 GCA_050742615.1 Casimicrobiaceae bacterium | reverse complement strand
AGGCGCCGTGGATCACGCTTGCGCACTCGGTCCGCTTTGACCCGATCCGCAAGGAAGTCAAAGGCTACAAGATGGACGCGACCGCGCACCACTATTTTACCAATGTCGACATCGTCAAGTGACGCGCCCGTGCAGGAGCGGTCTTCGCCGCGCTGCCGTATTCGTCGTCCCGGCGCAGGCCGGGGCCCAAATCAAAACGCACGATGCTGTCGCGGGTGCAAATGCGAGCCGGGGCCTCGTCGCGCTCGCCCCGGACGACGCATCGGTATCCAATCACCGCACGACCTGCGGCGGATCTAGGATTCACGCGCGGAGGGGCACTTCTTAGGCATCGCAACTTGGGTCCCGGCCTGCGCCGGGACGACATCTGCATCGGATGGCGAGCGATTTACGGGGCGCGGTCGGATAGCGTGATGCTCACCTTCATCCTCCGCCGCGCCGCGCTGATCGTTCCTACGTTCATCGGCGTGACCTTGCTGGCGTTCGCGCTGATCCACCTGATACCCGGCGATCCGGTCGAGAACATCTCGGGTGAGCGCGGCATGGATCCGGCGCGCCGCGCCAGGCTGCTGCACGAGTTCGGTCTCGACCTTCCGCTGCCGGTGCAGTACGCCGACTATATCGGCCAGGTGCTCACGGGAAATCTCGGCAACTCGCTCACCACTCACGAGCCGGTTCTGCGCGAATTCCTCACCTTGTTTCCGGCGACCGTCGAGCTCGGATTCTTCGCGATGGTCTTCGCCCTCGTCCTCGGACTGCCCGCGGGAATCGTCGCGGCGCTCAAGCGCAACACCGTGGCCGACTACGCGGTGATGGGCGTCTCCCTGACAGGATATTCGATGCCGATTTTCTGGTGGGCGCTGCTGCTGATCCTGTTCTTCTCGGTGCAGCTTGGCTGGACGCCCGTGTCCGGCCGCATCGCCGTCGAGTTCGATGTGCCGACGTCGACCGGCTTCATGCTCATCGACACCCTGCGCGCCGGCGACTTCGCCGCCTTCCGCTCCGCCGTTTCGCACCTCCTGCTGCCCACGATCGTGCTCGGGACGATCCCGCTGGCGGTCATCGCGCGCATGACGCGCTCGTCGATGCTCGAGGTGCTGCGCGAGGATTACGTGCGCACGGCGCGAGCCAAGGGCCTGCCGCGCTGGCAGGTCGTGCTGGTCCACGCGCTGCGCAACGCACTGATCCCCGTGATCACCGTCATCGGGCTGCAGGTGGGGCTGCTGCTCTCCGGCGCCATCCTCACCGAGACGATCTTTTCCTGGCCCGGTGTCGGCAACTGGCTGGTGCACGGCGTACAGTCGCGCGACTACCCGGTGGTGCAGGGCGGGATCCTGCTGATCGCGGCGATCGTCATAACCGTCAACCTGATCGTCGATCTGCTGTACGGCATCATCAACCCGCGGATACGGCATGCCTGACCGGGTACGCCGATGAGTGAAGTCAGCGCGATCGCCGCGGACGTGCCGGTTGCGGTGCCCGGCTCGCTGCGCGAATTCTGGCAGGCATACCGGCAGAGCCGCGGCGCGGTCATCGGACTCGCGCTGATCGCGCTGCTGCTGGTACTCGCGCTCGGCGCCGGCGTGATCGCGCCGCATCCGCCGAACGAGCAGTACCGCGACTTCACGCTCGCACCGCCGGCATGGTACGACGGCGGCAGCGCGCGCTTCCTATTGGGAACCGACCCGGTCGGCCGCGACATCCTGTCGCGACTGATCCACGGCACGCGGCTGTCGCTGCTGATCGGCGTGATCTCGGTCGCGATCTCGCTGTCGCTCGGCGTCGTGCTCGGGCTGGTCGCCGGCTATGTGCGCGGCCTGACCGAGACGGTGATCATGCGCATGATGGACGTGATGCTGGCATTGCCGAGCCTGCTGCTGGCGATCGCCGTCGTCGCCATCCTCGGCCCCGGGCTGATCAACGCGATGTACGCGATCGCGATCGTGCTGCTGCCGCATTACGTGCGCCTGACGCGCGCCGCGGTGATCGCGGAATCGGCCAGGGAGTACGTGGCGTCGTCGCGCATCGCCGGAGCGGGACCGCTGCGGCTGATGTTCAGCACGATACTGCCCAATTGCGCGGCGCCGCTGATCGTGCAGGCGACGCTCGGGTTCTCCAACGCCATACTCGACGCCGCGGCGCTCGGCTTCCTGGGGCTGGGCGCGCAGCCGCCGACGCCTGAGTGGGGATCGATGCTCGCCGACGCGCTGGAATTCATCCAGCGCGCGTCCTGGGTGGTCACGTTCCCCGGGCTCGCGATCCTCGTGACGGTGCTGGCGTTCAACCTGATGGGCGACGGGTTGCGCGATGCGCTCGATCCGCGGCTCAAGCGCTAGCGGCAGGGCGCGACGCGATGCCGCTGCTGGAAATCGAAGGTCTCACCGTCGAATTCGGCAGCGTCGCCGCGCCGTTCGTGGCGGTCGATGACGTCGATCTGACGATCGACGCGGGCGAGATCGTCGGCTGCGTCGGTGAATCGGGCTCGGGCAAGAGCGTGACTGCGCTGGCGCTGATGGGCCTGGTCGACTTTCCCGGACGCGTGCGCGCCCGGCGCATGCGATTCTCCGGCCGCGACCTCTTGTCCTTCTCCGCCACCGAGCGCAGGGCGCTGACCGGCAAGGACATCGCGATGATCTTCCAGGATCCGCTGGCGAGCCTCAACCCTTGCTTCACGGTCGCCTTCCAGTTGCAGGAAACGCTGCGCGTGCACGGCACGCCCGAGGAGCGCGCGAGCGCGAAGCTCCGCCGCGCGCGGGCGCTGCGGCTGCTGGAGCAGGTCGAGATCCCGGACCCCGCGACGCGCCTTCGCGCCTACCCGCACCAGCTCTCGGGCGGGATGGCGCAGCGGGTGATGATCGCAATGGCGATCGCCTGCAATCCGCGACTGCTGATCGCCGACGAGCCGACGACGGCGCTCGACGTCACCGTGCAGGCGCAGGTGCTCGACCTGCTGCTGCGGCTGCAGCGCGAGCGGGGCATGGCGCTGCTGCTGATCACGCACGATCTCGCGGTCGTGGCGGAAACCGCGCAGCGGGTCGTCGTGATGTACGCCGCAGGGCAGGTCGAAACGGGGCCCCTGCCGGAGATTTTCGACGCCCCGCGGCATCCATACACGCAGGCGTTGCTGGACGCGCTGCCCGAGCACAACCTGGACCGCGCCCGACTGAAGGCGATTCCCGGCGTGGTGCCGGGTCAATTCGATCGCCCGGCGGGTTGCCTGTTGTCGCCACGCTGCCGTTTTGCGCTGCCGCGCTGCTGGGTCGACCGTCCGGCGCTGGCGGGACCCGCCGGGCGCCAGGTCCGCTGCCATTTTCCGCTCGATGCGGCGGGACGGCCGACCAACGACTGGGCCGCCGAAGCGGCCGCGGCGCCTCCGGCATGAACGACGGCGCACCGCTTCTGCAGGCCGAGCGACTGACCCGCCACTACGCGGTGTCGCGCGGGCCGTTCCGCGCCAAGGGCATCGTGCGTGCGCTCGACGGCGTCTCGTTCATCGTGCGCGCCGCCGAGACGCTCGCCGTCGTCGGCGAGTCGGGCTGCGGCAAGTCGACGCTGGCCCGCCAGGTGACGATGATCGAGCGGCCGAGCTCGGGCGAATTGAAGGTCGGCGGAACCGACGTCGCAAACGCCGACAAGGCGACGTTGAAGCGGCTGCGGCCGACGGTGCAGATGATTTTCCAGAATCCTTACGCGTCGCTCAATCCGCGCAAGAAAATCGGCACCCTGCTCGAGGAGCCGCTGGCGATCAGCGGTGGGGGCGACGCCGCGTCGCGCCGCGTGGCGGCCCGGGCGATGATGGCGAAGGTTGGATTGCGGCCCGAGCATTACCGACGCTATCCGCACATGTTCTCGGGCGGGCAGCGCCAGCGCATCGCCGTGGCGCGCGCGCTGATGCTGCACCCGCAGTTGGTCGTCGCCGACGAGCCGGTATCCGCGCTCGACGTCTCGATCCAGGCGCAGGTGCTCAACCTGATGATGGATCTGCAGCAGGAGATGGGCATCGCCTATCTGTTCATCTCGCACAACCTGCAGGTCGTGCGCCATATCGCCGACGCGATCGCCGTCATGTATCTGGGCAAGATCGTCGAGTACGGGCCGAAGGCGGACGTATTCGCGCGACCCGCGCATCCGTACACGCGCTCGCTGCTGGCGAGCACGCCGCGCCTGCGCCGCGATGGCGTGCGCGGCGCAGCGGATGCGGCAACCGAACGCGGCGCGATCCGTGGCGAGCCGCCGTCGCCGCTGACCCTGCTGCCGGGTTGCGCGTTCCACCGGCGCTGTCCGTACGCCATCGAGCGCTGCCGTGTCGACGTTCCCGCGCTCGAGCCGCTGGGGAAGGCGCTGGTCGCCTGCCATCGCGCCGCCGAGATCAATGCCTAGGACGGCCGCGCCAGGCGCGCGGCCCGGATCGCGTTCGACCTGATCCGGCAACGCATTGACGCTGACCGGCGCTTTGGGCATGATCGGCGGGCGCCGCGAGCCTGTCGCCCCTTGCCCGCTGGACGCCGCAGCCGCGATCCGTGCTCGCCTTCATCATTCGCCGCATCCTCCAATCGATCGCCGTCATGGCGGTGGTCGCGTTCATCGCCTTCGGCTTGTTCAATTTCACCGGAGATCCAGTGACGTTCATGGTCGGGCAGGACGCGACGCAGGAGGACCGCGCGAGACTCCGCGCCGATCTCGGACTCGATCTGCCGTTCTACGTCCAGTTCGGCCGCTTCGTCGGCCGCGCGGTGCAGGGCGATTTCGGACTCTCGCTGCGCCAGGGCCGCAAGGTGTCGACATTGCTCAAGGAACGCCTGCCGGCGACGCTCGAGCTCGCCTTCGTCGCCGCCGTGCTGGCGCTCGTGCTCGGCGTACCCGCCGGCGTGTACACGGCGCTGCGGCGAAACTCGTGGCTGTCGCAGGTGCTGCTGGCGATCTCGCTGATCGGCGTGTCGCTGCCGACGTTCCTGATCGGCATCCTGCTGATCCTCGTGTTCGCGGTGATCCTCGGCTGGCTGCCGTCGTTCGGGCGCGGCGACACCGTGGCGCTGGGCTGGTGGACCACCGGCTTCCTGACCAAGAGCGGCCTCAAAGCGCTGATCCTTCCGGCCATCACCTTGTCGCTATTCCAGATGACGCTGATCATGCGGTTGGTTCGCGCCGAGATGCTCGAGGTGCTGCGCACCGACTACATCAAATTTGCGCGGGCCCGGGGCCTGACCGATCGCGCCGTGCATTTCGGCCACGCGCTGAAGAACACGCTGGTGCCGGTGATCACCATCACCGGCCTGCAGCTCGGCGCCATCATCGCCTTCGCGATCATCACCGAGACCGTCTTCCAGTGGCCGGGCATGGGATTGCTGTTCATCCAGGCCGTCAGCTTCGCCGACGTGCCGGTGATGGCCGCGTACCTCTGCTTCATCGCGCTGGTGTTCGTGCTCATCAACCTGGTCGTCGATCTGCTGTACTATGCGGTCGATCCGCGCTTGCGCGTCGAACGCCTCGCGGCGGCACAGTGAGCGGCAACCAGGCGGCGGACGGGACCTTCGCATGAATCCCATCGAGTTCGTTCGCGGCGAGCACGCCGCGCTGACCGCGCTGCGGCGCGACCTGCACGCGCACCCCGAGCTCGGCTTCGAGGAGCACCGCACGGCCGAGGTGGTCGCGCGCGAGCTCGAAGCGCTGGGGGTCGAGCACCACGGCGGCATCGGCAAGACCGGGATCGTCGCCGTGATCCGCGGCTCGCGCCAGGACAGCGGACGTGCGATCGGCCTGCGCGCCGACATGGACGCGCTGCCGATGCACGAAGAGAACGAGTTCGCGCACGTCTCGCGCTTCAAGGGCCGCATGCACGGCTGCGGCCACGACGGGCACACGACGATGCTGCTCGGCGCGGCGGGGTACCTGTCGCGCGTGCGCAACTTCGACGGTACCGTCTACCTGATCTTCCAGCCTGGCGAGGAGGGCTTCGCCGGGGGCAAGGCGATGATCGACGACGGCCTGTTCGAGCGCTTTCCGGCCGACGAGATCTATGCGCTGCACAACTGGCCGGCGCTTCCGCCCGGGCAGATCGGCATCCGTCCCGGGCCGATGATGGCCGCGGCGGACCGGATCGAGATCCATATCGAGGGTCGAGGCGGCCACGGCGCGCACCCGCACCTGACCGTCGATCCGGTGCTGGTCGCCGGGCACATCATCACCGCGGCGCAGTCGATCGTCGCGCGCAACGTCAGTCCGGTCGATACCGCGGTCGTCAGCCTGTGCGCGATGCACGCCGGCAATCTCGCGGCAATGAGTGTCGTGCCGCGCGAGGCGCGACTGGTCGGCACCGTGCGCACGTTCAACGCGCAGACCCAGGATCATATCGAGCGCCGCCTGAACGATCTCGTGCATTCGATCGCCGCGGCGTTCGGCGCCAGCGCCACGCTCAAGTACGAGCGCGTGTATCCGGCCACGGTCAACACGGTGCGCGAGGCCGAGTTCGCGGCGCGGGTCGCCGATTCGCTGGTCGGGACGCACAACGTCGTGCGCGACCTCGAGCCGTCGATGGGCTCCGAGGATTTCTCGTTCATGCTGCAGCGCCGCCCCGGCGCGTACGCGCGGCTGGGACAGGGCGGCGCCGATGGCGGGTGCTTCCTGCACAACACGCGCTACGACTTCAACGACGAGGTGATCCCGCTCGGCGCGGGCTACCTGGCGGCGCTCGCCGAAGCGGCGCTGCCGCTGGCCACGACGGCGTCGTCGCGATGAACCCGGCCGGCCATTTCGCGTCGACGTACGCCGAGTCGCGCGCCAAATTTCTGGCGGCCGCCGCTACCGCCGGGGCAACGGTTTCGCGACATGTGCATCCGGCCGAACGCGGCGCGGAGGGCGAGGAATTGTCGATCGACCTGGCGCTCCTCGGCGATGCCGGTGCGCCGGGATTGCTGCTGCTGATCTCGGGGACGCACGGTGTCGAAGGCTTCTGTGGGTCCGGGTGCCAGGTGGCGCTGCTGCGCGACGACGCGTTCCGCGGCGCCCTGGAGCGCGCCGGCGTCTGTGTGCTCATGCTGCATGCGCTGAACCCCTATGGCTTTTCGCATCTGCGCCGGGTCAACGAGGACAACGCCGATCTCAATCGCAATTTCGTCGATTTCGGCGCGCCGCTGCCGGTCAACGCGGCGTACGCGGACATCCATGCGCTGCTGCTGCCGGAACGCTGGCCGGCGCCGGCGGACAGCGAGCAACGCCTCGGCGCGTGGGTGGCGCAGCACGGTCGCGCCGCCTACCAGGCGGCCATCAGCGGCGGCCAGTACCGGTTCGCCGACGGCATGTTCTACGGCGGCTCCCGGCCGGCCTGGAGCAATCGCACGCTGCGCGCGGTGCTGCACGAGCATGCGGCAAGGCGGGCCGTTCTGGGTTGGATCGACTTCCACACCGGGCTGGGACCGCGCGGACATGGCGAAAAGATCTACGCCGGCGCGAACGTCGCCGCCGACGTTGCGCGGACCAAGGCCTGGTGGGGCGACGACGTGACCTCGTATTTCGACGGCTCATCGACGTCGTCGGCACTGACCGGCGTCAACGGGTACGCGGCGTACGACGAATGCCCGGACGCCGCCTTCGCGGCGATGGCGCTGGAATACGGCACCTATCCGATCGAGCAGACGCTGCAGGCGCTGCGCGCCGAGCACTGGCTGCACAACCACCCGCAGGCGCCGGCCGCGCAGCGCAGCGAAATCAAGCGCGCGATCCGCGACGTCTTCTACATCGACAGCGACGACTGGAAAGCCCAGGTCCTCGCACAGTCCGCCGCCGCGTGTCGCAAGGCAATCAGCCACCTGGCCCGCACGCAGGCCGGGATCTGACTTTCGCATCCAACGATCGCGAATCACGAGGAAACGACGATGAAACCAGCAATCCGCCATGTACTGCAAACCCTGCTCGCGCTGGTCTTCGCCGGAGCCCTCGCGGCCGCCGCGCAGGCCGCGACGTTCAAGTTCGCCGACCAGGGCGACGCGACGTCGATGGACCCGCACTCGCTCAACGAATCGCTGCAGCTTTCGCTGCTCGGCAACATCTACGAGCCGCTGGTCGGCCGCGGCAAGAAGCTCGAGCTCGTGCCGCTGCTCGCCACGTCGTGGAAGCAGACCGAGCCGACGGTGTGGCGGTTCAATCTGCGGCACAACGTCAAGTTTCACGACGGCTCGCCGTTCAGCGCCGACGACGTGATCTTCTCCTACGAGCGGTCGAAAGTGGACGGCTCCGACATGAAGACCAAGGTCGCGCCGGTCAAGGAGATCCGGAAGATCGACGAGTACACGGTCGACTTCGTCACCAACGATCCGTTCCCGATCCTGCCCGACACGATCAACACCTGGTTCATCATGAGCAAGGCGTGGTGCGAGAAGAACAACGCCACCACGCCGGTCGATGTGCGCAAGGGCAAGGAGAACGCCGCGACGCTCCATGCCAACGGCACCGGGCCGTTCATGCTGAAGTCGCGCGAGCCGGGAGTGCGCACGGTGTTCGTTCCCAATCCCGGCTACTGGGAGAAGGTCGAGAGCAACATCACCGAGGCGATCTTCACGCCGATCAAGAACGACGCGACGCGCGTCGCGGCGCTGATCTCCGGTGACATCGACATGATGGAGCCAGTGCCGCTGCAGGACGTCGAGAAACTGAAGGCCGTCTCCAGCATCAAGGTGCTGCAGGGGCCCGAGCTGCGGACGATTTTCCTCGGTATGGATCAGTCGCGCGACGAGCTCCTCTATTCCAACGTCAAGGGCAAGAACCCGTTCAAGGACCGGCGCGTCCGCCAGGCGTTCTTCCAGGCGATCGACATCGAGGCGATCAAGACGCGCATCATGCGCGGCGCTTCGACACCGACCAACCTGATGATCGCGCCCGGCATCCGGGGCTTCGATCCGGCGCAGAACAAGCGCCTGCCGCATGATCCGGCGGCCGCCAAAAAGCTCCTGGCCGAGGCCGGCTATCCGAACGGCTTCGAGGTCGGCATGAACTGCCCGAACGACCGCTACGTCAACGACGCCGCCATCTGCCAGGCGATCTCCGCGATGCTGGCGCAGATCGGCGTGAAGATCGACCTGATGGCGGAGACCAAGGTCACCTACTTCCCGAAAATACTGTCGCGAAACACATCGTTCTATCTGCTCGGGTGGACGCCGGATTCATACGACGCGCAGAACGCGATCTTCGCGCTGCTGATGACGCCGGGCCCGAACGGGCAGGGCCTGTTCAATCTGGGCAGCTACAGCAATAAGCGCGTCGACGAGCTCGGCAAGGCGATCGCGAGCGAGCTGGACCAGACCAAGCGCAACGCCATGATCGCCGAATTGTTCAAGATCCACGGCGAGGAATTCGGCACGCTGCCGCTGCACCAGCAGGCGTTGGCGTGGGCGGCGAAAAAGAGCATCGAGCTGGTGCAGCTTGCCGACAACACCAACCTGCTCAAGTGGATCGTCGTGAAGTGAGGCCAGGGTCGGGCGCGGCGTGAAGGCCGAGCGATGACCACGGCCACGGCCGTCCCCGCGTCGCGGCTTGCGCGCTGGCGCGACAGCGACCTGGCGTACAGCTTTCGCCATTCGCCGGTCGCGATCGTCTCGGCCGCGGTGCTGCTGGTCTGCCTGGGCGCCGCGCTGTTCGCGCCCTGGGTCGCGCCACACAATCCGTTCGACCTGGCGACCTTGAACCTGCTCGACGCGCTGTCGCCGCCGCAGGGCATGGCGGGCGCCAGGCCCGGCTACCTGCTCGGCACCGACGACCAGGGGCGCGACGTCCTGTCGGCGATCATGTTCGGCGCGCGCATCTCGCTGCTGGTCGGCCTTGCCTCGGTCGTCCTGGCGATGCTGGTCGGCGTCAGCCTCGGACTGATCGCCGGCTATGTCGGGGGCAAGCTCGACGGCTTCATCATGCGCGTCGCCGACGTGCAGCTGTCGTTCCCCGCGATCCTGATCGCGCTGCTGATCGACGGCGTCGCGCGCGCCGCGCTGCCGCGCGACGCCCAGGGGGCGGTCGCGCTGTTCGTGCTGATCTTCGCCATCGGCGTGTCGAACTGGGTCCAGTACGCCCGGACGGTCCGCGGGTCGACGCTGGTGGAGAAAAACAAGGAATATATCCAGGCGGCGCGTGTTATCGGCATACGGCCGTGGGGAATCATGCGGCGCCATCTGCTGCCCAACGTGCTGGGACCCGTGCTCGTGCTGGCGACGATCAACATCGCCACCGCGATCATCACCGAGGCCACGCTGTCGTTTCTCGGCGTAGGAGTGCCGCCTACGCAGCCGTCGCTCGGCACGCTGATCCGCATCGGGAACGATTTCTTGTTCTCCGGCGAATGGTGGATCACAATCTTCCCGGGCGCGGCACTGGTGATCATGGTGCTGGCGATCAACCTGCTCGGCGACTGGCTGCGCGACGCGCTCAATCCAAAGCTGCAATAGTCATTGCGCGGCGGGTCCGGATGACCGTCCTGGGGATGATTCGGAAAAGGAGGCAGGCGATGCGTTACCTCATGTGGGCCCTGGCGATCTGCGCCGCCGGTGCGATCGAGGCGGGCGCCGCGGGATTGGAGAAATGGGGTCCGACCTGGAGCGAGGTCACCGGATCGCGCTATCACCGCGCGATCCTCAACCGGCGCCCGGCGATCATCAAGTCGGTCGACGGCAAAGACTATGTCGACCGCGTCGTGAAGATCGAGCCGGGCAAGCGCGAAATCACCGTGCAATCGCTGAACCGCAAGGGCTTCAGGGGCAGCGACGCGCAGATGCAGCTCGACATCGCACCCTGCAAGCGCTATTACCTGAACGCGCAGTTCGCCAGCGGCGTGGGCGTCGAATGGAAGCCGGTCGTCGATTACGTCGAGCCCATCGCCGGATGCAAGGTCGACGCGAAGAAGTGAAAGCGGCGGCCTCGTTGCCGCCAGTGCGCGACGCGTGAGCGGCGCGCGGCCGCTGGTCGCGGTCGAGCGCCTGCGCGTCGAATTCCCGACGCGCCGCGGCTTGCTGGTCGCGGTCGACGATGTTTCGTTCACCATCGCGCCGGGCGAAGTGCTCGGCGTCGTCGGCGAGTCCGGGGCCGGCAAGTCGCTGACCGGGGCGGCGATCATCGGCCTGCTGGATCCGCCGGGCCGCATCGGCGCCGGCCAGGTGCTCCTCGACGGCAGGCGCATCGACAACCTCGCGCCCGAGGCGATGCGCCGTATCCGCGGCCGGGAAATCGGCGCGGTGTTTCAGGATCCGCTGACCTCGCTCAATCCGCTGTACACGGTCGGCCGGCAGCTGGTCGAGACCATCACCACGCACCTCGACCTGTCGCCGGCGCAGGCCAGGCAGCGCGCGCTCGACTTGCTGGCGGAGGTCGGCATCTCCGCCCCGAGGCGGCGCATCGATCACTATCCGCATCAATTTTCCGGCGGCATGCGGCAGCGCGTGGTCATTGCCCTGGCGCTCGCCGCCAAGCCGAAGCTGATCATCGCCGACGAGCCGACGACCGCGCTCGACGTGTCGATCCAGGCGCAGATCATCGCGCTGCTCAAGCGGCTATGCCGCGACCACGGCACGGCGGTGATGCTGATCACCCACGACATGGGCGTGATTGCCGAGACCGCCGACCGCGTGGCGGTGATGTACGCCGGCCGCATCGTCGAGATCGGGCCGGTCGCCGAGGTCATCCACCAGCCGCAGCACCCTTACACGCAGGGCCTGATGGGCTCGATCCCCTCGATCGTCGACGAGCGTGAAGCGCTGGCCCAGATCGACGGTTCGATGCCGCGCCTGACGGCCATACCGGCCGGCTGTCCGTTCCATCCGCGTTGTGCCTACGCATTCGATCGCTGCCGGGTGGAGCGGCCCGAGCTCCTGATGACCGCGGTGAGTCGCGCGGCTTGCTGGCTGCACGCGACGGCGAAGGCGGTTCCATGAGCGGGGCAGGTGCATGAACGTCCCGCTGCTCGAGTTGATCGACATCGCGCGCTACTTCGACGTCTCGCCACCATGGCTCAACCGGTTGATCGAGGGCAAGCCGCGGCAGATCATCAAGGCGGTCGACGGCGTCAGCCTGACCATCGGCCAGGGCGAGACCTTGGGGCTGGTCGGTGAATCCGGCTGCGGCAAGTCGACGATCGCGCGGCTGATCGTCGGACTGTACCGGCCGACGCGGGGCGAGATCCGCTTCGCCGGCAGGCGCATCGATTTCGCCGACGCGGAGCTCGCGCTGCGGCGCACGATGCAGATGATCTTCCAGGATCCGTACGCCAGCCTCAACCCGCGCTGGCGCGTGGCCGATATCGTCGCCGAGCCGATTCGCGCCCACGGCATCGCCCAGACGCCGCGCGAAATCGGGGCGCGCGTCGCCGCGCTGCTGGAACAGGTCGGCCTCGCCGCCTCCGACGGCGCGAGGTACCCGCACCAGTTTTCCGGTGGCCAGCGGCAGCGGGTCTCGATCGCGCGCGCGCTCGCGACCAACCCGGCGTTTCTCGTATGCGACGAGCCGACCTCCGCGCTCGACGTCTCGGTCCAGGCGCAGGTGCTCAATCTGATGCGGCAGCTGCAGCGCGATCTAGGGCTCACCTATCTGTTCATTTCGCACAACCTGGCGGTCGTGCATCACGTCGCCGACCGGGTGGGTGTCATGTACCTGGGCCGCGTCGTCGAGCTGGCGCCGACCCGGACGCTTTTTGCCACGCCGCTACACCCGTACACGCGGATGCTGCTCGCCGCCGTGCCGGACCTGTCGCTGACCGGCAAGCCGCGCACCGCGGTCGCGGGCGAGGTGCCCAATCCGCTGGAGCCTCCGCCGGGCTGCGCGTTCCACCCGCGATGTCCGTACGCGAACGAGCGCTGTCGCGTCGAAATCCCGGTCTTGAAGCAAGCCGCGGGGCTGCCCGCGGCGCTGGCCGAAGTTGCCTGTCACGCGGTCGAGGAAGGCCGGCTCGCGCCGGTGCTGAACGCTGCGTGAGGGCGTGCGCCGCGGCCAAAAACGCGGCGCGAATCGGCTATAATCCGGCCTTGTTCACGGCACCGGCCGGGCCTCGGACGCCGGTGCGGGACTGCTGACACGGCTCCGCTCAACCCGGCGCCGCCACTGCCCAAGGCCCGCAAGTCCAGAAGAACTCGAATTGCGCCTCACTCAGATCAAGCTGGCCGGCTTCAAGTCGTTCGTCGACCCAACCGCCATCGCGACGCCAGGCCAGCTCGTCGGCATTGTCGGCCCGCACGGCTGCGGCAAATCCAACGTCATCGATGCGGTGCGCTGGGTGCTCGGCGAGTCCAAGGCGTCGGCGCTGCGCGGCGAATCGATGCAGGACGTGATCTTCAACGGCGCCGGCGACCGCAAGCCGGTCGGCCGCGCCTCGGTCGAGCTGTTCTTCGACAACAGCCAGGGGCGGATCGGCGGCCAATGGGGACAGTACGCCGAGCTGTCGATCAAGCGCGTGCTCACGCGCGAAGGCGATTCGACCTACTACATCAATAACATCCCGGTGCGCCGCCGCGACATATACGACCTTTTTCTCGGCACCGGATTGGGTCCGCGCGCCTACGCGATCATCGAGCAGGGAATGATCTCGCGCGTCATCGAGGCCAAGCCCGAGGAGTTGCGCGTCTTTCTGGAGGAGGCCGCCGGCGTATCGAAATACCGGGAGCGGCGCAAGGAGACCGAAAGCCGGCTGGCCGACACGCGCGAGAACCTCTCGCGGGTCGAGGACATCCGGACCGAGCTGGGCGCGCAGCTCGTCAAGCTCGACGCCCAGGCCCGGGTGGCGACCGAGTATCGCGAGCTCGAAACCGGGCTTCGCCAATCGCAGCACCTGCTCTGGTTCTCCAAGCAGCAGGATGCCATCCGCCAGCGTGAGAGGCAGGCCGGCGAGATCGCCAGCCTGACCGCGGGTTTCGAGGCGTTGCAGGGCGACTTGCGCGCCGCGGAAAACAGGCTGGAGACGCTGCGGGCCGAGCATTTCAAGGCGGGCGACCTGCTGCACGAGCGGCAGGGTGGTTTTTACGCGGCCAATGCCGAAGTCACGCGGCTGGAGCAGCAATTGCAGTTCGCCCGCGAGAGCGAAGGACGCCTCGCGCAGCAGGTCGCTCAGATCACCGCGCAGGTCGCGGCGTTCGGCGCCCAGATCGCGGCCATCGCCGCCGACGGCGAGGCCGCTCTGCACGAGGTCGAAGCGGCGCTCTCACGCCGCGAGGCCGCTGGCGAAGAAGAAAGCGCCGCGGCGGCGGCGCTGCCGGCGCTCGAGACGGCCGTCGCCGATGCGGCGCGCGGGCTGGCGGAGATCCAGCAGCAAAGCAACGAGATCGAGCAGGCGATCCGGGTAGCCGCGACGCGCCGCGAGAGCGCCGGCAAGGCGCTGGGTGCGCTCGCGCAGCGGCGCGAGCGGCTCGCTGCCGAGGCGAGCGAGCTCGCCGCGCCGGTGAGCGATCAGATCGCGCTGGTCGCGGATCAACTCGAGCAGGAGAGCGCCGATCTGGCCGGTCGCGAGGCGAGTCTTGCGGCGCTCAACGAAGTCGTTCAGTCGCTTCAGGAGCGCCATCGCGCCGCCGGCGATGCGTGGCAGGTCGCGAGCAGCGGCCTGGCCGAGCACGAGGCGCGGGCGCAGGCCTTGGCCGCGTTGCAGGCCAAGATCGGCAGCGGCAAGGACGCCGCCGCGTGGCTGGCCGCACTGGCACTCGACCATGCTCCGCGGTTGTGGCAGCAGATCGACATCGAGCGCGGCTGGGAGGACGCGCTGGAGGGCGTGCTGCGCGAGCGCCTGAACGCGCTGGAAGTGCCGGCACTGGATGCGGCCGCCGCCTGGACCGGCCACGACGTCGCGCTGCCCGGCCGGGTCGCGGCCTACGCGCCGGGGCACGCCGCGCCCGGCGGCGCCGTGAACGCCGATTCGTTGCTGGCCAAGGTCCGCCTGGCGAGACCCGAGTTGCACCGCGTGCTCGGCGACTGGCTGGCCGGCATGCGTTGCCGCGACGATCTTGCCGCCGCGCTGCGCGACCGCGCGTCGCTGCGCGCCGGCGAAGCTTTCGTGACGCCGGCCGGCCATGTCGTGACCGCTCAGTCGATCGGATTCTTCGCGCCCGACAGCGATTTGCACGGCGTGCTGGCGCGGCAGCGCGAGCTCGCGGAGCTGGCGCATGCGATCGGCGCGGCCCGCGCAGCCACCGTCGCCGCGGCGGCGGGACGCGAAGCCGCCGAGAACGAGCTCAAGGCACGCCAGCAGGAATATCACGGCGAAAGCATGGCGCTGTCGTCGCAGCAGCGCCGCTGCCATGACCTCGAGCTCGAGCTGCTGCAGTTGAAGCAGGCCGCGGAAACGGCGGAGCACAGGCGCGCCCAGATCGCCGAGGAGCTCGCGGCGCTAGCCGGCGAGGAGCGCGCCGAACGCGATGCGATGGCCGCGATCGATGCCGAAGTCGCCGCGCTGGCCGCCCGCCGCGACGAACGGGCGCGTGCGCGAGAGAGCGCCCGCCTGCGCGAGAACGATGCCGCGGTCGCGCTCGCCGGGGGTCGCGAACGTTCGCGCGACGCCGAACGCGCGGCGCAGGAAGCCGGCTTTGCCGAGCGCTCGTGCCGCGAACGCATCGCCGAGCTCGCCCGGCGGCGCGAAGCGATCGTCTCACAGGTCGCGCAGCAGGAGGCGCTGCTCGCGCAGCTCGCGACCGAAAGGCGGCAGATCGATTGGACGCCGGTCGAGCAATCGCTGCAGTCGCAGCTCGACATGCGTGCCGAAGCCGAGCAGGCGCTGGCGGGGGCCCGCGATCGGCTCGAAGCCATCGCGGCCGAGTTGCGCGGCGGCGACGAAGCGCGCCTCGCCGCGGATCAGAAGCTCGAGCCGGCCCGCGCGCGGATCGAGGAGGTGCGGCTCAGGGAGCAGGCGGCCGCCTTGGCCGAGCAGCAATACGCCGAGCAGCTCGGCGAGGCGCACGCGGAACTGGCGGAGCTGCCCGAGCGACTGAAGGCCTGGGGCCGCGCGAGCTCGCTGCCCGCGGAAATCGAGCGGCTGACTCAGGCCATCGGCGGGTTGGGCGCGGTCAATCTGGCCGCGCTCGATGAGCTCACCCAGGCGACCGAGCGCAAGAACTACCTCGACGCCCAGGCGCAGGACCTGACCGAGGCGATGGCGACGCTGGAAAGCGCGATCCGGCAGATCGACCGCGAATCCCGCGCGTTGCTGCAGCAGACGTTCGACGCGGTCAACGTCAACTTCGGGAAGCTCTTTCCGACGCTGTTCGGGGGCGGGCAGGCGCGCCTGCTGCTGACCGGGGAGGAAATCCTGGATTCCGGGGTGCAGGTCGTCGCGCAGCCGCCGGGCAAGCGAAACACGTCGATCCACCTGCTGTCGGGCGGCGAAAAATCGCTGACGGCGATCGCGCTGGTGTTCGCGCTGTTCCAGCTCAATCCGGCGCCGTTCTGCCTGCTCGACGAAGTCGACGCGCCGCTCGACGACCCGAATACCGACCGTTTTTGCGCGCTGGTGCGGACGATGGCCGATGTCACGCAATTCCTGTTCATCAGCCACAATAAGATCACGATGGAAATGGCGAACCAGCTGATCGGCATCACGATGGCTGATCCGGGAGTCTCGCGCGTGGTCGCGGTCGATATCGCCGAAGCGCTCGAGCTGGCGGAGACCGTGCCGCAGTAGGCACGCGCGGCGTCCGCATGAACCCGCTGTTCCTCGGACTGCTCGCCGCCGGCGTCGTGCTGGTCGTGGCGATCCTGCTGTACAACTGGCTGCAGGAGCGGCGGGCGCGGCGCCGCATCGAATCGGCGTTTCGCCAGCCGGCCGACGTTCTGCTGGACCGCGAACGCGTGGAACCGCAGCTCCGGGCCGACGAAAGCATGGCGGGAGCCAGCGCGGCCGTGGAATCGGCCGCCGAAGCCGAAGCGGACGAGCTGCCGCCAGCCTCCGCCTTGCCCGCCGAGCCGCTGCCCGATGTGCTGCCGGCGACCCGCGCCGAGCGCCCCGGCATTGCGCCGGATGCCGACATCGAATGCGTGATCCGGCTCGAGCCGCAGAAGCCGGCGCGGGGCGACGTCCTGGCGGGCGTGCTCGGCGCCGAATTCACCAAACCCAGCCGCTGGCTCGGACGGCGCGGACACGACCTTCCCTGGCAGCCGATCGAGTCGGCGCAGGGAGGTCCCTGGGCGGAGCTCGCCGCGTGCATGCTGCTCGCCAATCGCGCGGGCGCCGCGTCGCGCGAGGACGTCGCGCGATTCCTGCACGAAGTAGCGCGCGCCGGCGCGGCGATGACGGCAGCGTTCGCGCTGCCGGATCCGGCGGCCGAAGCCGGACGCGGGCAGGAGCTCGATCGCTTCTGCGCCGATCTCGACGTGCAGATCGGCCTCACCATCCTGAAGAGCGACCACGGCCAGATCGCCGGAACGCGCCTGCGCGGCGTCGCCGAAGCGGCGGGCTTCCGCTTGAACGCCAACGGCGGCTTCGACTTCGTGCAGGATGACAACGGCGCGACGCTGTACGGCCTGCAGAACTACCGGCAGGAAGCCCTGACGGTCGATAGCCTGCGGCAGTTGTCGACGCCCGGGGTCGTGCTGCTGCTGGACGTGCCGCGCGTCGCCGATCCGGTTCGCGTCTTCGATCAGATGCGGCTGGCGGCCAAGCGCATGGCGCACACGCTCGAAGGCGTGCTGGTCGACGACAATCGCCGGCCGTTGAACGATGCCGGGCTGGCGTCGATCCGTGCCGAAGTGCAGGCTACCGCCGTGGCGCTGCGCGAAGCCAACATCGAGCCCGGCGGCCCGCGCGCGCTGCGGCTGTTCGGCTAGGTTCGCACGACCCGTGCCGGCGCGCGCCGCCGTCCCCGCCCGCATCGCCAAGCGCGTCGCGGCGCTGCGCGCGGCGATCGAGGCGCACAACCAGGCGTACTACGTGCTCGACGCGCCCACGCTGAGCGACGCCGAGTACGACGCGCTCTTCCGCGATCTGCAGGCGCTCGAGAGCGAATATCCGGCGCTGGTCACCGCGGATTCGCCGACGCAGCGGGTCGGGGGCGCCAAGCTCGCGGAATTTGCGCCGGTGCGCCACGCCGTGCCGATGCTGTCGATACGCACCGAAACGGACACGACGCCTTCGGGCGCGGTTCAATTCGACAGGCGCATCCGTCGCGAGCTTGGCCTGGACGGCGATGGGCCAGCCATCGAATATCTGGCGGAGCTCAAGTTCGACGGCCTAGCGATCAATTTGCGCTATGAACGTGGGGTGCTCACCGTTGCGGCGACGCGCGGCGACGGCCAAGTCGGCGAGGACGTGACGCGAAACATTCTCACCATACACGCCATTCCCCGGCGGCTCCGCGTCGACAGGCCGCCGCCCGTCCTCGAAGTGCGCGGCGAGGTTTATATGTCACGCCGGGATTTCGATGCGCTGAACGCGCGCCAAGTGGCGGCGGGCCTGAATGCGTTCATCAATCCGCGCAACACCGCCGCAGGGGCGGTCCGCCAACTCGATCCGGCGATGACCGCGCGACGGCCACTACAATTCTTCGCCTACGGCATCGGCGAGATTCGCGGATGGACCCCGCCGCCGACGCAAGCAGCGTTGCTCGACAGGCTGGCAAAGTTTGGCCTGCCGGTAAGCAGTGATCGCCGCATCGCGCGGGGCCCCGCGGCCCTCGCCGCATTCTACGAGGAGATAGGCGCGCGCCGTGATCGATTGCCGTTCGATATCGACGGCGTCGTCTATAAGGTCAATGACCGCAGCCGGCAAGAGAGGCTTGGCTTTGTAACACGGGAGCCGCGCTGGGCAGTCGCCCACAAGTTTCTCGCGGAGGAAATGCCGACCGAGGTCCTCGACATTGAGATCCAGGTGGGACGCACGGGCGCGCTGACGCCGGTCGCCCGGCTGAAGCCCGTGTTCGTCGGCGGCGTCACGGTCACCAGCGCCACGCTGCACAATGAAGACGAGATCCGGCGCAAGGACGTGCGCATCGGCGACACGGTGATCGTCCGGCGTGCCGGCGACGTCATTCCCGAGATCGTGCGCGTGGTCGTCGCGCAGCGGCCGGCGCGGACGCACGCGTTCGCCATGGCGAGCCGCTGTCCCGAATGCGGATCGGCGGTCGTACGCCTGCCCGACGAAGCGATCGCGCGCTGCTCGGGCGGGCTGGTTTGCCCGGCGCAGCGCAAGCAGGCCTTGCTGCATTTCGCGAGCCGACGCGCGATGGACATCGAGGGCCTGGGCGACAAGCTCGTCGACCAGCTCGTCGATGCGGGGATCGTGCGCACGCCCGCCGATGTCTACAGGCTGGAGGTGACGCCGCTGGCGGGCCTCGAGCGGATGGCCGAAAAATCCGCTGCCAACGTCATCGCCGCGATCGACCGGAGCCGCCACACGACGCTGGACCGCTTCGTTTTCGCGCTGGGCATCCGCCATGTCGGCGAGACCACCGCCAGGGACCTGGCGCGGCATTTCGGCAAGCTCGAGGCGCTGGAGGCCGCCGACGAAGCGGCGCTGCTGGAAGTGCGTGACGTGGGTCCGGTGCTGGCGCGGAGCATTCGTCAGTTCTTCGCCGAGTCGCACAATCGCGAAGTCATTGCCCAGTTGCGCGCCGCCGGGGTACATTGGCCGGAAAGCGCGCCGCAGCGCGCGCCGGTGGGGAAGCTGGCGGGGCTCGTGTTCGTTCTCACCGGCGCGCTGCCGACGCTGTCGCGCGACGAGGCCAAGGCGCTGATCGAGGAGCGCGGCGGCAAGGTCGCCGGCAGCGTGTCGAAGAAGACGAACTACGCAGTCGCGGGCGCCGACCCGGGCGGCAAGCTCGATCGCGCCACCGCGCTCGGGGTGCGCGTGCTCGACGAACGACAATTCAGGCAACTGATCGACAGGAACGGATAAATGGCTTTCGGAAAAATAACCAAGGCCGTCTTCCCGGTCGCAGGGCTCGGCACCCGGTTCCTGCCGGTGACCAAGGCAAGCCCGAAGGAGATGCTGCCGGTCGTCGACAAGCCGCTGATCCAGTACGCGGTCGAGGAAGCGGCAGCCGCCGGCATCACCGATATGATTTTCATCACCGGCCGCAACAAGCGGGCCATCGAGGACCACTTCGACAAGGCCTACGAGCTGGAGACGGAACTGGCGGCGCGCAACAAGACGGCGCTGCTCGAGACCGTGCAGTCGGCGACGCCGAGCGGCATCAACTGCATCTATATTCGCCAGACCGAGGCGCTGGGGCTGGGGCACGCCGTGCTTTGCGCCGAGCCGGTCATCGGCGACCAGGCGTTCGCGGTGCTGCTGGCCGACGACCTGATCGACGCCGCGGTCCCGGTCATGCGGCAGATGACCGCCATCGCCGAGCGCGAGCAATATTCGGTGATCGGGGTGATGCCGGTTGCCGCTGCCGACGTCGGCAGCTACGGCATCGTGGAAACCGAAGGCGTCAGCAATCGGGTCGGCCGCATTTCGCGCATCGTCGAAAAACCCAAGCCCGGCATGACGACATCGACGCTGGCCGTCGTCGGCCGCTACGTGCTGACGCCGCGCATTTTTCACCACTTGCGGACGATGCCGGCCGGCGCCGGCGGCGAGATCCAGTTGACCGACGGTATCGCGCGCTTGATGGAGGACGAGAAGGTTCTCGCCCACGAGTTCGAGGGCCGCCGCTACGACTGCGGCAGCAAGCTCGGGTACCTGGAAGCGACCGTCGAGCTTGCGCTGAAGCATCCCGAGATCGGACCGGCGTTCGCGGAGTTCCTCAAGCGCATGCGATGACCTTCAACGAGCTTCGCTACATCGTCGCCGTCGCTCAGGAACGCAATTTCGGCCGCGCAGCGCAGCGTTGCTTCATCAGCCAGCCGGCGTTGTCGGTGGCGATCCAGAAGCTCGAGGAAGAGCTCGGCACCCAGCTCTTCGAGCGCGGCAAGAGCGAGGTGACGATCACGCCCGTCGGCGGGCGCATCATCGAGCAGGCGCAGAAGGTGCTGGAGGAGGCCGCCCGGATCCGTGACATCGCGCAGGCCGGCCGCAACCAGCTGGTCGGCGTGCTCCGGCTCGGCGTCATCTACACCGTCGCGCCCTACCTGCTGCCTGACCTGATCCCGGCGCTGAACGAGCTCGCGCCCGGGATGCCTCTGGAGATCGAGGAGAACCTAACCGAAAACCTGGAGACGTCGCTGCGGGCGGGCCGCATCGACGCCGCCATCATCGCGCTGCCCTTCGACCATCCGGGGATTGTCACCGACTTCCTGTACGAGGAGCCGTTCCAGGTGGTCGTGCCCGGGAAGCATGCTTGGGCCAGGCGCAAGTCGATCGATCCGTCCGAGCTCGCCAACGAGCACGCGATCCTGCTCAACGTCGGGCACTGCTTCCGCGACCAGGTGCTCGATTCCTGCCCGGAGCTCAATCGCTCCGGCGCACCGGTCACCCGCAGCAATTCGCTCGAGACGATACGCAACATGGTCGCCTCGGGCCTGGGCGTCTCGGTGCTGCCGCGCGACGCGCTGACGCCCAAGTACCACAGCCGTCTGGTCGTGCCGGTGCCGTTCTCCCGGCCGGTGCCGTCGCGGCGCATCGCGCTCGCCCATCGCAAGAGCTTTCCGCGGCCGGCGGCGATCGCGGCGATACGC
>JBOIGD010000294.1:0-5229 GCA_050742615.1 Casimicrobiaceae bacterium | reverse complement strand
GCAGCCTTATCCCGTAGGCGAACTTGTTGACCAGGATGAAGTCGCCGACCTCGAGCGTCGGCCGCATCGACGAGCTCGGGATCTTGAACGGCTCGGCCACGAACGAGCGCAGCAGGAAGACGATCAGGAGGACCGGGAAGAAGCTCTTCGGATACTCGATCCACCACGGCTCGGATGCGCCGGGACTCCTCGCCCGCGCGAAGACCAGCCGGTCGGCGAGCGTCACAACTCCCGTCAGCACGGTGAGCAGAAACAGGATCAGCGCGAAGTTCATCGTGTCATCAGCCGTATGAAGGTTTTATTGCGGCGGGCGGCTCACTTCTCGCCGACCTGAAGAATGGCCAGGAACGCTTCCTGCGGAATCTCGACGCTGCCCACCGCCTTCATCCGCTTCTTGCCTGCCTTCTGCTTCTCCAGCAGCTTGCGCTTGCGCGTGACGTCGCCGCCGTAGCATTTCGCGAGCACGTTCTTGCGCAGCGCCTTGACGCTCTCCCTGGCGATGATCTGCGCGCCGATCGCCGCCTGGATCGCCACGTCGAACATCTGGCGCGGGATCAACGAGCGCATCTTCGACACCACTTCGCGCCCGCGGTACTGCGCGTGCGCCCGGTGCACCATCACCGACAGCGCGTCGACGCGGTCGCCGTTGATCAGGATGTCGAGCTTGACGACGTCCGCCGGACGGAACTCCTTGAAATCGTAGTCGAGCGAGGCGTAGCCCCGCGACACCGACTTGAGCTTGTCGAAGAAATCCATCACCACTTCGGCCAGCGGCAGCTCGTAGGTCAGCATCACCTGGCGGCCGACGTATTGCATGTTCTTCTGCACCCCGCGCTTCTCGGTGCACAAGGTCAGCACCGGCCCGACGTACTCCTGCGGCGTCAGGATCGTCGTCGTGATGATCGGTTCGCGAATCTCCTCGACGTGCGAGAGATCGGGGAGCTTCGACGGGTTCTCGATCTCGAGCAGCGTGCCGTCGCGCAGCAGCACCTGATAGACGACGGTCGGCGCCGTCGTGATCAGCGCCATGTCGTATTCCCGCTCGAGGCGCTCCTGAACGATGTCCATGTGCAGCAATCCGAGGAACCCGCAGCGAAAGCCGAAGCCGAGGGCCTGCGACACCTCGGGCTCGTAGTGCAGCGACGCATCGTTGAGCTTCAGCTTCTCCAGCGCGTCGCGCAAGGCCTCGTACTGATTGGCCTCGACCGGGTACAGCCCGGCGAAAACCTGCGGCTTGACGTCCTTGAAGCCGGGCAGCGGCTTCGCCGCGGGACGCGTCGCGAGCGTCACGGTATCGCCGACCCGAGCCGCCTTCAGCTCCTTGATGCCGGCGATGATGAAGCCGACCTCGCCCGCGGCGAGCACCTCGCGGGCGACCGACTTGGGCGTGAACACGCCGACCTGCTCGCAGTTGTAGGTGGCGCCGGTGACCATCAGCAGGATCTTGTCGCGCGGCTTGAGCGACCCCTCCATCACGCGAACCAGCATGACGACGCCGACGTAGTTGTCGAACCACGAGTCGATGATCAGCGCCTGCAGCGGCGCCGTACGCTCGCCGGCCGGCGGCGGAATGCGCGCGATCACGGCCTCGAGGATGTCATCGATGCCCTGGCCGGTCTTGGCGCTGGCGAGGATCGCATCCTTCGCGGCGATGCCGATGATGTCCTCGATTTCCGCGATCACCCGGTCGGGCTCCGCCGAAGGCAGATCGATCTTGTTCAGAACCGGTACCACGGTGACGCCCTGCTCGGTTGCCGCATAGCAGTTGGCGACCGTTTGCGCCTCGACGCCCTGCGAGGCGTCGACGACGAGCAGCGCACCTTCGCAGGCGGCGAGCGAGCGCGATACCTCGTAGGCGAAGTCGACGTGCCCCGGCGTGTCGATCAGGTTCAGGTTGTAGATCGAGCCGTCGCGCGCGGCATAGCGCAGCGCCGCCGTCTGCGCCTTGATCGTGATGCCACGCTCGCGCTCGAGGTCCATCGAATCGAGTACCTGGGCTTCCATTTCCCGCTCGGCCAGGCCGCCGCACCGCTGGATGAAGCGATCCGCAAGCGTCGACTTGCCGTGGTCGATGTGCGCGATGATCGAGAAGTTGCGGATGTGTTGCATCGGGATTCAAAAAAAAGGGGCACCGCGAAGTGCCCCTCCATTGCTCCTGCCTCGGCTTAGGCTTGCGTCGGAATACCTTGAATTTTAGCCGATTTCCGCTCCTAAGGCGAATCGGCGGCCACCGGCGGCGCAAGGACGTCGCGCAGGCCGTGGGCGTTCAAGCGGTAGTGGCAGATCTCGCGCCCGTCGGCCAGCAGCACGGGAACCAGGACTCCCCACCGGGCCTCGAGCGCCGGGTCGCGGTCGACGTCGATCTCGTCGAACGGCACCCCGGGGGCGTACACGGCAAGCGCCGCGCGCATTTCGTCGCACAGATGGCAATAGGCGCGGACCAGCAGAGTCAGCCGGACGGCCATCGCCGGCGACCGCGGTGCGGCCGCTCTCCCCGCCGCATTACTCGGCACTGCCGTTGCCGAGCCTGATCGTGGAGAAGAACTGCTGCTCGCCGCGGCGCAGCTGGAAGGTCACTGAACTGCCCTTCTCCAGCTTGGCGATCAGCGCGTTGATTTGGTCGGCGTTCTTGGCCTCGATGGTCGCGCCGCGGCTGATCACCGCGAGGATGACGTCGCCCGGCTGGATGTCACCGCGTGCGGTGCCGCGGATGTCCTCGACCACGACGCCGTTCTTGATCTCGAGCTCCTTCTTCTGGTCGTCGCTCAGGTCCGACAGCACCAGGCCCATCCGATTCGGCTTCGCTTTTTCCTTCCCCGGCGCGCCGCGGCGATTGGGACGCGGCGCCTCGTCCTCCTTGAGCTCGGCCACGGTCACGCCGACGTCCCTGGTCGCGCCCTTGCGCCAGAGCTGCAGCGTGATCTTGGTGCCCGGCTTGATCTGGGTGATGATGCGCGGCAGTTCCGACGACGTGTTGACGGGCCTGCCGTCGACCTTGACGATGATGTCGCCCGCCTCGATCCCTGCCTTGTCCGCCGGGCCGCCCTTCTCGACCGAATTCACCAGCGCGCCACTCGCCTTCGTGAGGCCGAACGCGTCGGCGGTCTCGCGGGTCACTTCCTGGATCTGCACGCCGATGCGGCCGCGGGTCACGCGGCCCTTGTCCTGGATCTGCCTGACCACGTTCATCGCCACATCGATCGGGATGGCGAACGCCAGCCCCATGTAGCCGCCGGTACGGCTGAAGATCAGCGAGTTGATGCCGACGACCTCGCCTTTGAGGTTGAACAGCGGCCCGCCGGAATTGCCGGGGTTGATCGGCACGTCGGTCTGTATGAACGGGACGAGGTTTTCGTTCGGCAGCTCGCGGCCCTTGGCGCTGACGATGCCGGCGGTGATCGTGTTCTCGAGGCCAAACGGCTTGCCGATCGCGGCCACCCATTCGCCGACCTTCAGCTTGTCCGGATCGCCGATCGTCACCTTGGGCAGCCCCGTGGCATCGATCTTGAGCAAGGCAACGTCGGTGCGCTTGTCGGTGCCGACGACCTTGGCCCGGAATTCGCGCTTGTCGGTCAGCTTGACCGTGACTTCGCTCGCGTCGTCGACGACGTGGGCATTGGTCAGCACGTAGCCGTCGGCCGCGAGGATGAACCCGGAGCCGGTCGACTGCTGCTCGAAGTCGCGCGGGCGCGGCTGCTGGCCGCGCGGGATCTGCCCGAAACGGCGGAAGAATTCATAGAACGGGTCGTCCTCGGAGATGTCCGGCACCTGCTGGCGGCGCGCGGTCTGCGTAACGTCGATGCTGACCACGGCGGGACCCTGCTGCTCGTAGAGCTCGGTGAAGTCCGGCAGCCGGCCGGACTGGGCGAGCGCTGCGGGTCCGAGCGAGAATGCGCCGGCAAACGCGCCGAGTACGGTCCAAACGCGGAGTTTCATTGCGGTCGTGTCCTGAGGATCAGTCGGGAAAGACGGGCGAGATCGTGCATTCTAATCGTTGGAGGCTGCTCACTGCCGGCGTCCGACCGAGTACGCGATCTGGCGGACCGTCGCGCCGGGCGCTTCGCCCAGCACCGTCACCAGATAGTCGTCGAGCTGCCGGCTGTAAACGTTGATTCCGCCTTGCTGCGACAGTCCTACCGGCTGCGGCGTCGCCGGAGTCGGCTCGACGAATACCGAGATCGCGACCAGGCCGTCCGAGAACACGATGTGCGCGACCTGCGCCGCCTTGCCGCGCAGGGTGCGATAGCCTTCGACGATCTTGGTGAACCCCGGGGGCATGTCTCTGACCACCCAGCCCGTCTCCTTCGCGGCGATGTCCGGACCGGGCGATTCGCGCACCTGCCAATCGGACGGTACGGTCTCGAAAGGCGGCTTGGTCGCGTCGCGGTCCAGCCGCACGCCGATCTGAATGTCGCTGAAGGCGAACTGCTCGACCGGCTCGTTGCGCTCGTTGAGCAGGCGTGCCTTCAGCAACAGGCCGGTCGCGATGTCGGCCCACAGCTTGTGGCCATAGCGCGCGGCGTCCTTGGGCTCGAACACGTAGGCCTGCGCCTCCAGGCCGGCGATGCGCGTGATCTCGCCCTTGCGAAAGTAATAGTAGGTGGCCAGCGTCGCAAGCTGCTGCGGCAGGACCGATGGAAACGCGTTGTGCATCCTTCGCGACTCGACCCGCATGACCTTCGCGTCCGGATAATAGCAGCGCACCTGATCGTCGTTGCGGACGATTTCCCGCGCCGGGCCGTCGAGATTGGAGAGCTTCTCCGATTCGCCGCTGGCGTCCTGCAGGTGATAGAGCCGCGATGTCTCGATGCGGCCCCCGTGCTGGTAGACGATCGTCCCGGCGTAGTTCAGCTGGCGTGCCGCAGCCGCCGCGCGCTGCAGCCATTCGGCCGCATCCTGCCCGAACGCCGCGGGGACGACGAGCAGCGCGGCGGCCGCGATCCCGGCGCCCCGGCAAAGCCGGGTGGGCCAACCTCGTCGCTCGCTTGCGCTGCGGCTATGGGCGCGCATCCGGCTCGCTGGCCGCGACCGCGCGCATGAAGGGAGGTATGCCCTGGATCACATTGGTCGGCGAGTATTCCTGATGCACCAGCAGATACTCGTTGTCGACCGCCGGCCGCGCGTCGGCCGCGCGCACGCCCGCGGCCTGCCGGGCGCTGGCGATCGCCGCCACCGGAGCCGGCATCGTCGTCAACGCCACCCACCCGACGACGCTGACCGCCGCCACCG
>JBOIGD010000293.1:0-25826 GCA_050742615.1 Casimicrobiaceae bacterium | reverse complement strand
GACGCCAGCGGATCGACGGCGGGATATATGCCCAATTCGGAGATCGCGCGCGAAAGCTGCGTTGTCGCGTCGAGGTGCGCGAAGGTCGTCGCGGGCGCCGGATCGGTATAGTCGTCGGCCGGAACATAAATGGCTTGCACCGACGTGATCGAGCCGCGTTTGGTCGAAGTGATGCGCTCCTGCAGATCTCCCATCTCGCTCGCTAGGTTCGGCTGATAACCGACCGCCGAAGGCATGCGGCCGAGCAGCGCCGACACCTCGGTTCCGGCCAGCGTGTAGCGGTAGATGTTGTCGACGAAGAACAGGACGTCGCGGCCCTCGTCGCGAAAATACTCGGCCATCGTGAGGCCCGTCAGCGCGACGCGCAGGCGGTTGCCCGGCGGCTCGTTCATCTGGCCGTAGACCATCGCCACCTTGTCGAGGACGTTCGAGTCTTTCATCTCGTGGTAGAAGTCGTTGCCCTCGCGCGTTCGCTCGCCGACGCCGGCGAACACCGAGTACCCCGAGTGCTCGGTCGCGATGTTGCGGATCAGCTCCAACATGTTGACCGTCTTGCCGACGCCGGCGCCGCCGAACAGCCCGACCTTGCCGCCCTTGGCGAACGGACAGACCAGGTCGATGACCTTGATGCCGGTCTCGAGCAGTTCGGTCGACGGCGACAATTCTTCGAACGTCGGTGCGTCGCGGTGGATCGACATCGTCTTTTCCGCGCCTACCGGCCCCGCTTCGTCGATCGGGCGGCCGAGCACGTCCATGATCCGGCCCAGCGTCTTCGGCCCGACGGGCACCATGATCGGACCGCCGGTATTGGTGATCTTCATACCGCGCCGCAGGCCGTCCGACGAGCCCAGGCAGATCGTGCGCACGACGCCGTCACCGAGCTGCTGCTGCACTTCGAGCGTCAGCTCGCTGCCTTCGAGCGTCAGCGCGTCGTAGATCTTCGGCAGGTGGTCGCGCGGAAATTCCACGTCGATCACCGCGCCGATGCATTGAACGATGTTGCCTTCACTCATGATGCTTCCCTCGGATCGAACTCGAATGATCGCCGCGCCGTCGCCGCGACTTTGCGGGTCCGGCCTCGCCGGCGCGTCATACCGCCGCCGCGCCGGCGACGATCTCCGACAATTCCTTGGTGATTGCCGCCTGGCGCGTCTTGTTGTAGATCAGCTGCAGCTCGTCGATGATCGTCAGCGCGTTGTCGGAGGCGGCTTTCATCGCAACCATGCGTGCGCTTTGCTCGGAGGCGATGTTTTCGTTCGCCGCCTGGTAGATCACCGATTCGATGTAGCGCGTCAGCAGGCCGTCGAGCACGGTCTTCGCGTCCGGCTCGTAGATGTAGTCCCAGGGGAAGGACCGCTTTTCGCTGTCGTCGCCGAGATCCGCGGTCGGCAGGATCAGGCTCGCGACCGGCGTCTGCTTCATCGTGTTCTCGAACCGGGTCGCGACCAGGTGCAGCTCGTCGATCTTGCCGTCGATGTAGGCGTCGAGCTGGACCTTGACCGGTCCGATAAGCTTGTCGAGCTGCGGCCGGTCGCCGAGGTTGACCGCCTGGGAAACGACGTTCGCCTTGATGCGGTGCATGAAGCCCACGCCCTTGTTGCCGATCGCGGTGACCTGGACGCCGATGCTCTTCGCCTGCCAGGCCTTGATGCTCGACAGCGCGAGCCGAAGGGCGTTGGTGTTGAGGCCACCGCAAAGGCCCTTGTCGGACGTGACTACGATCAGGCCGACGTTGCGCACCTGCGGGCGCGCCAGCAGGAAGGCGTGCCGGTATTCGGGGTTGGCCTGGGCCAGGTGGCGTGCGATCGCCAGCATGCGCGCCACGTACGGCCGCGACGCGCGCATGCGCTCCTGCGCCTTTTTCATCTTCGAGGCCGCAACCATCTCCATCGCTTTGGTGATCTTGCGCGTGTTTTGCACGCTCCTGATCTTGTTGCGGATTTCCTTCGACCCGGCCATCGGTCTTCCTAGTAGCTGCCGTTCTTCTTGAAGTCCTCGATCGCCGCGGCGAAGGCCTTCTCGGCCTCGGCGTCCATTTCCTTGCTCGCCTCGAGCTTGTCCATCGGCCCGGCGTACTTGCTCTTCATGAACGCGCGCAGGCTAGCCTCGAACGCCAGCGCCTTCTCGACCGGCACGTCGTCGAAATAGCCCTTGGTCACCGCGAACAGCGTCAGCGCCTCCTCGGCCACCGACAGCGGCGAGTACTGCGGCTGCTTCATCAGCTCGGTGACCAGCCGGCCGCGATCGAGCTGCTTGCGCGTCGCCTCGTCCAGGTCCGACGCGAACTGGGCGAACGCCGCCAGCTCGCGGTATTGCGCCAGCGCGAGACGGACGCCGCCACCGAGTTTCTTGATCACCTTGGTCTGCGCGGCGCCGCCGACCCGCGACACCGAGATGCCGGCGTTGATCGCCGGACGGATGCCCGCGTTGAACAGGTCGGTCTCGAGAAAGATCTGCCCGTCGGTGATCGAAATCACGTTGGTCGGCACGAATGCGGTCACGTCGCCCGCCTGCGTCTCGATCACCGGCAGCGCGGTCAGCGAGCCCGTCTTGCCCTTGACGGCGCCCTTGGTGAATTTCTCGACGTACTCTTCGTTGACGCGCGCACCGCGCTCGAGCAGGCGCGAGTGCAGGTAGAACACGTCGCCCGGATACGCCTCGCGGCCCGGCGGCCGCCGCAGCAGCAGCGAAATCTGCCGGTACGCCCACGCCTGCTTGGTCAGGTCGTCGTAGATGATCAGCGCGTCCTGACCGCGATCGCGGAAGTACTCGCCCATCGTGCAGCCCGAATACGGCGCGATGTACTGCATCGCCGCCGATTCCGACGCCGATGCGGCGACGACGATCGTATACGCCAGCGCGCCGTGCTCCTCGAGCTTTTTCACCACGTTCATGATCGAGGAGGCCTTCTGGCCGATCGCGACGTAGACGCAGGTGAGGTCCTTGCCCTTCTGGTTGATGATCGTGTCGATCGCCACCGCCGTCTTGCCGGTCTGCCGGTCGCCGATGATCAGCTCGCGCTGGCCGCGGCCGATCGGCACCATCGCGTCGATCGACTTGAGTCCCGTCTGCACCGGCTGCGACACGCTCTTGCGCCACATGACCCCGGGCGCGACTTTCTCGATGACGTCGGTCAGCTTGGCGTTGACCGGGCCCTTGCCGTCGATCGGCTTTCCGAGCGCGTCGACGACGCGGCCGATCAGCTCCGGACCGATCGGCACTTCGAGAATTCTCCCCGTGCACTTGACCGTGTCGCCTTCGGAGATATGCTCGTAGTCGCCCAGGATCACCGCGCCGACCGAGTCGCGCTCGAGGTTCAGCGCCAGGCCGAACGTGTTGCCGGGGAATTCGAGCATCTCGCCCTGCATGGCATTGCTCAAGCCGTGGATCCGGCTGATGCCGTCGGACAGCGAGATGACCGTTCCCTGCGTGCGAACTTCGGCACCGGTATCCAGGTTCTGGATCTTGCTCTTGATCAGTTCGCTGATTTCGGATGGATTCAACTGCATGATTTTTCCTCGCGTTTCGCCGCGTTCCTGATTGCACGAGGCAATCGCGTCAGTTTCTCAATTCAAACGCGCAGGTGATTGGCCATTGCCTGCAATTCGCTCTGCACCGAGGCGTCGATCACGGTGTCACCGACGACTATCTTCGCCCCGCCGATCAGCGCACTGTCGACGCGGACCGTCGTCTCGATCTTCTTGCCGAAGCGCCGCTCCAGCGCCTTGCGCAGCGCGGCAAGCTGCGCCTCGTCGATCGGGAAGGCGCTGGTGATCTCGGCCCGGGCGACGCCGTCGGCGTCGTCCTTCAGCGCTTCGAACAGCGTGCGGATTTCCGGCAGCAGACCGAGGCGCTCGGCCTCGATCAGAACGCGAATGAAATTACGCCCGCCCGGATCGAGCTTGTCGCCGCAGATCGAGAGGAACAACGCTTCCTTCTCGGCCGCGGCGAGCTTCGGATTGCCGAGCGCCGTGCGGACCTGCGCGTCGGACGCCACCGCGGTGGCCATGCGCAGCGTCTCGGCCCACACCGGCAGCGCGTTGCCGTCCCGGGCGAGCGAGTATGCGGCTTCGGCGTACGGTCGGGCGACGGTGATCGGTTCGGCCATCGGATCGCCTACAGCTGCTTTTCGATCGCCGCCAGCAGCTCGGCGTGCGCCTTGGCATCGACCTCGCGCTTGAGTATCTTCTCGGCCCCGGCAATGGCGAGCTGCGCCACCTGACCGCGCAGCGATTCCTTGGCGCGATAGACCTCCTGCTCGATCTCGGCCTTCGCGGCAGCGAGCAGCCGGTCGCCCTCGGCCTTGGCCGCGGCCTTCGACTGCTCGATGGTTTCGCTCTTCAATTTTTCGCCCTGCGCGACGATTTCCTGCGCACGCGATTTCGCATCGGTCATCATCTCGGCGATCCGCTTCTCGGCGTTCGCCAGGCTGTGCCGCCCTTCCTCACCCGCGGCGAGGCCGTCGGCGATCTGCTGTTGCCGCGTCTCGATCGCGCGCATCAGGTGCGGCCAGATGAAGGTCGCGCAAAACCAGATAAAGATGCCAAAGACCGCTGCCTGCATGAACAGCGTCAGATTGATGCTCACGAATCAACCCCTCGTCATCGCCAAGGCGGCACGCATGTGCAGAAAGGCCGGGGAACGGCGCAACGGCGGCGCCGCCTGGCGGCCGGCGCTCCCGGACCGCCGAGTCACTTCAGGCCCGCGGGGATCAGCGGATTGGCGTACGCGAACAGCATCGCGATGCCCAGCCCGATGATGAACGAGGCGTCGATCAGGCCGAGCAGCAGGAACACCTTGGCCTGCAACGCCGGGATCATTTCCGGCTGACGCGCCGCGCCTTCGAGAAAACGCGAGCACATGATGCCGATGCCGACGCAGGCGCCGAGGGCCCCCAGGCCGATCATCAGCCCGATACCGATGCCCGTGAAGGCCTGAATCTGGGCGACCAGTTGCAGCTTGTCCATTTTGTTCTACCTTTCTGACTGGAGATTGGCGGGGACGGATCCCGGTGAGAAGAGCTCGTGCTGCTCGTGCGCCATCGCGATATAGGCGACGGTCAGCATCATGAATATGTAGGCCTGGAGGCCTGCGATAAAACCGTCGAAGAGAATCCACACGGGCTGCAGCAGGACGCCGGAGACAAGCGCACCGATGTAACCGCTAGACGCGAGCAGAGCGATCAGCAGGAACATGATTTCGCCGGCGTACATGTTGCCGAACAGCCGCAGCGAGTGCGACAGCGGCTTGGAGACGTATTCGATCAGGTTGAACAGCAGGTTGAACGCGATCAGCAACGGCGCCGCCCACCACGGCCGGATCCCGAACGGCGACGCATAGAGCTCGTGCAGCCAGCCGCCGAGGCCCTTGACCCGGATGCTGTAGAAGATCATCAGGCCGAGCACCGACAGCGAAAGCGCGAACGTGGTGTTGACGTCCGCGGTCGCGACGCTGCGCCAGGTGTGCAGGTGGAACACATTCGCATAGATCCACGCCATGATGTCCACCGGCAGCAGGTCCACCAGGTTCATGAACAGCACCCACAGCCCGACGGTCAGCGCGATCGGCGCGACGATCCTGTAGTCGTGGTGGAACATGCTCCTGACCTGGTCGTTGACGAACTGGATCGAGAGCTCGGCGAAGGCCTGCGTCTTCGACGGCACGCCCGGCGTCGCCTTGCGCGTGACCAGCCACAGGAAGCCGAAGACCAGAACGCCTACCACCAGCGAGGTGACGATCGTGTCGTAATAGATCGTCCAGAAGCCGCCGTCCGTATCGCCGACCGGCTTGGCGAAAAACGTCAGGTGATGCTGGATGTAGCTCGACGCATCGTGCTGCTCGGCGAGCTTTCCCCCGACCTGTTCGGTTGCTGCAGCCATCGCCATCCCTGCGTTGCAATCAGTCGCGAATCACGATCGCCGCTGTCCACACCATCACGGTGACGACGAATGCGGCCAGCAAAGCCGCATGAACGACGTCCCGGTAGGTCGTCAGCACCAGCCAGAGCTGGAGCACGATCAACGAAATCTTGGCTGCTTCGGCCCGGACCATCGTCCGCACCGTGTCCACCGCCGTCCTCGCCCGGCCGAGCCGCACGATCACCGCATACACCACGCCCGCGGTGACATTGACCATGCCGCCGAGCAGCGCCGAGAGCGCCCCGTGCAACCCGGCCCACCAGAACGCGACGGCGGCCACCGCGAGCGCCGCGAGCACCTGCCAACCCGCGATGCGCCCGACAGGAAAACCCGCTGGGGAACGTGCCGAATCCGGCGTGGCCACGAAGCAAAGCAAACTTTTGGATTATAAGTTTTTTGGCGCCAGCGCGTCAACGCGCGCCGCCGCCGAAATGCCGCGCCGGCTCGGTCGGGGGTCAGCCGCCGGTCAGCGCGCAGACGATCATGACCTCGTCGTTGTCGGCGAGTCGCGGCGACAGATCGCGCGCCTGCACCCCGTTGACAAAAAACTTGATGTGCCGCCGGATGCGGCCGTGCTCGTCGATGATGCGAAAGCGCACGCCCGGGTAGCGCCGGTCGAGATCGCTGACGATGTCGGCCAGCGTGTTGCCGTCGGCGCCGACGATCGCCGCGTCCTTGGTGTACGAGCGCAACGGACCGGGGACGAGGACGCGCATGGCTGCTACGCGCAGCACGCCACCGGACGCCGCCTCGAGGTGCCCGCCGGTTGCGGCGCGGTTGCGCCGTTACATCGCCTCGACCGCATAGATTTCCGGCAGGTGCGCCGTCAGGCATTTCCAGGTGCGCCCTTCGTCGCGGCTGGCCCAGATCTCGCCGCTGGTCGTTCCGAAGTAGACGCCGACCGGCGCACCGGCGTCGGCCGTCATCGCCTGACGCTTGACCGTAAGCCATGCCTGGGATTTCGGCAAGCCGATCGCCTGGCGCTGCCAGGTTTTTCCCGCGTTGACCGAGCGATAGACGGCCGGCTTGCCGCCCGGCGAGACGCGCGGCCACACGCTGGTGCCGTCCATCGGGAAGACCCAGACCGTGTCGGGCTCGCGGGGGTGCACGACCATCGGCAAGCCGATCGGTCCGACACTTTTCGGCATGGCGGCACCGATGTCTTCCCAGCGTTCAGCCGGCCGGTCGAGGCGGTAGATGCCGCAGTGATTCTGCTGATACAGGCGGTCGGGCAACGCCGGATGCAGGCGCACGCAGTGCGGGTCATGACCGTACTCGGGATCGGGCTGCGGCAGAAAATCGGCCTTGACACCGCGATTCAGCGGACGCCAGCCGGCGCCGGCATCGGTCGACTCGAACACGCCGCCGCCCGACATGGCGATGTACATGTGCCTCGCATCGCGCGGATCGATCAGGATCGAATGCAGCTTCGGACCGTCCGGGGTGCCGTCCTGGTCGCCGCCGCACCAGGCCTTGCGCTGCGGGTGCTCGTTGAATCCCGCGACGCCGCGCCAGCTCGCTCCGCCGTCCTCGGAGCGGAACAGCCCCTGCGGGGACGTGCCCGCGTACCACACGCCCGGCTCGCTCCCGTGTCCCGGTGTCAGCCAGAACGTGTGGTCGACGGTTCGTGCGCTGCCTTCGGAGAAGGCCGGCGGCTGTTTCGCCTCATGCCAGCTTCGACCGCGATCGCCGGAGCGGAAGATCGTCGGCCCGAGATGGCCGGTGCGCGCGGCCGCGAGCAGCGTCCTGCCGTCGCGCGGATCGGCGACGCAATGATGCACGATATGGCCGAGGAATTGCGGTCCGCCGAGCCGCCAGCTGCGGCGCGCGGCGTCGCTGTGCAGATGCCACAGCCCTTTGCGCGTCGCAATCAGCAGGCTCACGCGACGCGCGGCTGCCTTACCGCTCTGCGCCATGATGTTCTCCTCCATCCGGTGGTCGCGTTGGACTGCCGAAGTTACGCTTTCGCGCACCTGCCGACAAGTACCGGCCGGTCATGGCAGCGCGGAATTTCCGGTACAATTTGCGTGCTGTCGAGTGCGCGCGCCAAGGTCGCGGCGCTCGCGAGTCCGTCGCACCCCATCACGGAAGGATTGCCATGACGATCGAAGTCGGCAACCGGCTGCCCGCCGGTTCCTTGAGCGAATACATCGAAGTTCCCACCGAGAGCTGCCCGATCGGGCCCAATCAATTCCAGGTCGACGCGTTGACCAAAGGCAAGAAGGTCGTTCTGTTCGGGCTTCCCGGCGCGTTCACGCCGACCTGCTCCGGCAAGCACGTGCCGGGTTATGTCGCGCATTACGGCGAGCTCAAGGCGAAGGGTGTCGACGAGATCATCTGCATGTCGGTCAACGACGCATTCGTAATGGGCGCCTGGGCGAAGGATCAGAAGACCGGTGGCAAGATCCGCATGATGGGCGACGGCAGCGCCGCCTACGCCAAGGCGCTCGGCCTGGAACTCGACCTGACCGCGCGCGGCATGGGGGTGCGCTGCCAGCGTTTTTCGGCGCTGATCGACGACGGCGTGGTCAAGACACTGAACATCGAGGCGCCTGGCAAGTTCGAAGTCTCCGATGCGCAGACGATGCTGAAGCAGCTCGGCTGAGCGGCGCTGCGGTCATGCGCAAACGGCGCCTCGGAGCGCCGTTTCCCGCGTGCGGCGATGTACGTTGCGCCCCGCGCGCCGGCGCGTCCCTAGCGCAGCTTGGCGAGGATCCCGTCGAGCTGGTCGAGCGTCGAGTAGGAAACGACGATGCGGCCGGCGCCGCGACGAGTTGCCTCGATGCGCACCTTCGTGCCCAGCGCGTCAGCGAGCTCGGTTTCAAGGCGCACCAGATCGGGGTCAGCGCTGCGCGCGCCCCCTTTTTTGCGTTGCGCCGGATGCTGCGCGGCCTGGATCATGCGTTCGGTATCGCGCACCGACATGCCTTGCGCCACGACCTTGGCCGCGGCCGCCGCCTGCTGCGCCGCCGGCAGGCCGAGCAGTGCGCGCGCGTGCCCCATATCGAGCTCGCCCGCCAGCAGATAATCCTGGACCGGCTTCGCCAACTGCGTGAGCCGCAGCAGATTGGTGACGGCGCTGCGCGACCGCCCGACCGCCTGCGCGGCCGTCTCGTGCGTCAGGCCGAAATCGTCGATCAGCTGCTTGATGCCGTGCGCTTCCTCGAGCGGATTCAGGTTCTCGCGCTGGATGTTCTCGATCAGCGCCAGCGCCAGCGCGGCCTGGTCGGGCACTTCGCGGACCAGCGCGGGCACGCCGGCGAGCCCCGCGCGTTGCGCCGCGCGCCAGCGCCGTTCGCCGGCGATGATCTCGTACCGGTTCGCATCGACCGGGCGCACCAGGATCGGCTGCATCACACCCTGCGCCTTGATCGAGGCAGCGAGCTCGGCGAGCGAGGCCTCGTCCATGCGCGAGCGCGGCTGGTATTTGCCCGGTCGGATGTGCTCCAGCGCGATCGTCTGCAGCGATTCCCGGCCCGGCGCATCATTGGATCCGGACAACAGCGCGTCGAGCCCGCGGCCCAGGCCTTTGAGCTTAGCCATTGGCGACTCCTGGTTGCGGCACCGCGGCGGCTTCGTCCCGCCGGAGCATTTCGCCGGCGAGCGCGAGATACGCCTGCGCGCCCTTGGACATGCGGTCGAGGTTGAGCGCCGGCACGCCGAAGCTCGGCGCCTCGGCGAGCCGGATGTTGCGCGGTATCACCGTGCGGTAGAGCTTGTCACCGAAATGCTTCTGCAGGTCCGCCGAGACGTTGAGCGCGAGCGTGTTGCGGGGGTCGAACATGGTCCGCAACAAGCCTTCGATCTCCAGCCGCGGATTCAGATGCGCGCGCACCTTCCGTATCGTCTGCACCAGGTCCGACAGGCCTTCGAGCGCGTAGTACTCGCATTGCATCGGGATCAGCACGCTGTCGGCCGCGCAAAGCCCGTTCAAGGTCAGCAGTGACAGCGACGGCGGGCAATCGAGCAGGATGAGGTCGTACTCGCCGACGACTTCCGAGATTGCCGAACGCATCTGCGACAGCGCTTCCGCCAGCGCATCCTTGAGCCGTGTTTCACGCTCCGGCAGGTCGACCAGCTCGACTTCGGCGCCGGCCAGCTCGCGATTGGCGGGCACGAGGTCGAAGGCGCCGGAGGGCGAGGCCAGGCGCACGTCGGAAATCTTTTTCTCGCCAAGCAGAACTTGGTATACCGTGTGAGTAAGTGCACGCTTATCAACGCCGGCACCCATGGTGGCATTGCCTTGCGGATCGAGGTCGACCAGGAGCACGCGGCGCTTCATCGCCACCAGGCTGGCGGCGAGATTGACGCTGGTGGTCGTCTTGCCAACCCCGCCTTTCTGGTTCGCGACGGCGATGATCTTGGTCATGCTGCGCGCTCCATGATCACCAGATGCCGATCGGCTTCGAGCCCGGGGACGTGCAGCGAGGGTGTCCCCATCACGCCGACCCCGCCCGGCAGCTGGGCAAGCTCCTCGTGCGGGTAAACGCCCTTCATCGCGACCAGGCGTCCACCCGGTGCGACGAGACTGCGTCCCGCGTCGGCAAAAACCGCCAGATCGGAAAAGGCCCGCGAGATGACCACATCGAACGCGGCCTGCGGCGCGTAGTGTTCGGCCCGCGCGGCGACCACCTCGGCATTGGGCAGCGGCAGCTCGATCACGGCCTGGCGCAGGAACGCGGCCTTCTTGAAATTGCTGTCGAGCAAGGCGACCCGCCAATCGGGGCGCACGATCGCCAGCGGGATTCCCGGCAGCCCGCCGCCGCTGCCGATGTCGATCAACCGCAGGCCGCTGCGCGTCGCCAGATGCGGAAGCACCGCCAGCGAATCGAGCAGATGGTGGGTGATCATGCGCTCGGGATCGCGGATCGCGGTCAGGTTATGCGTGCGATTCCACTTGTCGAGCAGCGCCACGTAGGCGAGGAGCTTCGCCTGGGCGTCGTCGTCGATGCGCGCGGTGAGTCCCAGCGCGCTGACACCGTCGGCCAGCACCACGGCAAGCGTCATGCCGGAATCTTGCGCGCGGCGGGCGTGCCGAATCCGCGTTTCAGGTGGACGAGCAGCAACGATATCGCCGCCGGGGTAATGCCCGGCAACCGGGCCGCCTGTCCGATTGTCTGCGGCCGATGCTGGTTAAGCCGTTGCTGCACTTCGACCGAGAGTCCGCGCACACTTCGATAATCGACGTGGTCCGGCAAACACAGCTCTTCCTGGCCGGCGTGACGTTCGATTTCCTCGTTCTGGCGCTCGATGTAACCCGCGTACTTGGTCGCGACCTCGACCTGGGCGGCGACCGCCGCGTCGGCGACTTCGGCGCCCGCCCCCGGCAAGCTCATCAACGTGGCGTAGTCGACGCCGGGCCGGCGCAACAGGTCCGCCAGCGAATAGTCGCGGTCGAGCGAGCGCCCCAGCACGCGGGCCGCGTTCGCATCGTCGACCATGCGGGGATTGACCCAGGTCGACTTGAGTCGCTCGAGCTCGGCGGCCACCGCGTCGCGCTTGCGGCAGAACGCATCCCAGCGGACGTCGTCGACGATGCCCAGCCTGCGCCCGATCCCGGTCAGGCGCAGATCAGCATTGTCCTCGCGCAATTGCAGACGGTATTCGGCACGGCTGGTGAACATGCGATACGGTTCGCTCACGCCGCGCGTGACCAAGTCGTCGACCAGCACGCCGAGATAGGCCTGGTCGCGACGCGGGCACCAGCCTTCGCGCCCGCTCGCGTGCAGCGCCGCGTTTATTCCCGCCAGCAGCCCCTGCGCCGCCGCCTCCTCATAGCCGGTCGTTCCGTTGATCTGTCCGGCGAAGAACAGGCCGGCGATCGCCTTGGTCTCGAGCGATGCCTTGAGGGCGCGCGGATCGAAGTAATCGTATTCGATCGCATAGCCGGGCCGCAGAATGTGCGCCTGCTCCAGCCCCGGGATCGAGCGCACCAGCGCCAGCTGGACGTCGAACGGCAGGCTGGTCGAGATCCCATTCGGATAGACCTCGTGGGTCGTCAACCCCTCCGGTTCCAGGAAGACCTGGTGGCTGTCGCGCCCGGCGAAGCGCGTGATTTTGTCCTCGATCGACGGGCAGTAGCGCGGTCCGATGCCTTCGATCACTCCCGTGAACATCGGTGAGCGGTCGAGCCCGCTCCGGATGATGTCGTGCGTGCGCGGGTTGGTGTGCGTGATCCAGCACGGCAGCTGGCGCGGGTGCATTGCCGCGCTTCCCATGAAGGAGAAAACCGGCTCCGGAATGTCGCCCGGCTGCACGCCAAGCCGCGTGAAATCGATGCTGCGGCCGTCGAGGCGCGGCGGCGTGCCGGTCTTCAGGCGTCCGGCCGGCAGCTTGAGCTCGCGCAGGCGCGCGCCCAGCGTCTTGGCCGGCGGATCGCCCGCGCGGCCGGCTTCATAATGCGCCAGCCCGACATGGACCAGGCCGGACAGGAACGTCCCCGCCGTCAGGACCACGGTGGGCGCGTCAAAACGAATCCCGAGCTGGGTAATGACTCCAGCAATGCGGTCGCCGTCGAGGACGAGGTCGTCGACCGCTTGCTGGAACAAGGTCAGATTAGCTTGGTTCTCCAGCCGCGCGCGGATCGCTTGCCTGTACAGAAGCCGGTCAGCCTGGGCGCGCGTGGCCCGCACGGCGGGCCCCTTGCTGGCATTCAGGATCCGGAACTGGATGCCCGCCTCATCGGTGGCGAGCGCCATGGCGCCGCCGAGCGCATCGATCTCCTTGACCAGATGCCCTTTGCCGATTCCGCCGATCGAGGGATTGCACGACATCTGACCCAGGGTTTCGAGGCTATGGGTCAACAACAACGTGCGCCGCCCCAGGCGCGCGGCGGCGAGCGCAGCCTCGGTGCCCGCGTGCCCTCCACCGACGACGATTACTTGGAAATGTTCGGGAAACTGCATGTTTTTCAAGGAAATAGCGTTGCCGCACCCGCGGTGCTTATCATACGGCAAACCGCGAGCACAGAAAAGCGGTCGTCGAGCGTTGTTTCACGTGGATCCTCGGTTTCACGGTTTCACGTGAAACCGAAATCGCCTCGCCGCGTCAGCGGCGCGCTGCCCCGCTGGATTCGCGGATCACCAGCTTGACCGCTCGATCGGGCCACGTGTACTCGCTGCCCGCGAGCAATGCCAGCAGGCCCTCGGCCGCGTCCTCGCCGAGCTGGCTCGCCGGCACCCGCATCGAGGTCAGCGTCGGACTCGAGCACCGCGCCAGTCCGGTATCACCCCATCCGACGATCGAAATCTGCTGCGGCACGGCCAGTGCCCGCGCGCGACACTCCCGCAGCGCGGCCACAGCCGCCATGTCGGCCATTGCGACGATCGCCGTGACCTCGCGCTGCAGCAGCATCGCCACGGCGGCACGGACGCTGTCCGCGTCATCCAGTCGTGCGGCGCCTTGCTCGATGGTCGCCGCCGCGTCGCGCTGCTCGAGAGCCGGCCCCACCGTGTCGATCTCTCCGCCCGTGACGACGCCGATTCGTTCGTGCCCGAGCTCGCGCAAATAGCGCTGAGTCAGATCCTGGCCCCGCCGCCACAAGCTGCCGCCGGCTGCCGGGACCAAGCCACCCGCGATCGGCTGCCCCGCGCTCGCGTAGGGCAGCCCGCGGTCTGAACACCAGCGCGCCAGTTCCGGCCTGATACCGACCCCGATGAACAACATGCCGTCGACGCCCCGCGACGCAAGCGCCTGAGCACTGGCGTCGGCCACGGCTTGCTCGCCGACGAGGCCGATTACCAGTCCGATGCCGGCTGCCGACAGCCTGGCTTCCGCCGCCCGAAGCGTCTCGGCCTCGACCGGGTCGCCCAAGCCCTGCATCATCACGCCCACCAGCCCGAATCGGCGCAGCGATAGCGAACGAGCTGCGGAGTTGGCGATGTAGCCCAATGTCGACGCGGCATAAAGCACGCGCTCACGCAGGGCCTCGCTGACCCGCTCGGGCCGCGTCAGGGCCCGCGAGGCCGAGGCAGTGGAGACGCCGGCCGCGCGAGCGACATCGCGTAAGCCCGGCGCCGCTGGGCCGTCCCCCCGCCACCCAGAGGATACGAGCGGCTTCGCGGGCTCTGTTATGTTTACGAGTTGGACCATTGGCAATCGATTGCCGTAACCGTTTTACCACTCCGCTCTCCGCAAGCGGTTCCACACGCTATATTCTAGGACGAAAACCGTTCGCACGCAACCGGACCTCACCAACGAAAAGGGCGCTCACGCGCCCCGAGCTGCTTCGGCGATGGCGCTTGCGCTCAGTGATGAAATCGAGCGCCCAGCGCGCGGCGCTGTGCCGACAGGGCTTGCGGCTGCTTGGCACCCAGTTTGGCAAAAAGCTCGTCATGCGCCGCCAGCTCGCGCGCCCAGCGGGCGCCGTCGAAGCGCATCACCTGGGCAAATCGCTCCGGGCCGAATTCCAGCCCGTGCCAATCGAGATCCTCGTACTCGGGCTGCAGCCCGAGCTCGGCCTCGACGGCATGCGCCTTGCCCTGGCAGCGCTCGATGATCCACTTCAGCACACGCATGTTCTGGCCGAACCCGGGCCAGGCGAATCTTCCCTGCTCGTCGGTGCGGAACCAATTGACGTTGAACACGCGCGGCGGCCGCGCCACGGCACGCCCCATCGCCAGCCAATGCGCGAAGTAATCGCCTATGTGATAACCGCAAAATGGCAGCATCGCGAACGGATCGCGGCGGACTTCGCCTACCTTGCCGGTGGCCGCCGCGGTCGTTTCCGAGCCCATCGTGGCTGCCTTGTAGACGCCGTTTTCCCAACTCGTTGCCTCGACCACCAGCGGCACGGTGTCGCTACGGCGCGCGCCAAAGATAAGAGCCGATATCGGAACCCCCGCGGGGTTGTCCCATTCCGGGTCGAGCGACGGGCACTGGGTCGCCGAGACGGTGAAGCGCGCGTTCGGATGCGCCGCTTTGCGCCCGCAGCCGGGGGTCCACGACTGGCCGCGCCAATCGGTGAGGTGCGGCGGCGGCTCCTTGGTCATTCCCTCCCACCAGACGTCGCCCTCGTCGGTCAGCGCGACATTGGTGAAGATGACGTTCTCGCGCAGCGTCTCCATGGCATTCGGATTCGACTCGTACGACGTTCCCGGCGCGACGCCGAAATAACCGGCCTCGGGATTGATCGCGTGGAAGCTGCCGTCTGCATGCGGCTTGAGCCACGCGATGTCGTCGCCGATCGTGGTCACTTTCCAGCCGTCGAGGCCATGCGGCGGAATCATCATCGCGAAATTGGTCTTGCCACAGGCGCTGGGGAACGCCGCCGCGACGTAGCTTTTGCGCCGATCCGGCGAGGTGACGCCCAGAATCAGCATATGCTCGGCCAGCCAGCCCTCGTCGCGCCCCATCACCGACGCGATGCGCAGCGCGAAGCATTTCTTGCCGAGCAGCGCATTGCCGCCGTAACCCGAGCCGTAGCTCCAGATTTCGCGCGTCTCGGGAAAATGCACGATGTACTTCTGCTCGGGATTGCACGGCCACGGCACATCGCGAGCACCCGGCGCGAGCGGGACCCCGACCGAATGCACGCACGGGACGAATTCGCCGTCGGCCCCGAGCACGTCGAGCGCCGCGCGGCCCATGCGGGTCATGATCCGCATGCTGGCGACGACGTACGGGCTGTCGGTGAGCTCGACGCCGATGTGCGCGATCGGGCTTCCCAGCGGTCCCATCGAAAAGGGGACGACGTACATGGTGCGGCCGCGCATCGAGCCTTCGAAAAGCGAATCGATCCTGCGGCGCATTTCGGCCGGCGCGATCCAGTTGTTCGTGGGACCCGCATCGGCCTCGCGCTCGCTGCATATGAACGTGCGGTTCTCGACCCGGGCAACGTCGGACGGATCGGACCAGGCCAGGTAGCTGTTGGGCCGCTTGACGGGATCGAGCCGCCGCAGCGTCCCGGCCGCGACCATCGCGGCGCAGAGGCGGTCGTATTCCTGCTGCGAGCCGTCGCACCAGACGATGCGGGTCGGACGCGTGCGCGCCGCGACCTCGCGCACCCAGGCGATCAGCCCGGGATGGCGCACGTGCGCGGGCGGTGAAAATGGTGCTGCGGCGAGCGATGAAGCGGGGTCGGCGGCGTTCATGCGATGTGCGGTAGAAAAGCGCGACCTGCTGGAACCGGCGCGCGACGCAAAGGAAGAACAATAACTCTAGCACGCTGATCGCACTCCGCGTAAGCGCTGCCGCGCCCGACGCGGTCAGGCCACTGGGCCTCTCAGCGCGGCCGTTGCCGTCGCTCAACGCCTGTCGGCGGACGCCCGCCAGGACAGGCCAGGACGGCCGACCAGGCTATCACTTGCCGATGCAGAACCGGCCGAAGATCTCGCCGAGCAAATCGTCCGCGGTGAACTCACCGGTGATCGCCGCCAAGGCCTGCTGCGCAGCACGCAGCTCCTCGGCGAATAGTTCCAGCGGCGGCGGCGACGCGTCGAGATGCAACGCCGCACCTTGCAGGTGTGCGGTTGCGGCGTGCAAGGCCTGGAGGTGTCGCTCGCGGGCGAGAAACGCGCCTTCCATGTCCTCGTGCACTCCCACCGCCGCCAGGATCGCGTCGCGCAGGAGGTCGACGCCGGCACCGGTCCGCGCCGAGAGCCACACTTCGCCCTCGCCGTCGGCTTCCGAGCGCTTCGGTTCGACGCCGGCCAGGTCGATCTTGTTGCGCACGAGGATGCGCCGCAAAGCCGGCGGCAGCCCCGCGGCGATCGCCTCGTCCTCGCCGTGCGCGGGAGCGCGCGCGTCGGTGACGATCAGCGCCAGGTCCGCGCGCGCGATCATCGCCCACGTCCGCTCGATACCGGCCCGCTCGACGGCGTCGGCGGTTTCGCGCAGCCCCGCGGTATCGATCACGCGCAGCGGGATGCCGCGAATCTCGACGCTCTCGCGAATGGCGTCCCGCGTGGTCCCCGCGTGCGGGGTCACGATGGCGACGTCGTCGCCGGCAAGCTGGTTCAACAGGCTCGATTTGCCGACATTGGGCTGGCCGATCAGCACGACGTCGAGGCCTTCGCGCAACAGGCTTCCCTGGCGGGAGCGCGCGACGATCGAGTCGAGGCTCGCGCGCAAGCGCGCGAGCCTCCCGGAGGCGTCGACGGCCTGGATGAATTCGATGTCCTCGTCGGGAAAATCCAGCGTCGCTTCGGTGAACATGCGAAGCTCGGTGACGCCGTCGACGACCGCGTGGATCTCGTTCGAGAACGCGCCGGTCAGGCTGCGCGCCGCGGCGCGCGCGGCCGTGGATGTGGCCGCGTCGATCAGGTCGGCGACGCCCTCGGCCTGCGCCAGGTCGAGCTTGCCATTGAGAAAAGCGCGCTGGGTAAATTCGCCGGGTTCGGCCAGCCGAGCACCCAGGTCCAGGCAGCGGCGCAGAATCTGCGCGAGCACCGCGGGGCCGCCGTGGCCGTGCAGCTCGAGCACCGCTTCGCCGGTGTACGACGCGGGAGCGGGAAAGTACAGCGCCAGCCCCTGATCGAAGGTGTTGCCCTGCGCATCGGCGAAGTCGGCGCGCGTCGCCACGCGCGCCGGTAGCGCGCGGCCGACAACGCCATCGATCACGCGGGACAGATCGCCGCCCGACACGCGGACGATGCCGATGCCGCCGCGGCCCGGAGGCGTTGCGATCGCGACGATGACCTCGGTGCTCGACGGACGCATCGGCTCTCCGGCCCCGGGCCGGGCTTGGCTCGGCTAGCGCCGCTTGGCCGCCGCAGCCGCAGTCTCGCGCCCGATGACGCGATTCATGTGCCACTGCTGGAAGATCTGCAGTGAATTGTTGATCAGCCAGTACAGCACCAAGCCGGCAGGGAAGAAGATGAACATGACCGAAAAGGCGATCGGCATGATCTGCATGACCTTCGCCTGCACCGGATCCTGGATCGGCGTGGGTGAGAGCTTCACCTGCAGATACGCGGTGATCGCGTAGATGACCGGCAGCACGTACCACGGATCGGGCGCCGACAGATCGTGGATCCAGCCTATCCATGGCGCATGACGCAGCTCGACGGCCGAGAGCAGCACCCAGTAGAGCGCGATGAACACGGGGATCTGGACCACGATCGGCAGGCAGCCGCCGAGCGGATTGATCTTCTCGGTCTTGTACATCTCCATCATCTTGATCTGCAGCTGCTGCTTGTCCTTGCCGTACTGCTCCTGCAGCGCCTTCAGCTTCGGCGCGATCACCTTCATCTTGGCCATTGAGCGCGCGCTCGCGTGGTTCAGCGGGTAGAACGCGCTCTTGATCAGGATCGTCAGCAGAACAATCGCCCAGCCCCAGTTGTGCACCAGCGCGTGCAGCCATTTCAGCAGCCAGAACAGCGGGGCGGCGATGACCGTGAAGATGCCGTAGTCGACCACCAGGTCGAGACCCTTGGCGAGCGACTTGAGCGTGTCCTGTTCCTGCGGCCCGACGTAGAGCTTGACCTTGACCTCGCCGGTGGCGCCGGGCGCGATCGGCCCCGCCGGCACGATCACGCCGGCCGCGTACAGGCCGGTGTCGAGCTTCCTCGCGTAGAACTCGCGCGGTGTCTTCGCTTCGTCCGACGGCAGCCACGCGGCGACGAAGTAGTGCTCGACCATGCCGACCCAGCCGTTGTCGGCGTTCCGGGTGAACGGCGATTTCCGGTTCGGATCGGCCGCATCCTTGTCCAGCTCGCCGAAGTCGACTTTCTTGAACTTGTCGGTCTCGTTGTAGACGACCGGGCCGGTATACGACGACGGCGCCATCGAGTTCTGCCGGCTCTGCGACTTGGTGTCGCGCGTGAACTGAAAGTAGGCATGCGGCGCAATCGGCACCGCTTCCGCGTTGGTGATCGCAAAATCGACGTCGATCACATAGCTGCCGCGGTGGAACGTCAGCGTCTGCACGACCTTGTCGCCGTTGGTGGCGCTCGCCTCCAGCGCGAGCTTCAGCGTGTCCGTTCCGGGCGCCAGCTCGCGCGGCCCGGGCAGCGGCTGCCAGAGCGTCTTGTGATTGGGCAGCCCTTCGCCGAGCAGGCCGGATTGCGCGACGAACGTGCGCTGTGCGTTTTTCTGCAGCAGCATGTACGGCTTGGCCTTGTCCTCGGTGTCGCGATGCTCGTTCAGCGCCACTTGGGTGATGACCGCGCCGGCGGTATCGATGTCGGCCGAATAGAGGTCGGTCTTGACGGCGATCATCTCACCGGCCGGCGCTGCGGCGGTCGCGTTGTTCGGGTTGGCAGTGGCCGCGGTGCCGGGCGCCGGCGTGGATGAAGGTACCGGCGCCTCCGCCGCGCTGCCGGGCGCGGATTGCGTGATCGGCGGCGGCGGCGGCCGGTGCTCGCGCTGCCATGCCTCCCAGAGGAAGAGCGCCGAAAACGAAAAGATGACGAACAGGATGAGGCGTTGGGTGTCCATGACTGCCAGGATTCGATTAGGGAACCGGGTCGTACCCGCCCGGATGATACGGATGGCACCGTGCGAGTCGCCGCGCAGCGAGCCAGAGACCGCGTGCCGCACCGTGCCGCTCGATCGACTCGCGGGCGTAGTCGGAGCAGCTCGGATAAAAGCGGCAGTTGGCCCCCAGCAGCGGACTCACGACATACGGGTAGGCGCGCAGCAGTCCCAGCAACAGCGCTTTCATCGCGGCCTCGACGGCGAGAGCGCGTCGAGCAGAGCAGCGGCCTCGTCGCCGATCGCGCGCAGTCGCGCCGGCTGACCGCGTCGCCGCAGCCGCAGCACGATGTCGAATGCGTCGAGGGCCGGCCGGCGCCGTCGCACTGTTTCGCGGAGCATGCGCCTCAATCGGTTACGGTCGACGGCGAGGCTGAGTTGTTGCTTGCCGATCACATATCCTACCCGGCCGACTGCGCCCGCGGCCGGTGCCGCCAGCAGTTGCAGATGTTCGGCTTCGATGCGGCGGCCCTGCCGGAACAGCTTGGCGAATGACGCCGCCCCGCGCAATCGGTGCCGCTGATTCGTGCCTATCGCGGAATCGCCGCCTGGCCGTGGCCGGGCTTCACGCGGAGAGCCGGGCCCGGCCCTTGGCGCGACGCGCGCGGAGGACCTTGCGCCCGCCGATGCTTTTCATCCGGGCGCGAAAGCCGTGGTTTCGCTTGCGCCGGATGACCGAGGGCTGGTAGGTGCGCTTCATGGATCGGCTTCCGTTCGAAAAAGCCTTATATTAGAGCGTTTTGCGTGTCGCCTTGTCAAGCTCAATTACATCCGGGCGCTGTGGATAACTCGACACCAACGCGAGTACAATACGCCATTGACGGGCTCCGTTCGGCGCCCGCTATTTTTTGGTCGAGCCGGTCCTGCACGTTTCTTCCGCCATGTCGACACCCGCATTCTGGCAGGCTTGCCTCGCGTCCTTCCGGCAAGAATTGACCGAGCAGCAGTTCAATACCTGGATTCGTCCGCTGCGCCTGGAGCTCGCAGGCGACGACCTGCGTCTGATCGCCCCCAATCGGTTTGTGCTGCAGTGGGTCAAGGAGCGCTTCGCCGGCCGCATCGAGGAGCTGGCTGCAGTCGCCGTCGGCCGGCCGCTGCGGCTCGGCATGGTCGTCGCCGAGGCTAGCGAGCGAGCGCCCACGCCGGCCATGGTGGCGGCCTCCCCCGATCCCGGCGTCGCGGTCGCGCGCCGCGGCGAGCAGGCCAGCGTCAACCCCGCGTTCACCTTCGCCACCTTCGTCGCCGGCAAGGCCAATCAACTCGCGCGTGCCGCGGGCATGCAGGTCGCCGACAATCCGACCTCCTACAACCCGCTGTTCGTCTATGGCGGCGTCGGTCTGGGCAAGACCCACCTGATCCAGGCGATCGGCAACCAGATCCTGGGCAACGACCCGGCCGCCCGGATCCGCTACATCCACGCCGAGACCTACGTGTCCGACGTCGTGCGCGCCTACCAGCACAAGGCATTCGAGGATTTCAAGCGCTACTACCGCACGCTGGATCTCCTGCTGATTGACGACATCCAGTTTTTCAACGGCAAGAGCCGCACGCAGGAGGAGTTTTTCTACCTGTTCAACACGCTGATCGAGGCGCGCAAGCAGGTCGTCATCACCTGCGACACCTATCCGAAGGAAATCTCCGGTATCGAGGAGCGGCTGATCTCGCGCTTCGGCTGGGGCCTGACCGTCGCGCTGGAGCCCCCCGAGCTCGAGATGCGCGTCGCGATCCTGCTGTCGAAGGCGGCGCAGACCGGAATGAAGCTGGACGAGCAGGTGGCATTCTTCATCGCCAAGCACATACGCTCGAACGTCCGCGAGCTCGAAGGCGCGCTGAAGCGGGTACTCGCGTACACGAGCTTTCATCGCCAGGAAATCTCGCTTTCGGTCGCCAAGGAGGCGCTGCGCGACCTCCTCGCCGTGCAGAACCGCCAGATCTCGATCGAGAACATCCAGAAGACGGTGGCCGACTATTACAAGATTCGCATTTCCGACATGCATTCGAAGAAACGCTCGCGCGCGGTAGCCCGGCCCCGTCAGGTCGCCATGGCGCTGGCCAAGGAGCTGACCCAGTTGTCGCTGCCCGAGATCGGCAGCAATTTCGGCGGCCGGGATCACACCACCGTCCTGCACGCCTGCCGGCAGATCGCGAAGCTCCGCGAGTCGGTTCCTTCGATGACGCACGATGTCAACTTCCTGCTCCAGGTACTGCGCAACTGAGCCTGACGGACAGTATGAATCGGGGGTGAACGGGTTTATAATTTGTTGATTGACTTGCCGGGGCCGCCAACCGCCATTCCACCCACAAACCATCCACATGCCGCACAGAGCTTGTACCGCGTTACGCGCATGTGCAAGCTCCGGAAAGGATTGTTGTTTCCGTTGTTGTACCGACATTCGGCGAACTCCTATTAGCTGTTATTGGGTTTAAACAATGCAACTAAAACAGACACCCAGGGACGCACTGCTGAGACCATTGCAAGCGGTATCGGGAATCGTCGAGCGGCGGCACACGCTGCCGATTCTCGCGAACGTGCTGCTCGAACAGAAGGACGGCCGACTGTTCGTCACGGCGACCGACCTGGAAATGCAGATCACGGCTAACAGCGAGTTGGCAGGCAAGCAGGATCAGGCGGTCACGGTCGGGGCGCGCAAGCTGCAGGATCTCCTGCGCGCCCTGCCGGACGATTCGACGATCAGCGTCGAAACCTCCGCCAGCAAGATGACCGTGCGTGCGGCGCGCTCGCGTTTCAACCTGCAGACCTTGCCTGCGGCGGACTATCCGCGCATCAGTATCGCCCAGGAGCAGCTGCAGACGATCACGCTGCCGCAGCGGCAATTCCGTGCCTTGCTCAAGCTCGCGGAGTTCGCGATGGCGCAGCAGGACATACGATACTATCTGAACGGAATGCTGCTGGTCGTCGACAAGGGCTCCCTGCAGGCGGTGGCGACCGACGGCCATCGCCTGTCGTACGCGAGCCTGGCGGTCGACGGAAGCTATACGCGGCAGGAAGTCATACTGCCGCGCAAGACGGTGCTCGAGCTGGGCAAGCTGCTCGAGGACAACGACGCCGACGTCCGGATCGACCTGCTCGCGAATCAGGTCCGTTTCCGCTTCGGCAACATCGAGCTCGTGAGCAAGGTTGTCGACGGAAAGTTTCCCGACTACAACCGCGTGATCCCGGTCGGGCATGGCAAGCAGATCGAGCTGACCCGCGCCGAACTGCTGCAGGCCCTGCAGCGGGCCGCGATACTTTCCAACGAGAAATTCCGCGGTGTCAGGCTGGTCCTCGGCAACGGGCAGCTGAAGATAATTTGCACGAACAGCGAGCAGGAGGAGGCAGAGGAAGAGCTCGAAGTCGGCTACCAGGGCGAGTCGCTGGACATCGGCTTCAACATCACCTATCTGCTCGATGTTCTGCAGAATCTTGGCACGGACAAGGTCGTGCTGGCGTTCGGCGACGCGAACTCCAGTGCCCTCATCACCATGCCGGAACGAACCGATTACAAGTATGTCGTGATGCCGATGCGCATCTGATGCCGCAAGGGTCACCCTGGACACGCGCGGCGCCGACGTCAGTCGGCGTCGGCGTTTTCAAGGGCGGCCGGAAACGAGAAAACCGCGAATGACCGAACCCAATCCCAATCCCAAGCCCACGGACAACGGCAGAGACTACGACTCCAGCAGCATTCAGGTGCTGAAAGGCCTCGACGCGGTGCGCAAGCGGCCGGGCATGTACATCGGTGACACGTCCGACGGCACCGGACTGCACCACATGGTGTTCGAGGTGCTCGACAACGCCATCGACGAGGCGCTCGCGGGCTACTGCGACGATATCAAGGTCGTCATTCACGCCGACAACTCGGTCTCCGTGGTCGACAACGGGCGCGGGATCCCGACCGACATCAAGGAAGACGACGAACTCAAGCGCTCGGCCGCGGAGATCGTGATGACCGAGTTGCACGCGGGCGGCAAGTTCGACCAGAACTCGTACAAGGTCTCGGGCGGCCTGCACGGCGTCGGCGTCTCCGTGGTCAACGCGCTGTCGGTATGGCTAAAACTTCGCATCTGGCGCGACGGCAAGGCGCATCAGATGGAATTCCACGACGGCGTCCCAGTGGCTCCGCTCGCGGTCACCGGTCCGACCGAACGGCGCGGGACCGAGGTGCACTTCATGGCGGCGCCCACGACGTTCGATCACATCGAGTTCCACTACGATATCCTCGCGCGACGTCTGCGCGAGCTCTCGTTCCTTAATCACGGCGTCAAGATCGAGCTTCTCGATCAGCGTGACGGCAAGAGCGAGAACTTCGCGTTCACCGGCGGAATCAAGGGCTTCGTCGAGTACATGAACCGCAGCAAGAACGTGCTGCACCCGAAGGTGTTTCACGCGGTCGGGGAAAAGGACGGAGTCATCGTCGAAGTGGCGATGCAGTGGAACGATTCGTACGCCGAGTCGGTGCAATGCTTCACCAACAATATCCCGCAGCGCGACGGCGGCACGCACCTGACCGGATTGCGGCAGGCGATGACCCGCACGCTGAACAGCTACATCGAGAAGGAGGAGCTGGCCAAGAAGGCCAAGGTCGAGACCACCGGCGACGACATGCGCGAGGGGCTCACCTGCGTACTCTCGGTCAAGGTGCCCGAGCCGAAGTTCTCGTCGCAGACCAAGGACAAGCTGGTTTCGTCGGAGGTGCAGCCGCTGGTGCAGGAAATCGTCGGCAGCAAGCTGCACGAGTTCCTGCTGGAGAATCCCGCCGACGCGAAGATCATCTGCGGCAAGATCATCGACGCGGCGCGAGCGCGCGAGGCGGCGCGCAAGGCACGCGAGCTGACACGACGCAAGGGCGTGCTGGACGGCATGGGGCTGCCGGGCAAGCTCGCCGACTGCCAGGAGCGCGACCCCGCCCTGTGCGAGCTCTACCTGGTCGAGGGCGACTCGGCGGGCGGCTCGGCCAAGCAGGGCCGCGACCGCAAGTTCCAGGCGATCCTGCCGCTGCGCGGCAAGATCCTGAACGTCGAGCGCGCCCGGTTCGACAAGCTGATCAGCTCGCAGGAGATCGTCACGCTGATCACGGCGCTGGGGACCGGCTTCGGCAAGGACGAATACAACGCGGACAAGCTCCGTTACCACCGCATCATCATCATGACCGACGCCGATGTCGACGGCTCGCACATCCGCACGCTGCTGCTGACCTTCTTCTACCGGCAGATGCTCGATCTGGTCGAGCGCGGTCACATCTACATCGCGCAGCCGCCGCTGTACAAGGCGAAGCAGGGCAAGGAAGAGACTTATCTCAAGGACGATCACGACTTGAAGCAGCATCTGCTCAAGGTCGCGCTGAAGGGCGCCGAGCTGCGTCCCGGCCCCGACCTCGCACCGCTGTCGATCGAGGCCCTCGATCACATCGCGCGACAGTACCTGCTAGCCGAAGCGGTGATCGACCGGGTCGCGCGGTTGATCGAGCCAGCCGCGCTGCACGCGATGCTGACGGGACTGGTCATCGACCTGTCGACGCAGGAGGCGGCGGCCGCGGGCGCCGCCGCATTGGAACGCGCGATCGGCGATGCCGACATCACCGTCCAGGCGCGCTACGACGCACAGACGGAACTTCGGCGGCTGATCATCGTCCATACGCGCCACGGCACGCCGCACGCCACCGCGCTCGACGCGGATTTCCTGGCCAGCGGCGACTATGCGCAGATCAAGGCCGCGGCCGAAGTGCTGCGCGGCCTCCTGCGCGCCGGCGCAACGGTGCGGCGCGGCGAGCGCAGCGCCGCGATCGGATCGTTCAAGGAAGCGCTCGACTGGCTGTTGAACGAGGCGCAGGGCGCGGTGTCGATCCAGCGCTACAAGGGCCTCGGTGAAATGAATCCCGCGCAATTGTGGGAGACGACGATGGATCCGGCGGTGCGACGCTTGCTCCGGGTGCAGATCGAGGACGGCATCGCCTCGGACGAAATATTCACCACGCTGATGGGCGAGGACGTCGAGCCGCGCCGCGCATTCATCGAGAACAATGCGCTGGGCGTCCGCAATCTGGACGTCTGACGTCAAGTCCGCGGCCGCTTGCGCCGCGCTTGCTTGCCTGCTGGCGTGGGTTCTGGCCGCTGCCCCGGCGCACGCCGTTTCCCCTGTCCCCGCGAGAACGCAGGAGCCGACGACGCAGCGGCTGATCGTCAAGCTGCGTGATCTGCCGGCTACAGCGTCGCGCGCCGAAGGCGCGGCGATGCGCGTCGCGGATCGCGTGGCCGGACTGGCCGCGGCGGGCAATGTCCCCCTGACCTACGTGCGGCCGATGGCCCTCGGCGCACACGTCGTCCAGCTCGATCGTCCGGTGCCGCTCAGCGAGGCGCGCGCCATCGCGCAGCGCCTGGCCGGCAACGCCGACGTCGAGTACGCGCAGCCCGAGCGTCGGATGAAAGCGCAATTCGTGCCCAACGACGAATTCATCAATGCGCAGACCTACCTGCGCGACGATCCGGCCGGCATCG
>JBOIGD010000292.1:0-6007 GCA_050742615.1 Casimicrobiaceae bacterium | reverse complement strand
GTGCTCGACGCACTGCTGCCGCCGGCGCGCGAGGTGAGCTTTCACGACATGCAGCCGACCGATTCGGCAGCCCGGCAGAAATTACGCAAGATGCTGCGCGAGGGCAAGCTCGACGACAAGGACGTCGAGGTCGAGGTCGCCGCGCTGCCGGCGCAGATGGAAATTCTCGCGCCACCCGGCATGGAGGACCTGACGAGCCAGATCCAGGGCATGTTCCAGCAAATGTCCGGCGGCAAGCGCAAGGTCAAGAAAATGAAGGTCGCCGACGCGCTCAAGGCACTGATCGACGAGGAAGCCGGCAAGCTGATCAACGACGACGAGCTCAAGACCAAGGCGCTCAACAACGTCGAGCAGAACGGCATCGTGTTCCTCGACGAGATCGACAAGATCGCGAGCCGCCAGGAAATGCAGGGCGCCGACGTCTCGCGCCAGGGCGTGCAGCGCGATCTCCTGCCGCTGGTCGAGGGCACGACGGTCGCGACCAAGTACGGCATGATCAAGACCGACCACATCCTGTTCATCGCCAGCGGCGCCTTCCACCTGTCCAAGCCCTCCGACCTGATTCCCGAGCTGCAGGGGCGGTTCCCGATCCGCGTGGAGCTCGCCTCGCTGTCGGTCGACGACTTCGAGCAGATCCTCACCGCGACCGACGCCTGCCTGACGCGGCAATACCAGGCGCTGCTCGCCACCGAGCACGTCGACGTCGATTTCCAGCCGGACGGAATCCGCCGCCTCGCCGAGATCGCCTACGCGGTGAACGAAAGGCAGGAGAACATCGGCGCGCGCCGCCTGCACACGGTGATGGAACGGCTGCTGGACGACGTCTCGTTCAACGCCGCCAAGCTCGACGGCCGCACGATCGCCGTCGACGCGACGTACGTCGACGAGCGGTTGGCCGGCATCGTCAAGGACGACAACCTCGCGCAATACATTCTTTGAGGGCTGGCCGCTCCGCCGCCGCTGACCGCGGTTGCCGACGGCACCTGCGACACGGCCGCCTAGTATGTCGCCCGTCCCCCGGAAAGATCGAACACCGCGCCGGTCGCGAACGAGCAGTCCTCCGAGCATAGCCAGGCGATCTGCGCGGCGATCTCCTCGACGGTGCCGAAGCGCCGCATCGGGATGCGCGCGACGATCTCCCGCTCGCGCTCGGGCGTGATTTCGCGCGCCATCGGCGTCGCCACGATCGACGGCGTCACCGCGTTCACCGGAATGCCCGATTCGGCGAGCTCCTTGCCCAGCGTTTTGGTCAGCGACACCATGCCCGCCTTCGACGCGGCGTAGGCGGCCGCGCGGGGCATCCCCTCCTTCGCCTGGATCGACGACACGTTGACGATGTGCCCGCGCTGCCCGTGCTTCGGATCGGGTGCATTGGCGAGAAGGATGGGGACGATGACGCGGCAGCAGATGAACGTTCCGGTCAGATTGATATCCAGCACGCGGCGAAAGTCGTCGGTGCCGTGTTCCCAGGTGTTGGCTACCGGGCCGAGGACTCCGGCGTTGTTGATCAGGAAGTCGATGCGGCCGAAGCGCTCCAGCACGGCGCGTGCGGCGGCCGTGACCGCGCGCTCATCGGTGGTGTCGACGGCAAGTCCCAGCACGCCTTCGCCGAGCACCCGCGCCGCGGCCGCGACGCCGGCGGCGTCGACGTCCCACAGCGCTATCGCAGCGCCGGAGGCATGCAGACGCGCGGCGATCGCGCGGCCGAAGCCGCCGGCGCCGCCGGTGATAACGGCCGTGCGGCCGGTAAAGTCGTAGTGGACCATCGGGGCACGCGAGGAAATCGCACAGGCGCGCTCGGCCAGCCGGCGAAACGCCGGGTTGACAGGCGCTGTGAGCGCAATTATACGATGGGAAGCGTCTAGTCACCGCGACGCGCAACGATCCACCCTTGCGAAAGCCCCCGATGGACGCATCATCGATCCAAGCCGCCGCGCGGCAGCTCGTCGCCGCCCGCACCGCGCGCCGACCCGGCGAGCGGCTGCCCGCCTCGTGCCGGCCGGCGGAAGCCGAGGCGGGCCTGGCGATCCAGCGCCGCGTCGGTGAAATGCTGGGCCTGGAAATCGGCGGCTGGAAGTGCTCGGTGCCGACGTCCCAGCGCAAGACGCCCGTGGCGCCGATATTCGCCCCGACGATCGACACCGTGGCTCCGTGTCCGATCATCCCGATCGCCGGCAAGGCGCGCGTCGAACCCGAGATCGCGTTCGTCCTGGCGCGCGACCTGCCCGCACGGGCGGTAGCCTACGACGAGGCGGACGTGCGGGCGGCTATCGGTGAGACGCGGTTGGTGCTGGAGCTCATGGGACCGCGCTATGCGGATCCGTCGGCGGTCAGCTTTCCCGAGCTCCTCGCCGACGGCATCGCCAACCAGGGGCTTTTCGTCGGTCCGGTGATTTCCAATCCGCACGGGCTTCCGCTCGAAACCTTCCCCATCGTCATCGACGGCGCCGACGGAACGCTGCTCACGCGCGACGGCAAGCATCCGGACGAAAATCCGCTGCGCCCGCTGTACTGGCTCGCCAATTTTCTCGCCGGCGGCGGGTACGGCGAGGGCGTGTGGCTCAAGGCCGGACAGGTCGTGACGACCGGCTCGTATTGCGGCGTGGTCGACGTCCCGCTGGCGACGGCGCTGGTCGTGCGCTACGGCGATTTCGGCGTGCTGAACGTCCAGTTCTCCGCCGCCGCGTGATGCGATGAGCCTGGCGGGACAGGGCGCGGTGTGCATCTGGCACGATCTGGTGCCCGATGCCACCGACGACTTCTATCAATGGCACAACCGCGAGCACATGCCCGAGCGCGTCGGCATTCCCGGGTTCCTCCGCGGCAGGCGGTATATCGCAGTGGCCGGCGCGCCCGCGTACTTCAACCTGTACGAGGCGACGACTGCCGAAGTGCTGGGCGGCGACGACTATCTCGAACGGCTGAACGCGCCCACCGCGTGGACGCGGCGCCTCGTGCCGTCGTTTCGCCGCATATCGCGCTCGATCTGCCGCGTCGCCTACAGCGAAGGCGTCGGTCAGGGCGGCTTCATGCTGACGCAGCGCTTCGATGTCGCGGCGGCCGAGCGCGCGCGTACGATCGAGGCGCTGCGCGCGCGCCTGCTGCCGCCGCTCGAAGCGCACAAGGGCATCGCCGGCGTGCATCTCTGCCTCGCCGACGAAGCGATCAGCCGGATCGAGACCGCGGAAAAAAGAGCTCGCACCGACGCCACCGCGATCCCCGGCTGGATCGTGCTGATCGAGGGCACGTCGGAAGCCGACGTGCGCGGCGCCGGCGACTCGCTGGCGGTGGACTTGCGGGCGTTCCTGGGCGCGGCGGCGCCGGCCATCGACACCTCGATCTACCAGCTGCAGCACCAGCGCGCGAAGGCCCCGTAGCCGCGCGCTCCACTCGCTCCTTTGTCATCGGAACTTCTGACTCAGCACGCTAGAGCGTCGCGTTGACTGCGCCGCCGTCGAGCAGCAGATTCTGTCCGACGATAAAGCCCGCGTCGGCGCTGCACAGGAACGCGCAGGCGCGGCCGAATTCGTCCGGCTTGCCGAACCGCCCGGCCGGGATCTCCGCCATGCGGGCAGTGGCGAAGGTTTCGAAGTCCTGGCCGGCCTTCGCGGCCAGCTTGCGCAGGCCGTCGGTCTGACGGTCGGTGGCGAACGGGCCGGGCAGCAGATTGTTGACGATGACGTTGTGCTTCGCGACCTGGCGGGCGAGCCCGGCGACAAAGCCCGTCAAACCGGCGCGCGCGCCGTTGGACAGACCCAGATGCGCGAGCGGGGCCTTGACCGAGCGCGAGGTGATGTTGACGATGCGGCCGAAGCCGCGCGCGATCATGCCATCGACGACCGCCCGGATCAGCATGATCGGCGTGATCATGTTGTTGTTGACCGCGATGATCCAGGCGGCCTCGTCCCAGTCCCGGAAGTCGCCGATCGGCGGACCGCCTGCGTTGTTCACCAGGATGTCCGGCTCCGGGCACGCGGCGAGCACCGCGGCGCGGCCCTGCGCGGCGGTGATGTCGGCGGCGACCGTCACCACTGACACGCCAGTCTCGCGCCGGATGGTCTCCGCCGTCGTCTCGAGCGTGGCCGCCGTGCGGGCGTTGATCACCAGGTCGACGCCTTCGCGCGCCAGCGCGAACGCGCACGCCTTGCCCAGGCCCTGGCTCGCCGCGCAGACGATCGCCTTTCTGCCCCGAATGCCGTAGTCCATCGTCGACCCCTTTGCTCGAAGCTATGCCGCCGCGCGCCGCCGCTCGCGCAGGCCGGGTGGCGGCGGCTTGTGGAACACGCCGTCCTGCATGATCGCCAGCAGACGGCCACGGTCCTGCAGGATGCGCACGTCGGCCAGCGGATCGCCGTCGACCACCAGCAGGTCGGCGAGAAAGCCCTTGCGCACCTGTCCCAGCGTGCCGGGCAGGCCCATGATTTCGCCGCCCAGCCGCGTCGCGGCGACGATCGCCTCCATCGGCGTGAAGCCGAGAAGGTCGACGAAGTGGGCGAGATCGCGGGCGTTGTTGCCGTGCGGATTCCACAGGAAGCCATAGTCGCCGCCGGGCAGGACGCGCACGCCGCGGCGGTGCAGATCCTTCATGCATTCGACGGTGAGCTCCAGGTCGCGCGCGATGCGCGTCCTGATCGCATCGCTCGAGGGCAGGCCGAAGCCGCCTGCCTCGTGCAGGCGCGTCCACGTCACCGACAGCGCGGGCGCCACGAAGACGCGGTCCTTGCGGCTCTCCAGCATGTCCTTCGCTTCGTCGTCGGCGCAGGTCGCGTGATAGATCACGTCGACACCGTGCCGCAGGCACATCTTGACCGACCCGGCGCTGCGGGCGTGGGCGGCAACCCGGCGCTCGTGCTGGCGCGCGACCTCGGTCACCGCCGCGACCTCGTCGTCGGCCATCAGCGTGCGCGCCGACGGGACCGACGGGGTCGACGTGTCGCCCGACGCGACGATCTTGAGCACGTCGACGCCTTCGCGGCAGGCCTCGCGCGCGGCGCGGCGGAATTCGGCCGGCCCGTCGCAGGGCAACGTGTACATCGCTTCGCCCGGATCGAGATGCAGTTGCCTCAGATCGCCGACGCCGCCGGTGACCGTCAGCTGCACGCTCGCCGCCAGCAGCCGCGGCCCGGGAAAATCTCCCGAGCGGATCGCGTTGCGCACCACCACGTCGAGGCGCGGCTTGGTCGCCGCGGCGCTGAACGCGGCGGTGAATCCCTGGTCGAGATACAGCCTTGCGTGCTTGAGCGCAAGCAGCAGATGCTCCTCGACCGGCAACGTGGAAAACGCGTGCGGCGTCGCCTGGTCGACAAAGCTCAGGTGTGCATGCGGCTCGATCAGCCCCGGCATCAGCGTCGCGCCGGCGCAATCGACCACGACGGCGTCCGCCGGCTGGCGGCGCGCCTGTCCTGCCGGGGCCACGTCGACGATCGTGTTGCCGTCGACGACGACGTCCCCGGCGTAGGGTGCGGCACCCGACCCGTCGAGTATCCGCGCACCGGCGAAGATCGTTTTCACCGCCGGCTCCGTTGCGGTACCGGGTTCGCGCCCGGAGCAGGCGAGCCCGGGCCGGCGACGTCCGACTTGCCCAACGCGGCCAGCATGCGGTCGATGCCCTCCTCGAGGCGCGTCGCCGGCGCGAAACCCAGCGCCGCCTGCAGGCCATCGTTGCGCAAGCCCCAGCCGCTGGCCGGCGCAGCGGCCGGTTGCGGCTCCGCGCGCACGCCCGGATAGCGGCGCTGCAGATGCGCGACGGCGTCGCCGATCGCGCGCCGGTCGCCGACCACGTTGAACACCGCGTACCGAGGCAGCGATGCGGTCAGCGCGCGCAACAGCACCTCCGCCGCGTCATCGACATAGGTCCAGTCGATGGGTTCGGCGAAATCGGGGTAGGCGACGCGCCGGTCGCCGCGGGCGAAGCGCTCGACGACCTCCTGGGCGACGCGCCAGCCGCGCTCGCGGCCAGACCCGTACACCCAACCGAAGCGCAGCACGACGAACGCCGGATAGCCGG
>JBOIGD010000291.1:0-7481 GCA_050742615.1 Casimicrobiaceae bacterium | reverse complement strand
GGTGCACGTCGATCGGAACGCTGACATACGGCTTCAGCGCCGCGCAGACCAGCGGGCCGGCCGTAAGGTTGGGAACGTAATGATTGTCCATCACGTCGAAGTGGATCAGGTCCGCGCCGGCTGCGATCACGGCGCGCACTTCGTCCCCCAGACGTGCGAAATCCGCCGAGAGAATCGAGGGTGCGATATGGACGTTTCGCATGGCGCTATAATCGCTCAACGCAGAAGCCGATGAGCACGCCGATGGGCGAGTCCAGCAAGTACGATATCACCGTCGAGCCGCGGGCGACGTACATCGAGGACCAGTCGGATCCGTCGAAGAACCAGTACGTGTTCGCGTACACGATTTCGGTGACCAATACCGGAACGGTCCCGGCGCAATTGATCAGCCGGCACTGGGTCATCACCGACGCCAACAACAAGGTGATGGAAGTCAAGGGCCTCGGCGTGGTCGGCCAGCAGCCGCTGCTGAAGCCGGGCGAGAGCTTCGAATACACCAGCGGCACGCACCTCGAGACCGCGGTGGGCACGATGCACGGCACCTACCAGATGGTTGCCGAAGACGGCCAGCGCTTCGACGCGCCGATCCCGTCGTTCACGCTTTCGGTGCCGCGCGTCCTGCATTAGTGTCCGGTCGCTCCGTTCCGCTTGACCGCCTGCGACTCGTGCTTGGCGCGCGCGGCCGATCCCGCAACGGATTTCAGCTCGCATCCTGGCCGCCGTCCGCGCCGTTGCGACCAGCGGATTTCGGAGCGGCGGCCGGCGGCTCCTTGCGTCTTGCGCCCATGGTCAACCAGACGATAAGCACCGCCAGCACCAACGCAACGCCTGCTTCCAGCAACAGCCACGCCATCGCGTCGCTTCTCCGTTTCCTGCTTGCCGCGGTACTGGCCGCCTCGCTGCTCGGCTGCACGACGCTGCCTTCGCCGTCCCGTGCGCCGCCATTCGCCACCGCACTGCCGGAATCCGCCGGGGCGGTGCTGCAGGCGGCAACTTTCGCCGCGATCCCAGGCTGGCGCGACGATGACCAGGCCGCGGCGTGGCCGGCCTTCGTTGCCGGCTGCGCCGCGCTGCTCGCCCGGCCTCCGGTCGCCTCCATCTGGCAGGAGAGCTGCGCTAGCGCGGCCACCGTCGATTTGCACAGCGGCGCCACGGTGCGCGCTTTTTTCGAATCGTATTTTACCCCATATCAGCTGACCGCCGCGGACGGGCGCGACAGCGGTGTCGTCACCGGCTATTACGAGCCGTTGTTGCAAGGCAGCCGGCAACGCAGCGAGCGCTATCGTTTTCCCCTCTACGCGGTGCCGGACGATCTGCTGACCGTCGATCTGGCCGAGCTCTATCCCGAGCTCAAGGACAAGCGCGTGCGCGGCCGGCTGGACGGCAGGCGAGTCGTGCCCTATTGGCCGCGTGCCGACATCGATGCCGGTCGCGTTCCGCTGGCGGGCAAGGAGCTGGTCTGGGTCGACGACCCGGTCGAGGCCTTCTTCCTGCAGATCCAAGGGTCGGGCCGGGTGCAACTCGCCGAGGGCGGCGTGCTGCGCATCGGCTACGCCGACCAGAACGGTCAGCCATTCCGCTCGATCGGGCGGATCTTGGTCGAGCGCGGCGAGCTGCCGCTCGCGCGCGCGTCGATGCAGGGCATCAAGGCGTGGGGCCGCGAGCATCCCGACCAGTTGCCGCTGCTGCTCGACGAGAATCCGAGCTACGTGTTCTTTCGCGCCGTGCCGCCCGATCCGGCGGCGACGATCGACGGTCCGATCGGCACGCTGGGCGTGCCCTTGCTGGCGGAACGCACGATCGCCGTCGATCCGGCCATCGTGCCGCTGGGCGCACCGATATTCCTGGCGACGACCTACCCGCTGTCGGACCGCCTGTTGCAGCGACTGGTCCTGGCGCAGGACACCGGCGGCGCGATCAAGGGCGCGCTCCGCGCCGATTATTTCTGGGGCTTCGGCGGTGAAGCCGGCCGGGAGGCGGGACGGATGAAGCAGCAGGGACGCATGTGGTTGCTGTGGCCCAGGGGTGCCGCGCTGCCGTATTGAAGTTGCATGCGCCCGGCGCCCGATTGCAGGGCAAGATCGTCGGCTACAAGGTGGTGCTGAAAGTCACGTTCGTGCTCACCGACTAGCGATCGTATCTTGCGAGACCGAGCGGCCGCCCGATGGCGGCCGTTTTTTTTGGCAACGACGGGAGATTCAGCCGGCGGCCGCCGCGAGCACGTCGTGGGCCTGGCTGTCGGCGTGGTACGACGAGCGCACCAGCGCGCCGACGGCGGCGTGCCTGAAGCCGAGCGCGTAGGCTTCGCGCTCGAACATCGCGAAGCCGTCAGGGTGCACGTAGCGCAGCACTGGAAGATGCGAAGGCGTCGGCTGCAGATACTGGCCGATGGTCAGCATGTCGATGCCGTGCGCGCGCATGTCGCGCAGCACCTCGAGGATCTCCCCGTCGGTCTCGCCGAGGCCGACCATCAGGCCGGACTTGGTCGGAATCTCCGGAAAACGCGCCTTGAACTCCTGCAGCAGCCGGAGCGAATGCGCGTAGTCGGACCCGGGCCGCACTTGCCGGTACAGCCGCGGCACCGTCTCCAGGTTGTGGTTCATCACGTCCGGCGGCGCCTGCGCGAGAACGTCCAGCGCGCGTTCGAGCCGGCCGCGGAAGTCGGGCACCAAAACCTCGATCCGCGTCGCCGGCGAGCGGCTCCGCACCGCGCGCATGCAGTCGACGAAATGCCGCGCGCCACCGTCGCGAAGATCGTCGCGATCGACGCTGGTGATGACGACATAGGCGAGCTTCAGCGCGGCGATGGTCGCGGCAAGATGGGCAGGCTCGTCGGCGTCCAGCGGCATCGGCCGGCCGTGGCCGACATCGCAGAACGGGCAGCGGCGCGTGCAGATGTCGCCCATGATCATGAACGTCGCCGTCCCCTTGCCGAAGCACTCGCCGATGTTGGGGCACGAGGCTTCCTCGCAGACGGTGTGCAGCTTGTGCTCGCGCAGGATGCGCTTGATCTCGGAAAAACGCGGCGACGAAGGCGCGCGCACGCGAATCCAGTCCGGTTTTTTCAGCCGCTCGGCCGGCACGATCTTGATGGGGATGCGCGCAGTCTTCGCGTCACCCTTGTGCTTGACGCCGGCTGCGTTGCCGGCGAGCCCGGGAAAGGATGCGTCGCTCATGCGCTCGACGCTCGATCGACGGCGGCGGTTAGCGCCGCGGCCAGGCCCGATTCGATCTCGGTGCGCGGCGCATCGACGCCGACATCGCGCAATTGCGTCACCGCGAGGCCGCGGTAGCCGCAGGGGTCGATGTCGGCAAACGGGGCGAGGTCCATGTCGAAGTTCAGCGCGAGGCCGTGATAGCTGCAGCCGTTCCGGATTTTGAGTCCCAGCGCGGCGATCTTGGCGCTGCCGTCGCCGCACCGGACGTAGACGCCGGGCGCATCGGCTCGGCCCGCCGCGGCAACGCCATACGAATCAAGTAATTGTACCACGCCCGCCTCGATGGCCCGGACGAGGGTTCGCACGCCCAAGCGCCGGCGCCGGAGGTCGATCAGCAGATACGCCACCAGTTGGCCGGGGCCGTGATAGGTGACCTGCCCGCCGCGATCGACCTTCAGCACCGGAATGCCGTTATCGCGCAGCAGATGCTCGCGCCTGCCGGCCAGCCCTAGCGTGTAGATCGACGGATGCTCGGTCAGCCAGATTTCGTCGGGCGCCTCCGGCGTGCGCTCCGCGGTGAATGCCTGCATCGCGCGCCAGGTCGCGACGTAGTCGGTGCGTCCGAGGGAGCGGACCGCCGTGACTTGCGCCGGCTGGTCGGGACGTACCGCGCCTTGCCCGGACTGCGCATGCCGCGATGCTTGTGAAGAGACCGGTGCGGTCGACATGGACAATTTGGCAGGCCAATCAGCGATCGGCGACCTGGTTCAGGTATTGCTGGATGAGAAGCTGGCTCATCGGCGGGCGGTCGCCCGATGAGCGCCGGCCCGCGACAGTTCGCGCGTCATGCCGTCCGCGCCTTGCCGCGCCTTGCCGTGCCGAGCTTCTTCGCCTTCGAGCGCTTGGCAGAGTGGCGCGCTACAGGCTCCCGCACCTGTGCGATCGGCGCCGGTTTCAAGCCGCTCGGCAATTCGTCGCCCGGCAGCGGCGGCTTTGCGGGCGCCAGGTCGAGCAGCTCTTCGAGCGTGCGTCGCGAATGACGCGCGCGGGCGATGCGTTCGCGGAAGAACTCCTCGGTTCGGATCGCCGAAACCTTTTCGGCGAGCGCCGTGACGATCAACTGGTTCAGCGAGCAGTTTTCCTTCTGCGCCAGTTCCTTCGCGTATTCGAACAGCGAATCCGGCACTCTGAGCGCGTAGTTACTCATGATGACCTCGAATGATTGCAAGCATCCTGGCGGGCGTCACGATCTCGATGGCGAATTTGCGTCTCAGCGGCAGAAAGTCGGCGCTGTCATGCGTCACCAGGAAACCCGCCCGCCCGTTGAGCGCGGTGTCCAGCACCATCTCGTCCTTGGGGTCCCGCATCTGCGGCCGCCATCGGAAATGCAGTTCGACCGGTTCGCAGCGCTCCGCCAGCCGGCCCAGGAACTCATCGACCTGGTCGGCGGTCCAGCCGCACGTCCGCAGTTGCTCCCGGCGCTTGAGCACCGCCTCGTACTCGAGCCACAGGCTGGTCGAAACGATCGGCAGTAAGTCGGACGCGGTCTCGCGCAGCAGCGCCGAGGACGCCCCGACACGACTGCGGACCGCGGCCACGAGCACGTTGGTGTCGAGAACGCAACGTACCCGCGTCATATCGCGCATGATATGACACAGTGCCGCGCACGGTCAAGTCCGGTCGACCGTCCCGTCCTACAGCACCATCACGACGTGCGGGTGCCCGGACAATTCGCGGTACAGGTTGTCGAGCTGCTCACGCGATTTCGCATTGACCGTGCAGGTCAGCGAAATGTAGTTGCCTTCGCGCGAGGCGCGCATTTCCATCGACCCGCTGTCGAAATCGGGCGCGTGGCGCAGCACCACCTCGAGCATCGCCTGGGCGAAACCGTCGCGCGTGCGTCCGACGATCTTGAGCGGGAACGAGCAGGGAAATTCGAGCAGCGATCCGGACTCGGACACGGTTTCCATCGCTCGAATATGGGGCCGCCTGCGACGCGCGCAAGCGTCCTGGCATTTTTTAGCGCGCGTACATGTAATCGCGTGTCGCCGGGTGCGGCAGCCTTCCGTCCGGCAGCGGCTTGCCTACCAAAAGCTGGAAGAGCGAAAGCCAGCCCCGCTCGAACGAGTGCGCCGAGCCCGCCAGGTAGATGCGCCAGATACGGTATCTTTCCTCGCCCACCTCGCGCCGGGCCGCGTCGGCTTGCGCCTCCAGCCGGTCGACCCAGTGCCACAGCGTGCGCGCATAGTGCTCGCGCAGCGCCTCGGCGTCGATTAGCTCCAGGCCCTGCGCGGCCAGTCCCTGGATCACGCGGGAGACGTGCGCGAGCTGGCCGCCGGGGAAGACGTATTCCTCGACGAAGTCGCCGACGCCGCTGCCGACGCTCTCCGCGCCGACGTCGTTCTGCGTGATGCCATGGTTCATCACCAGCCCACCCGGCTTGAGGATGCGGTATATCTTGCCGAAGTAGCGCGGGTAGTTGGCGATGCCGACGTGCTCGAACATGCCGATGCTGGCGATCTTGTCGTAGAGCCGGTCTTCGGGCAGATCGAGGTAGTCGAGGAGCTTCACGTCGACCTGGCCGGCCAGCCCGAGCTCGGCGATCTTCGCCCGCACGTGATCGAACTGGTTCTGCGACAGCGTGATGCCGCTCGCCTTGACGCCGTACTGCTGCGCGGCCCGGAAGATCAGGCCGCCCCAGCCGCAGCCGATGTCGAGCATGGTCTCGCCGGGCTTCAGCATCAGCTTGCGGCAGACGTGATCGAGCTTCTGCGTCTGGGCCTGGTCGAGCGTGTCGGCGTCGGTCTTGAAGTAGGCGCACGAGTACACCATGCGCTCGTCCAGCCACATGCGGTAGAACGCATTGGACACGTCGTAATGGTGCTGGATGTTGGCCTTGTTGCCGCGCGCGGCGTGCCACCAGTGCTTGAGGCGCGTCCGGGCTCGATCGCGGCCGTGCGCCACGGTGCCTACCAGCGCCTCGGCGACCCGGAGTACGCGCCGCGCCTCGCCGGAGAAATCGAGATCGCCGTGAACGTAGGCGCGCGCAAGCTTGCCGAGCTCGGGGGAGGCGAGCGCCCGCAGCCCGCTCCAGGTGCGGGCGTAGACGTCGATTTCGGGTCGTTCGGAAAGGCTGACGCGTCCGCCGTCCGGCAGGACCAGCGCGACGGGGATATTGCGGCCGCCATAGCGGCTGGTGATGAGCTTCTGCAGCGGGTGTTTCATGCTCGACAATGGCGCGCGAACCGGGCCGGGAACGAGTGACCAATTCTAACAGCGCCGAGGGCCGGCCGACAGTTGTGCTGCGCGAAGGGTCTTTGACACGCTGCCGCGCTGCCCCTAAGATGCCTGCGCCCGGCCCCGCCCGCAACTTCGGATCGTGCCGCGCCCCGATCCCCCGAATGTCCATCCAGCGTCCGCCGCCTGCCCATCCGGAGAGGCGATTTCGCGACGTCATGGCGCAGTTCGCCACCGGCGTGACCATCATCGCGGCGCCGCTGAAAGCCGGCGAGTTCGTCGGGCTCACCGCCAACTCGTTCAATTCGGTATCGCTCGATCCGCCGTTGATCGCCTGGAGTCTGGCGCGTCATTCGCGCAGCCTCGCTGCGTTCGAGAGCGCGTTGCGCTACGCCGTCAGCGTGCTGGCGCACGACCAGGTGGAGCTAGCCCGCCGTTTCTCGCGCCCGCACGCCGACCGTTTCGCCGGCGTCGATTTTCGGCTCGGCGCTGCCGGCGCGCCGCTGATCGAAGGCGCAGTCGCGTGGCTCGAATGCCGGCACCATGCGTTGCACCCGGCGGGCGACCACATGCTCTTCATCGGCGAGGTCGAGTCCTGCGCCTTTCGCGCCGCGCCGCCGTTGTTGTGGCACGGCGGCAAGTACTTCAGCGCGACGCCCTAGCCTCGGCCCGCGATCCGCCGCGCGCGACGGCCGAGCGGCCGCCCGCGCGCTACGCCGCCTTGCTCGCCTGGAACAGCGCGTGCATCTTGCGGAACGCCGGGCCCGGCTTGCCGCCGCCGAACGGCCGGCCGTCGAGCGTCGTCACGGCGAGCACCTCCTTGGTCGACGATGACAGCCACATCTCGTCGGCGGCGAGTGCCTCGTCCCTCGCCACCGCGCGCACTTCGATCGGCAGGCCGCCCTCGCGCGCCAGCTCGAACGCCGCGTCATAGGTGATGCCCGGGAGGATCTGGTTGTCCTTCGGCGGGGCGACGATGACGCCGCCGCGCACGACCAGCACATTCGACGCCGAGGCCTCGGTCAGGTGCCCGTCGCGAAACAGCACCGTCTCGGTCGCACCGGCATCGGCCGCGAGCTGGCGGGC
>JBOIGD010000290.1:0-10694 GCA_050742615.1 Casimicrobiaceae bacterium | reverse complement strand
CGGCATTGGGCAGCGCGTCCGAGGTTCCGGCAACCGTCTGGGCGACGGCGATGCGATGAAAAAGGCTTGCCAGCTCGTCGAGCGCCGCCGGCAGCGACAGGCTGCGCTCGGTCAGGGCCGCGGCCTCGGCCAGCAACGCCTTGCCGTCGCCTGCCAGCAAGGCGTCGGCGATCCGATAGGCATACTCGGCATCGACCGTGCCGAGCATCGTGCGCACGACAGCTTCACGGACCTCCCCCGCACCGTAGGCGATCGCCTGGTCGAGCACCGAGAGCGCATCGCGCATCGAGCCGCGCGCGCCATGTGCAATCAGCGCGAGCGCCGTCTCGTCGAAGGCGATCTCTTCGGAGCGCAGGATGTCCGCCAGCCGTGTCGCGATCTGCGCGAACGGCAGCGCCTTGAGATTGAATTGCAGGCAGCGCGAAAGCACCGTAACCGGGATCTTTTGCGGGTCGGTGGTCGCCAGGATGAACTTGACATGCTCCGGCGGCTCCTCGAGGGTTTTCAGCATCGAGTTGAACGCGGCCTTCGAAAGCATGTGGACCTCGTCGATCAGGTAGACCTTGTACCTGCCGATGGTGGGCGCATAGCGCGCGTTGTCGAGAATCTCGCGCATGTTGTCGATGCCGGTGTTCGAGGCGGCGTCGAGCTCGAGCAGGTCGACGAAGCGGCCGGCGTCGATGTCGGTGCAGGCCGGGCAGACGCCGCACGGCGTCGCGGTGACGCCGGTCGCGCAATTAAGACTCTTCGCCAGCACCCGGGCAATCGTCGTCTTGCCTACCCCGCGCGTTCCCGTCAGCAGATAGGCGTGGTGCAGGCGGCCCCGCTCCAGCGCGTTGGTCAGCGCGCGCACGACGTGCTCCTGGCCGACGAGATCGGCAAACTTTCTGGGCCGCCATTTGCGGGCGAGCGCTTGGTAACTCATCGGCCTCCAGCTCTTGTGATGCAGCAAGCCGCGAGGCTATTTCGCGTCGCGCTCCGTTTCAGGCAACGCGCTCGGCCGAAACAGGCGCGCCATGCACATGAAATACGCACCGGCGTCTGGGCCAGGCGAGCAATGCAGCATGAAGCCGAACGCGGCGCGAAAGAGGAGGTGGCGAGCCGTACCCCCGGCACTTGCAGAGAATAGCTATGGCTGCTTCCTTCCGGACCTGACCAGGTTCACCACCGTGCAATGCGGGGCGGCCCGCCGTTGATCGTTGCCGCTGCCGTGCCGCCATTATCGGCGAAGCGCGTCGGGGCAGCAAGCAACGCGACGCGAAGACGCTCAAAGCAGAGCATTCGCACCGCGCGGGCCTGCGATCGCCCGCTCGGGCGCGGCGGCTATAATGTCATCAAGCGCGCCATGCACAGGAGCCGGATTGCGCACACGACGACTGCTGCGGACCTGCGTTGCCGCCTCGATTGCGGCAGCTGCCTGCAGCCCGTCGTCGCCGCCGCCCGCGCCGCCGTCGACCGAATTGACCGTGCTGCTGCGCACCGGGCCGGCGACGTGGTTCGTCGGCCCGGACGATCAGGGTGCCGGCATCGATTTCGATCTGGCGCAGATGTTCGCCAGGCAGGAAGGCGTGGCGCTGAAAGTGATCCCCACCTCCGACCCGATCGAAAAGCTCAGCGAAGCTGGCGGCAACGGGCTGCGCATCGGCGCCGGCAATCTGTATCGGCCCGGGACGGGGCGATCCGCACCGCCCCCGGGCCCGCTCTTGTATTCGTCGGGCTACTACGCCGCCGAACCCGTCCTGATCTACAACAGCGACGGATTCAAGCCCGAGTCCTGGAAAGACCTTGCCGGCGAGAGCATCGGCGTTCTCGAAGGCGGCGGCCTCGTCACCGCGTTGGCCAGGGTGCGCGCCGATCATCCGGAGATACGCTGGGAAATGATCACCTTGCCATCGACCGAGGCGTTGATCAGCCAGGTCTCCGACGGGATCCTGGGCTACGCGATCGTCGCCTCGAACGACGCGGAAGCCGCGCGTCATATCTATCTCAACTTCGAAAAAGCATTCGCGGTCGCCGGCAAGCAGGAGCTGGTCTGGGCCTTTCCTCCGACCGAAGGCGACTTGCGCGACCGAGTCAACGCGTTCTTCGCGAAGTTGCGCCGTGACGGCAGGCTGCAGCGCCTGATCGGGCGCTATTTTTCGTACGGCAATGTCCCGCGCATCGACGCGGGTGTATTCCAGGAACGCATCAAGTCGGCGCTACCGGAGCTTCGCTCGGCGTTTCAGCGCGCGCAGGAAGCGACCGGCATCGAATGGCGCCTGCTTGCCGCGGTCGCCTACCAGGAATCGCAGTGGGATGCGCAGGCGACCAGTGAAACGGGCGTCCGCGGCCTGATGCAATTGACCGATGAGACCGCGCAACGCTTGGGCGGCGTCGATCGCCTCGATCCGAAGGCAAGCGTTCTAGCCGCGGCGCGCTATCTGCGCGATCTGAAGGACCGGCTGCCGCAGCGCATACCCGAACCCGATCTCACGTGGCTGGCGCTCGCCGCCTACAACATCGGAATCGCGCACCTCGAAGACGCGCGCATCCTGGCGCAGAAGCAGAAGCTCGACCCGGACACGTGGTCGGCGTTGAAGAAGACGCTGCCGCTGCTCGCGCTCCCCGAATATTACGAGTCGGCGAAGTACGGGTACGCCCGCGGTGCGATGCCGGTGACGTTTGTCGATCGCGTGCGTGCCTACTACGACATCCTGCTCGCGCAGCAGCCGCCACTGCAACCGCGGTTGCGCATGCTGTCAGGCGCCGGCGCCGGGAATGCGTCGCCGATGGTCAAGTCGCCGGCCGCGGCCAGGTGATCAGCGCGCCGGCGGGATCACGCTGACCCCGCCCATGTAGGGCCACAGCGCCGAAGGCACGTCGACGCCCCCGTCCGCGCGCTGATAATTTTCCAGCACGGCAACCAGCGTGCGGCCGACCGCGAGCCCCGATCCGTTGAGCGTGTGAACGTGCTCCGGCTTGCCCTGCGCATTGCGGAACCGCGCCTGCATCCGGCGCGCCTGGAAGGTTTCGCAATTCGAGCACGAGGAGATTTCCCGATACCGGTGCTGGGCCGGCAGCCAGACCTCGAGGTCGTAGGTCTTCGCCGCGGCGAAGCCGATGTCGGCCGTGCACAGCGCGACGACGCGATACGGCAGCTCGAGCTTTTGCAGGATCGCTCCGGCGTCGCGCGTCATTTCCTCCAGTGCCCGGTAGGACTCGTCGGGATGCACGATCTGCACCATCTCCACTTTGTCGAATTGGTGGACACGGATCAAGCCGCGCGCGTCCTTGCCGTAGCTGCCCGCCTCCGAGCGAAAGCAGGGCGTGTGCGCGGTGAGCTTGCGCGGCAGTGATGCGGCGGGAACGATTTCATCGCGCACGAGGTTGGTCAGCGGAACCTCGGCCGTCGGAATCAGGTACCAGCGCCCCTCGTCGGGCGCGCCTCCCTTGGCTGCCCAGAAGAGATCTTCCTCGAATTTCGGCAATTGCCCGGTGCCGACCAGCGCCTCGGCGTTGACCAGATACGGGACGTAGCATTCGACATAACCGTGATCGGCGGTATGGGTGTCGAGCATCAGCTGCACCAGCGCCCGATGCAGGCGCGCTACCGGCCCGCGCAGCGCATAGAACCGCGCCCCCGAGATCTTTGCCGAGGCGTCGAAGTCCAGGCCGCCGACTGCCGCGCCGACGTCGACATGATCGCGCGGCGGAAATTCGAATAGCCTCGGCGTTCCCCAGCGGCGCACCTCGACGTTGTCGGCGTCCGATTGGCCGACCGGCACGCTCGCATCCGGCAGGTTGGGCATCGCCAGCAGCCAATCCCGAAGGCGCTGCTGCACGCTCTCGAGGTTGCGCTCCAGCGACGCCAGCTCGTCGGCGATGCCGGCGACTTCGCGCATCGGGGCCGACATATCCTCGCCTTTGCTCTTGAGAGCGCCGATCTGCTTCGAGACGCTGTTGCGCTTGGCCTGCAGCTCCTGGGTGCGGGTCTGGATGTGCTTGCGCTCCGCCTCCAGCGCCATGAAGGCATCCGCATCGAGCCGGTAGCCGCGCGTTTGCAGGCGGGCAACGACGCCGGAAAGATCGTTGCGCAGGAGCTGGATGTCGATCACGCGCGGATTTTACCAGAGGGCCGCGCGAACCCTTGTCAGCTCGAGCTTCAGGATTCGCGCTTGTCGCCCGAGTTCGCCCGCGCGTCGCGGCTCCTCAATTCGGCGAGCTTTTCCGCGATCCTCGTCTCGAGGCCGCGGTCGGTGGGCCGGTACCAATGCGGCGGCGCCATGCCGGCGGGCAGATAGGTCTCTCCGGCCGCGTAGGCGTCCTGCTCGTCGTGCGCGTAGCGATAGTCCTTGCCGTATCCCAGGGTCTTCATCAGCCCAGTCGGCGCGTTGCGCAGATGCAGCGGCACCGGTCGCGAGCCGTCTTCGGCAATGAACGCGCGAGCGGCGCCGTAGGCGACGTACACCGCGTTGCTCTTCGCGGCGCAGGCGAGGTAGATCACCGCCTGCGCCAGTGCCAGCTCGCCTTCCGGCGTGCCGAGGCGCTCGTAGGTCGTGACGGCGTCCAGCGTGAGCTGCAGTGCACGCGGGTCGGCAAGGCCTACGTCCTCGCTGGCCATGCGGATCATGCGCCGCCCAACGTACAGCGGGTCCGCGCCGCCGTCGAGCATGCGGCAGAACCAGTAGAGTGCGGCGTCGGGATCGGAGCCGCGCACCGATTTGTGCAGCGCGGATATCTGGTCGTAGAACGCTTCGCCGCCCTTGTCGAAGCGGCGCAGGCTTCGCGTGATCGCCGTCTCGATGAATTCGGCATCGATCTCGCGCCGGTCCGCCTCCTCCGCAGCGACGCCGAGCTGCTCGACCAGGTTCAGCAGGCGCCGGCCGTCGCCGTCCGCGTACGCGACCACCGCGTCGCGCGCCGCCGCGGTAATGCTGACCGCGGGCATCGCCACCGGCAATGCCCGGTCGAGCAGCGCCGAGAGCTCGTCGGACGACAGCGGTGCCAGCACGTAGACCTGCGCACGGCTCAGCAAGGCGCTGTTGACCTAGAACGAGGGATTCTCGGTCGTCGCGCCGATGAACGTGACGAGGCCCTTTTCGACGAACGGCAGGAACGCGTCCTGCTGTCCCTTGTTGAACCGATGCACCTCGTCGACGAACAAGATCGTATGCCGCCCGGATTGCGCCAGCGTGGCCTCGGCCTGGGCGATCGCATCGCGAATGTCCTTGACACCGGACAGCACCGCCGACAAGGCGATGAAGTCGGCGCTGAATGCGTCGGCCATCAGCCGCGCCAGCGTCGTCTTGCCGACGCCCGGGGGTCCCCACAGGATCATCGAATGCGGCTTGCCGGATGCGAAGGCGACCGCCAGCGGCTTGCCGGGTCCGAGCAGATGCCGCTGGCCTATGACCTCGCCGATGGCCCTGGGCCGCAGGCGCTCGGCGAGCGGCGTCGCCGGATTGACGGCGGCGAAAAGGTCATTCGCCGACGACATCGGCGCCCGGCGGCGGCACGAACCGGAACAGCGCGGCATCGACTGCGGCATTGCGCTCGAACGCGCCGAACGTCAACTGCGTCACCTGGCCGAAGCTGTCGTGCAGTTCCATCGTGCGCGGAAGATTGTCCTTGAAGCCGATGCGAACGGCGTTGAAGCCGCTGTCCGCGGCACGAGGCCTGGCATCGACGTATTCGACACCGTCGCCGTCGCCGCCGTCGCGTAGTTCGAAATCCTTGTCCAGCGTGTCATCGCCGGCGAGGAGCGCCGCCGGCGACGCGCCCAGCGCCCGGTCGAGCTTCCTGACGATCACCTGCTTGAGATCCGGATCGTAGATCCACAGCTTTTCACCGTCGCCGACGATGATCTGCGCGTGCGGCTTGTCGTAGGTCCAGCGGAATTTGCCCGGCCGCGAGAACGCGAACGTGCCGCTCGATTCCTGCGCCGGCCTGCCCGCCTTGCCACTGACGACCTGTCGAAATGCGGTCCTGCCGCTGTGCGCACCGCCGAGAAACGCCTTGAGCTGATCGAGGCCGGAAGCCGCGGCGCCGCCGGCGGGCAGCAAGAGCGCGAACGCCAGCGCGATAGCCCGCCCGCGCCGCAGAACCCGGCGCAGTGTCATGCCGGCTCGCCCTTGCCCGCTGGAACCAGCACGTCACGGTTGCCGTTGGTCTGCATCGCAGACACCAGGCCCGCCCGCTCCATCTGCTCGATCAGCCGCGCTGCGCGGTTGTAGCCGATGCGCAGGTGGCGCTGCACCAGCGAGATCGACGGCCGGCGCGTCTTCAGCACCACCGCGACCGCCTGGTCGTACATCGGGTCGGCCTCGGCATCGACCGCATCGAGGCTCAAGCCTTCGTCGCCATTGCCGTTCACCCCGGCATCGAGGATGCCATCGAGGTATTGCGGCCCACCCTGCGCCTTCAGGTGCTCCACCACGCGATGCACCTCGGTGTCCGCGACGAACGCGCCGTGCACCCGCTGCGGATGACCGGTGCCGGGCGGCAGATAGAGCATGTCGCCCTGTCCGAGCAGCGTCTCCGCGCCCATCTGGTCGAGGATCGTGCGCGAGTCGACCTTGCTCGCCACCTGGAAAGCGATACGCGACGGGATGTTCGCCTTGATGAGCCCGGTGATCACGTCGACCGACGGACGCTGCGTGGCGAGTATCAGGTGTATTCCCGCCGCACGCGCCTTTTGCGCGATGCGGGCGATCAGCTCCTCGATCTTCCGGCCGGTGACCATCATCAGGTCCGCCAGCTCGTCGATGACGACGACGATCAGTGGCATTTCCTCGATCGGTTCGGGGCTTTCCGGCGTCAGCGAGAACGGATTGGTCAGCGCCTTGCCGCTTTTCTTCGCCTCGACGACGCGGGCGTTGTATCCGGCGAGGTTGCGCACCCCCAGCGTGGACATCAGCCGGTAGCGTCGCTCCATTTCGCCGACGCACCAGTGGAGCGCATTGGCGGCGAGCTTCATGTCGGTGACGACCGGGGCGAGCAGGTGCGGGATGCCCTCGTAGACCGAAAGCTCCAGCATCTTCGGGTCGATCAGGATGAGGCGCACCTGCCGCGGCTCCGCCTTGTAGAGCAGCGACAGGATCATCGCGTTGACGGCAACCGACTTGCCTGAGCCGGTGGTCCCGGCGACCAGCAGGTGCGGCATGCGTGCCAGGTCGACGATCACCGGCTTGCCGGCGATGTCCTTGCCCAGCGCCAGTGACAACGGGCTCGCCGTATCGTTGTAGATCGTCGACGACAGAAGCTCGACCAGGCGCACGATCTGGCGCTTGGCGTTCGGCAGCTCGAGTCCCATGAACGACTTGCCGGGTATGGTCTCGACGACGCGGATGCTGACCACCGACAGCGCGCGCGCCAGGTCCTTCATCAGGTTGACGATCTGCGCACCCTTGACGCCGATCGCCGGCTCGATCTCGAAGCGCGTGATGACCGGACCCGGATACGCGGCCAGCACTTTGACCGATACGCCGAAATCGGCCAGCTTGCGCTCGATCAGACGGGAGGTGAACTCCAGCGTCTCCGCGTTGACCTGCTCCTGCGCCGAAGGCGCGTCCTCGAGCAGCGCCAGCGGGGGCAGCGGCGAATCGGGCATGTCCTGGAACAGCGGCTTCTGCTTTTCCTTGACCACCCGCTCCGACCTGGGCACGTCGATCATTGCCGGCACGACCACGACCGGTTCGCGATCTTCGCTGCTCTCGCGGGCGGCCTCGACGAATTGTTCGCGCTCCTCCAGCGCCGCGGCGCCGATCTCCCGGTCGCGTCGCTCGTCGCGGCGCCGCCGCACGCGCGCGATCAGGTCCTCGATGCCTGCGCCGACGCGCTCCATCAGGCGCAGCCACGACATGCCGGTGAACAGCGACCAGCCGATGGCGAACAGCGCGATCAGCAGCAAGGTCCCGCCGTTGAACCCCAGCGCGTGCGAGAAGGCCGAACCGATCAACCCGCCCAATGCGCCGCCGGGTGCATGCGGCAGCGTCGCGGGCAGATGGTAAAGGCGCAACGCCTCGAGGGCGGAACTGGCGAGCAGAACCAGCGCGAATCCGGGCACGGCGAGCCACGGATGGTGGCGATCGGCGGCATCGATCCTGCGCGTCAGGTGGCGATAACCGGTGACGACGAGCACGATCCCGGCGAATACCCACCACCAAGCGGATAAGCCGAACAGATAAAGCAGCAGGTCCGCCAGCCATGCACCGACGGCGCCGCCCTTGTTGCGAATGACGGCGCCGCTGCCGGAGAACGACCAGCCGGGATCGGCCCTCTGATAGGTCGCCAGGATCAGCGCGAGGTAGGCAAAAATCGCCACGACCAATAGCCACCAGGACTCGCGCACCAACGCCGACAGGCGTGGCGAAAGGCGCGGACCGGGCAGCGTGCTATGGCGGCCACGAATCTGCTGTTTTTTCTTGAAAATCATTGAATTGTGGTACGCACTTAGCGCAACACATTATACACTTTATGCGCGTTGTCGAGAGCCCGCCTTGCGCCGCAGGGGGCCACCCCAACATCGGTTAGAATCGGACGGATGACTTGCCCGTCCGCTTGATCGCGATCGCACTCTCGCCATGGCCGCCAAACACCATCGCCTGCTGATACTGGGCTCCGGCCCCGCCGGATTCACCGCGGCAGTATACGCCGCGCGCGCAAACCTCAAGCCGGCGCTGATCACCGGACTGGCGCAGGGCGGGCAGCTGATGACGACCACCGACGTCGACAACTGGCCGGCCGACGCCGACGGCGTGCAGGGGCCCGACCTGATGGCGCGTTTCCAGAAACATGCCGAGCGCTTCGACACCGAGGTCATCTTCGATCATATCCACACCGCGATGCTGCGCGAGCAGCCGCGGCGGCTGGTCGGAGATATCGGCGAATACACCTGCGACGCGCTGATCATCGCCACCGGCGCATCGGCGCGTTATCTGGGATTGCCGTCCGAGCAGGCGTTCATGGGCAAGGGAGTCTCCGCCTGCGCCACCTGCGACGGCTTCTTCTACAAGGGCCAGGACGTGGTCGTCGTCGGCGGCGGCAACACCGCCGTCGAGGAGGCGTTGTACCTGTCGAACATCGCCCGGCAGGTGACGCTCGTTCACCGCCGCAACAAGCTCCGCGCCGAGGCGATCCTGGTCGACCGCCTGATGGCCAGGACGGTCGGCGGCGGCAATGTCCGCGTGGTCTGGGACCATACGCTCGACGAGGTCCGCGGCGACAAGTCGGGCGTCACCGGCGCGCGTCTGAAGCACGCCCAGACCGGCGCGGCGCGCGAGCTCGCGGTCCACGGCGTGTTCATCGCCATCGGCCACACGCCGAACACCCAACTGTTCGAGGGCCAGCTGGCGATGGTCGATGGTTACATTACCGTCACGGGCGGGAGCGCGGGCGACGCCACCGCAACCAGCATGCCCGGCGTGTTCGCCGCCGGCGACGTGGCCGACCACGTCTATCGGCAGGCGGTCACCAGCGCCGGCACCGGATGCATGGCGGCGCTGGACGCCGAAGCGTATCTCGACAATCCGCTGCCGGTGGCGGAGGCCGCCGCGGAGTCGGTCGAATAGTCCGGCCGCGTCTGTCGCACCCTCACGCCGATCGCCTGGGGTCGGCCCTGCCCGGATGCGCCGAGGATAGCCGTGCCATGGCCAAGCTTGCCGATCTGAAGACACTGCTCGGCGATACCGACCGGAAGGCATCGGCGGCCAAGCGCGCCACGCGCGGTCCGAAAAAGCCCGGCGCGATGGCGCCAGTCTCGCGCGCCGGCGCCCACGAAGACATCGACCTCGGTCAGGCTTTCGCCGACGTCGCGCCGCTGCCGCCGACCAATCGCGCACGCATCGCCCGGCAGCGGCCGCCGCCGACCGCAGCCCAGCACCTGGCGGATGAAGCCGATGCGCTGATCGCGAGCAAGTTCGGCAACGAGCCCTCGCCCTCGTCGTGGGAGATCGGCCAGGAGCAGGAGGCGCTGCAGACTTTCCTGCGCACGGGCCTGGGCAGCGGCGTACTGGTCAGGCTGCGACGCGGCCATTGGTCGGTGCAGGGCGAGCTCGACCTGCATCGGCTGACCAGCGCCCAGGCGCACGATGCGCTCGCCGACTTTCTTTTCGACGCGTGCTCCCGCGGCGTGCGCTGCGTGCGGGTCATACACGGCAAGGGACTGTCGTCACCGAACCGCGAGCCGGTGCTCAAGAGCAAAGTCCGGCGCTGGCTGTCGCAATGGGACCAGGTCCTGGCGTACTGCGAAGCGCCGCGCCACGGCGGGGGCAGCGGCGCCGTCGTCGTTCTGCTCAGGGCCCCGCCGGCCTGACCGGCGGTTCGGTGTCAGCCCAGCCGGCGATGCGAAAGCGCCGGCAGGTCGCGTCGAACCTGCGCGATTCTCGCGGCGTCGATCTCGCCGGCGATCACGCCGGCGCCTTCGGCCAGTTCGGACACGACCACGCCCCACGGATCGATCAGCACGCTGTGCCCATAGGTGCGCCGTCCGTTGGCGTGCGTGCCGCCCTGCGCGGCCGCCAGCACGTAGCACTGGTTCTCGATGGCGCGTGCCCTCAGCAGCACATGCCAGTGCGCGGCGCCGGTCACCGCGGTGAACGCCGATGGAACGACGATCAACGCGACGTCGCGATAGCTGCGGTAGAGCTCCGGGAAGCGCAGGTCATAGCAGATCGACAAGCCGACGCGGCCGAAAGGCGCATCGAACGTCGAAGACG
>JBOIGD010000289.1:0-5369 GCA_050742615.1 Casimicrobiaceae bacterium | reverse complement strand
CGATGTTGACGTACTTGCCGACCAGATCGCTGTTGACCCGCGCGATGAAGTCATCGGGATTGAAATCGAGGTCCTCGACTTTGGAGTTGAGCTTGGCGGCGATGTAGTAACGGAGCCATTCCGGGTTCAACCCCAGGTCGAGGTAGAGCTCCGGGCTGATGCCGGTGCCCCGCGACTTGGACATCTTCTCGCCGGTGAAGGTGATGAAGCCGTGGACAAAAACGTTGTCGGGGACCTTGTACGGCGGGCCGGCGAATTCGAGCATCGCCGGCCAGAACAGCGTGTGGTGGTAGACGATGTCCTTGCCGATGAAATGATACTGCTCGACGCCTTTCCGCCCTAGAAAATCGTCGAGTGCGATGCCCTTGCTCGCGAGATCCGCCTTGAGGCTCGCCAGGTAGCCTACGGGCGCATCCAGCCACACATAGAAGTACTTGCCCGGCGCATCGGGGATCGGAATGCCGAAGTACGGCGGATCGCGGGAAATGTCCCAGTCGGCAAGGCCCTTGCCGTCGCCTCCCGGCTTCTCCGCCAGCCACTCGAGCGCCTTGTTCGCGACCTCGGGCTGCAGACGGCCGGCCGCCTGCGTCCATTGCCGCAGGAACGCGATGCACTTCGGATCGGACAACCGGAAAAAGAAGTGCTCCGAAGACTTCAGCACCGGCGTCGCGCCGGTCAGCGCCGAATACGGATTCTTCAGGTCGGTAGGCGCGTAGACCGATCCGCAGACTTCGCACGAGTCGCCGTACTGGTCCTTGGCGCCGCACACCGGGCATTCGCCCTTGATGTAGCGATCGGGCAGGAACATCGCCTTGACCGGATCGAAGAATTGCTCGACCGGCTTCGAGTAGACGAGCCCGCGCGCCTTCAGCCGCCGGTAGATGTCCTGCGATAGCTCGACGTTCTCCGGCGAGTCGGTGCTGTGCCAGTGGTCGAAGCTGAGATGAAAACCCTTGCCCGCGAACTCGCCGATGCCGAGGATCTTCGGGCGGGTCGCGGCGATGCGGGCGACCAGTTGCTGCGGGGTGATCCCCTCGGCTTCCGCGGCGAGCATGATCGGCGCGCCATGCGCGTCGTCGGCACAGACGAAATGGACGTCGTGGCCCTGCATGCGCTGGAACCGCACCCAGATGTCGGCCTGGATGTATTCCATGATGTGCCCGATGTGAAACGGGCCATTGGCGTACGGCAGCGCGGTGGTGACGAACAGCGTACGGCGCGGCATGCGGCGAAGGCCTTTGATGCGGCAGGGGATTCTCACATTCTAGCAAATGAGGGCATGCGCTGAGTACCGAGCGAGCGCGTTTTTCGCTAAACTCGACGTTCGCCCATTCGCGATCGACGGGATTTCATGGCCGTATCCGAAGCCGATGTTCAAGCCGCGCTGCGTGCGCTGATCGACCCGAACACCGGACGCGATTTCATCTCGGACAAGGCGATCCGCAAGGTCCAGGTCGACGGCCCCAACGTGGCCATCGACGTGGTGCTCGGCTACCCCGCGTTGAGCCAGCACGAGACGCTGCGCCGGCTTATCCAGCGTCACCTCGCGGCGCTTCCCGGCGTCGGCAAGGTTGCGGTTACGATCGGTCACCGCATCGCGACGCACGCGGTGCAGCGCGGCGTGAAGCTCGTCCCTGGGGTCAAGAACATCCTCGCCGTCGCCAGCGGCAAGGGCGGTGTCGGCAAGTCGACGACAGCGGTGAACCTCGCGCTGGCGCTCGCCGCGGAAGGCGCCACCGTCGGCGTGCTCGACGCCGACATCTACGGGCCGTCGCAGCCGATGATGCTGGGCATCGCCGGACGGCCGGAGTCGAAGGACGGCAAGACGCTCGAGCCGCTCGAGGCGCACGGCGTGCAGGCGATGTCGATCGGCTTTCTGATCGACACCGACACGCCGATGGTCTGGCGCGGCCCGATGGTGACCCAGGCGCTCGAGCAGCTGCTCAAGGACACCAACTGGCGCGACCTCGACTATCTGATCGTCGACCTACCGCCGGGCACCGGCGACATCCAGCTTACTCTGTCGCAGAAAGTGCCGGTCACCGGCGCGGTGATCGTGACGACGCCGCAGGACATCGCGCTGATCGACGCGCGCAAGGGCCTCAAGATGTTCGACAAGGTCGGCGTGCCGATCGTCGGCATCGTCGAGAACATGTCGACCCACGTCTGCTCGAACTGCGGGCATGCCGAGGCGATCTTCGGCGAGGGCGGCGCGCAGAGGATGTGCGACGACTACAAGGTTCCGTTCCTCGGCCGGCTGCCGCTCGATATCCACATTCGCGAGCAGGCCGATTCGGGACGGCCGACCGTCATTGCCGACCCGGACGGCGCCATCGCGACAGTCTACAAGGACATCGCTCGCAAGACGGCGGTCTTCGTCGCGCAGAAGGCGGAGGATTTTTCGGCGAAGTTCCCGAACATCGTCGTGCAGAACACCTAGCGCGGCTCGCATCATCTTCGCTCGCCGGCTGCGATGACATCCGGACTCGCGGTGCGCAAGGCAGCCGTTTCCTGCTCCGAAGCCCCGACGACCCCGGTGTCCGTAGTCATGCCGCCGCTCGACATGCGGCAACTTACGTTTACGCGTTTCATCGCGGCGATGACCGTGGTCTTCTTCCACTGGGCGGGCGTATGGCCGGCGCTCAACGACTGGATGTGGAAGTATAAGCTGCATGTCGGGCCTTCGATGGTCAGCTACTTCTTCGTGTTGTCCGGGTTCATCATGGTTGTGGTCTACCTGCGCCCCGGGCGTCCGGTCGACCGCAGACGCTACTGGGCCGCGCGCTTCGCGCGTGTCTATCCGGTATATTTCCTCGGCGTGGTGTTGATGGCGGTCCCCCTCGGTTTCGGTGTCGATGGAAATCGCCTGGATCCACCGGCGCTCGTGCTCAACGTGCTGCTGCAGGCTTGGACTCCCCAGTACGCGCTGAGCCTCAATGCGCCCGGATGGTCGCTTTCGGTCGAAGCGTTCTTCTACCTTGCGTTTCCGATCCTTCTTCCATTGATGACGCGCATGCGCCGCGATCGTACATTGCTCGCATTTACCGCGATCGTCTGGCTGACGAGCCAGTCGTTCTATCTCTGGGGATACGGCCGGTTGATTGCGCACAGCCCGTTTTTCAGCCACGAATTCCTGCATTACAACCCGCTCGTGCATGTCAACGCTTTTGTAGTCGGCATGTGCGCAGGCATTCTCGTTCTGAAGCATCGGTCGCGCCTGCAAACGCCCGCTGGGGCTCGCCATCCGCACGCGACGATGGCCGCGTTGTGGCTGTCGCTTTTTCTCGCGGTCGCACTGACGATGCACATCAGCCGCGTCGCCGGCCCGATCCCCTTGTCCGCGACCGACGGCCTGGCCGCCCCGTTGTTTGCGGCATTCGTCGCGGCGTTGAGTGTCGACTCGTCTCGTCTTGCGTCGGTCCTGCGGCTCGCGCCGTTCGTCATGTTGGGCGAGTTGAGCTATGCCGTGTACATCCTGCAGATTCCCGTCGCTTGGTTTCTGCTCCGCGCCTTTTCGGGGCGTGCCGACGTCTCGCCGGCAGCGTTGTTCGCAATCTATCTCGCCGTCCTGATCGCATCGTCGTACCTTGCGTATCGATACTACGAGACGCCGTTGCGTTGGATCCTTCGTGATCGCCTGTCGGGCGCCGCGCGGCGGTGATCAGCGGCAGTCTGGTGCTATGATCGCTGAATTTCCTCCGAACGCAGACTGCGCATGATCAAGTCCGACCGCTGGATCCGCCGCATGGCGCGCGAGCACCGGATGATCGACCCGTTCGAGCCAGGGCAGGTGCGCGAGGTCGATGGCCGCAGGATCGTGTCGTACGGCACGTCGAGCTATGGCTACGACATCCGCTGCTCGAACGAATTCAAGCTGTTCACCAACCTCAATTCGACGATCGTCGACCCGAAGAACTTCGACGACAAGTCGTTCGTCGACTTCAACGGCGAGTCGTGCATCATTCCGCCGAACTCGTTCGCGCTCGCGCGCACGGTCGAATACTTCAGGATTCCGCGCAACGTGCTGACGATTTGCCTGGGGAAATGCCTGACCGCGGATGCACGGGTGGTCGACGCCGACACCGGCGCGTACGTCTCCATTGCGGAAATGCGCCAAGGCAGCACGACGATGGCGCTGGACGGTTGGCGCCTCGTGCGCGCCGACGTATCGAACGTCGTTTCACAGGGTCGCAAACCCGTATTCGAACTGCGCACACGTGCCGGCTTGCGCCTGAAGGCCACGGCGAACCACCCGTTCCGGCAGCTGCACGGATGGACGCCGCTCGAAAAACTCGCTCCGGGTGATCGCATCGCGGCAGCACGGCAGGTTCCGGCCTTTGGCCGCATGTCGATCCCCGACTGGGAAGCTTCGCTACTCGGTTTGATGATCGCGGAAGGACAGTGTCGAACGCCGGGGCACAGTCCTACGTTCACCAACGCTGACCCCACGCTCGTCGCATTGCTCGAGCGCAGCGTGTCTGCCAGCGCTTTGGGCACGGTGACGCCGCGACCGCGCCACGGCTACCGGCTCGTGAATCATGCGGGCAGGGGCGGCTCGCCGGAGGCTAATCGCACCTCACGCTGGCTTGCAAGCCAGGGGCTCGATGTCGGCGCCGGGGACAAGTTCGTTCCGCAGAAGATTTTTACCGCCCCGGAGGCGTCCGTTCGATTGTTCCTGCAGGCGTTGTTCTCCGGCGACGGTGGCGTCTACAGCACCGGCGAAAGCTGCTTCGTCGAGTACTACTCCAAGTCGCGCCGGCTTGTGGAGGACGTGCATCACCTGTTGCTACGGTTCGGCATCTTCTCGCTCATTCGCGACAAGATCACGGCGATCGGCACCCCGGCGTCGCGGATCCAGATCACCGACCGCGACCAGATCGCGCTGTTCGCGCGGCGCGTCGGTTTCTGTCCGGGGTCGATCAAGCAGCGCCGGCTGATGGACGACGTGATGCCGATGTGCCAGAGCCGCCGCATTCGCAGCAATTTTGATACGCTGCCGCGCGAAGCGTGGCCGCTCCTGACTCTTGCGGTGGCCGGTGCCGGGACGAGCCTCAATCGTTTGGCGGTCAAGACCAATCCCGCACAATCGCTCGGGCACGCGCTGGCCCGGTTCGTTGCGCGCGCGACGCGCGACGACGGATTGCAGGAGCTCCTGGAAGGACCCGTCTGGGACACGGTGGAATCGATCACGCCGGCAGGCGAGGAAGAGGTATTCGACATCACCGTGCCGGGCCGGCACAATTTCGTCGCCAACGGCCTGATCGTCCACAATTCGACGTATGCGCGCTGCGGCATCATCGTCAACGTGACGCCGCTCGAGCCCGAGTGGGAGGGGTACGTGACGCTCGAATTCTCGAACACGACGCCGT
>JBOIGD010000288.1:0-8966 GCA_050742615.1 Casimicrobiaceae bacterium | reverse complement strand
GCGAGCAGCAGGCAGAAGAGCGTCGTCAGCAGCGCATACCAGACCGACTTGACGAAAATCTGCGCGTAGACCGATTCGGTGAAAAACCGCGCGTAGCTGTCCAGATTGAGATCGATCCTGCCGTTTTCGATCAGCGGCGCCAGGCCGCCGAAATCGCCGGGCGTGCGGAACGAGGCGAGCACCATGATCAGTGCCGGCGCCGCAAAAAAGACCAGCAGATAGAGGACCGGCGGACCGCTGACCAGCCAGCTTCCGAGCCGGGCGCGCGAACGCCGCGAGAGGCGGGTCGTCTTCATCGGGCGACGGGGATCATGCGGCGAGCACAGCGACTCACTGGCCGATGAAATGCCCGGCGTCGACCGGCCAGCTGATTTCCACGGCATCGCCGACCTCGAAGAACTGCGTGCGTCCCGCTGCCGAGTTGGCGAGCAGCGTCTCGAGCTTGCGCCCGCCGGGCGTGGTGACGATGTAGACGGTCACGTCGCCGAGATAGAGATACTCGGTCACCGTGCCGCGGAAGTGATTGCCCGCCGGCTCCGCGCCGGCGCCGTGCGCTGCGGCGGCCTGCACGCGGATCTTTTCCGGCCGCAGCGCGACCGTGCCCGCGGTCCGGGCGGCGGCAGCGTCGGCCGTGGCCACCCGCACCGCCCCGAGACCGGCGACGTCGATCGCGACGATGCCGCCAGCGCGGGAGGCGATCGATCCTTCGAGCAGGTTGCAGGTGCCGATGAAGTCGGCGACAAAGCGCGACTTCGGAAAGCTGTAGATCCGCGACGGCTCGTCGAGCTGCTCGACGCGGCCCCTGTTCATCACCGCGATCCGGTGCGACAGCGCGAGGGCCTCGGTCTGGTCGTGCGTCACGTAGACGAAGGTGATGCCTACTTCCTTTTGCAGGTTGATCAGCTCGATCTGCATCTCCTCCCGGAGCTTTGCGTCGAGCGCCGCGAGTGGCTCGTCGAGGAGCAGCACGGTCGGATGCGTGACCAGCGCCCGGCCGACGGCGACGCGCTGCTTCTGGCCGCCCGAAAGCTCGTGCGGGTAGCGCTTGCCGAAACCTGTCAGCCGCACGTCCTCGAGCGCTTCCCCGACCTTGGCGGGAATCGCCGCCGCCGGCGTTTTCGCCATTTGCAGCGGGAACGCGATGTTGCCCTCGACCGTCATGTGCGGGAACAGCGCATAGCTCTGGAACACCGTGCGGACCGGGCGTGCTTCCGGCGGTCGGTCGGCAAGATCCTGGCCATTGAGCAGAATGCGCCCGCCGTCGGGCAGGTCGAACCCGGCGATCATGCGCAGCAAGGTCGTCTTGCCGCAGCCGGACGGCCCGAGCAGGGTGAAGAACTCGCCGGCGCCGATGTCGATACTGACGGCGTCGACCGCCGTGAAGTCGCCGAATCGCCGCGTGACGTTCTGGATTTCAAGCAGCGCCATCGCGAAAGAATCGGCCCGTTCGTAAGATGGCGGATTGTAGCAAAATGAGCCTTTCGACCCGGAAGCTCCGAGGCCGCGACGATGCCCGATGTCAACCGTACGCCGGCGACGAACGTTGTTCGCCGACGGTGGTTCCCGATGCGGATGCGGACGATGCGATGGCTGGTGCTGATGGGTGCCGCGGCCGCGGCGCTGCCGGCGGCCGGCGACGACACGGTCTATCAACTCGACCCGTTCGACCAGGCGACCGCGGGTTTCGCCGGCTGCCCTCCGGTGGGGGCTCCGACGCTGACGCTCGAGCAGATGCGCACGCAGGCCCACGAGCGGGCCGAGCGCGGGACCTCGTGCTGTCTTGCCGGAACGTGCGAATGCGGCGGCGCGTACAAGCGCGATCCCGAGATCAATGCGCGCGTCGTCGCCGCCATTCGCGGTGACGCGCGCTTTCGGGCAGCGAGCATCTGGGTGACGACGATGCGCAAGTTCGTCACCCTGCAGGGATGCGTGCGCACGCCGGCGCAGAAGCGCGCGCTGGAGCGTCTGGTCCGGCGCCAGCACGATGTCGCGCTGGTCTGGAACGAAACGGTCGTGGGGCAAGTCAGACAGGCTCCGATTCGGGCAAAATAACCCTTTCACTCTTCCAGGAAAATGGTGGGACAACGATGAAATACCTGATGCTTGCTGTTGCGACCCTGTTCGCCACCGATGTTGCGCTGGCGCAGTCCACCCCTCCCGCCGAACCCGCGTCCAAGCCCGCCGTGAAGGAAGCGGTCCCGTCGAAGCCCCCTACGGCGAACGACGTCGGTACCAAGGGCAGGGCGCTGCAGGCCGAGGCTGACCGCAGCGCAAAAAAGCGTGCCGCGATGGCCAAGAAGCGGGCGAACCAGGCCGCCAAGGCCGGTGGCGCGCCCAAAGCCGGGGCCGACTCCGAAAAGCTGCCGCCGCCGGGCAGCATGATGACCGCCGAAGAACGGACCGCCTATCGCGCGAAGTTGCGCACCTTCAAGACGCTGGATGAATGCGAAACCTACACGAAGGCGCACGACGTCGAGATGACGGCCCGCGCCAAGGCGCAGCATAAGGCGGTCCGCGAGTCCACCGGATCGGGCTGCAATCGATACAGGGTTGCCGCTGACAAGGCGGTCCCGGAAAAGGCTGCCGTCGATAAGGCGGTCCCGAGCAAGGGCGCGGCCACCAAGTAAGCCGCGCCGGCACGATTCGCCTGCCGCGCGGAAGTCGAGTTCTGGCGCCGGCGAATCGCCGCGGACGTTTCGGCGCCGTGACGCGCGGGCCGTTCGCCGCTCACCAGCCGCGCCAGACCAGCGCCGCCACGGCGAACGCCAACAGCAGCGCGATCGCCGCCAGCCAGCGGTTCCTGGCACGCTGCGCTGCGGCAAGATCGCGGATCGTGGCCTCTGCCGCCGCCGGCACCGCCATCAGCCGCTGGTAGATCAGGCGCGGCAGCAAGGGCAGCGCCGTCGCGAGGAAGGGGGCCTCCTTCTGCAGGCGCAACCCGATCGCGCGCCAGCCGATCTGGTCGTGCATCCACCGCTCCAGAAACGGCTTCGCGGTCACCCACAGATCGAGATCGGGATCGAGCTCGCGGCCCAGGCCCTCGACGTTGAGCAGCGTCTTCTGCAGCAGGACGAGCTGCGGCTGGATCTCGACGTTGAACCGCCGCGAGGCCTTGAACAGCTGGACCAGGATCCGGCCCAGCGATATCTCCTTCAGCGGCCGGTCGAAGATCGGCTCGCAGACGGCGCGGATCTCGCTCTCCAATTCGTCGACGCGCGTTTCCGGCGGGACCCACCCCGATTCGATGTGAGCGGTTGCCACGCGCCGGTAGTCGCGGCGAAAGAAGGCCAGGAAGTTGTGCGCGAGATAGCTCTTGTCCTGCTCGGAGAGCGTGCCCATGATGCCGAAGTCGAGCGCGATGTACTTGCCGCGGTTCGCCGCATCGACGGCGACGAAGATGTTGCCCGGGTGCATGTCGGCGTGGAAGAAGCCGTCGCGAAAGACCTGCGTGAAGAAGATCTCGACGCCGGCGCGCGCCAGCCGCTTGATATCGATGCCCTGGTCGACGAGGCGCGTCCTGTGGCTGATCGGCGTGCCTTCCATCCGCTGCATCACCATCACTTCGCTGTTGCACCAGTCCCAGAAGACCTCGGGCACGAGCAACAGCGGCGAGTGCGCGAAATTGCGTCGCAGCTGCGAGCAGTTCGCGGCCTCGCGCGAAAGATCGAGCTCGTCGTGGATCGTGCGCTCGAACTCGGCGACCACCGCGCGCGGCTTCAGCCGTTTGCCGTCCGACCACAGCTTCTCCACCAGTACGGCGCCGGCGTGCATCAGCGCGAGGTCCTTGTCGATCGTCGTGGCGATGTCGGGCCGCAGGATCTTGACCGCCGCCGGCGTGCCGTCCGGAAGCTCCGCCAGGTGGACTTGCGCCACCGAGGCGCTGGCGACCGGCGCGCGATCGAACGAGCCGAATACCTGCTCGACCGGCTTCGCGTAGACGCGGGTCAGCGTCGCGATCACCTCCTCCGACGAGAACGGCGGCACCTGGTCCTGCAGCTTGGCCAGCTCGTCGGCGATGTCGGGCGGCAGGAGGTCGCGGCGCGTCGACAGCATCTGTCCGAATTTGACGAAGATCGGGCCGAGATCCTGCAGCGCGAGCCGCAGTCGCTCGGCGCGCGGCGCCGACAGGTCGCGCCAGAACGTGACCGCGCGCGCGGTGGGACGCAGCCAGTGAAAGCGCTCGTGGCCGAGCAGGAACTCATCGAGCCCGTACTTCAGCGCCACGAGCAGTATCTTGACCAGCCTCAGCCAACGCATAGGGCCGATTGTAAGGGATAGGTCCGCCGCGAGCGGCGCACCCGCCGCGGCGGTTCGGCGCGGGTAGGGCGAGAGGCGACCGCAACGAAGCGGGCGCTGCGGCGGGACCGGATTGAAGCAAGCCTGCCTCAGGCGTAGATTCCGCGTTACGCCGCCCGATACGCGGTGCCGGGACGCGCATGGGCCTGGAATCGCATCTGACCGACATCAGCCACGTCATCCAGCTCGCCGTGGCGCCGGTCTTTCTGCTCACGGCCATCGCGACCTTGATCAGCGCGCTCAACGTCCGGCTCGGTCGCGGCGTCGATCGCAGGCGGCTGATCCTCGGCCGCGTCCGCGGCCACGCGGGCGTGCGCAGCGACGAGGACCGCGTCGAGCTCGCGCTCTTGGCGCGGCGGATACGATGGATCTACTTCGCGCTGCTCGCGGCGGGCCTCGGCGGACTGCTGGTCTGTCTGGTCGTCGCAGGTGCGTTCGTCGGCGCGTTGATGTCCGTCGACCTGACGAAAGCGGTGGCGGTGTTCTTCATCCTGGCGATGCTGGCCATCGTCGCGTGCCTCGCCATGTTCCTGCGCGAAGTGTTTCTCGCGGTCACTGGCGGCACCCACCGCATTCCCTGACGGGGCGGCTGCCGGCTGGTGCCGGCGCGACGGGCGCCGCGGATCGCGGTTGCGCTTCGCGGCGTTTGCCGGAAGCTTACTCGCCGGCCGGAGCCTGCGACCCAGGCGTCGCGGAAGCGCCGGCAAGGCGATCGACGCGCTCGCCGAGCGTAGCGACGCGTTCGGCCAGCGCTGCGACTTGCGTGGCAAAATCGCGCACCGCGCCGGAGCCGATCGCCAGGTCGGCTTCGTCGCGGGCGTAGCTCGCGAGGCTCGCGCCTGCCCGCTCGGCCGCGTAGCCGGGCAGCGCGAGCAGCCGGCGGCCGGCGTCGGCGAGCTCGACGCCGACGATGGGTCCGAACGCACGCGAAAATGCGCGCTCGACGAACCACGGCAGCGTCTGCGCCAGCTCGGCGATCGTCGAGGCGAGCGCGGCATCGCCGTCGGCTTCGACCAGCTCGTGCCAGCGCCCGGGACGCGCCAGCAGCGCGGGCAGGCGAAGCGGGGAAATCGTCAGCGTGAGATCCGGCGCAGCCTGGGCTTCGGCGAAGCGGCCGTCGACGTCGACCGAGAGCGTCAGGTCCGCGGGACCGGCAACCACGCGAAGCGTCCGGCCGGCGTGGCCGCTGAGCCTTTCGCGCGCCCAATCCTCGCGCTCGAGCGCGCGGTTGGCGAGAGTCGCGGCGGTCGGCATCGGGCGTTGCTAGAAAGCGTAGCCGCGATGCAGGGCGACGACGCCCGCGCTCAGATTGAACCATTCGACGCGCTCGAATCCGGCACTTTCCATCATGGCACCAAGCGCCCGCTGGTCCGGATGCATGCGTATCGACTCGGCGAGGTAGCGGTAGCTCGCCGCATCGCCGGCAACCCACTGGCCGAGGCGCGGCAGCACGTTGAAGCTGTACCAGTCGTAGAGCGGCGTGAGCGGTGCCCAGACCCGGCTGAACTCCAGGACCAGCGCGACGCCGCCGGGCCGCAGCACGCGACGCATTTCGGAGAGCGCCGCCTCCTTGCGCGTGACGTTGCGCAAGCCGAAGGCGATGCTGACGCAGTCGAAGCTGGCGGCGGCGAACGGCAGCGCCTCGGCGTCACACTGCACCGCCGGCATCAGGCGCCCGGCGTTGAGCATCCGGTCCCGGCCGGCGGCGAGCATCGCGCCGTTGACGTCGGTCAGCACGACGCTGCCCGCGGCGCCGACTCGCGCGGCGAACAGGTCGGCGAGGTCGGCCGTCCCGCCGGCGACGTCGAGCACCCGTGCGCCGGCGCGAACGCCGGAAGCCTCGATCGTAAAGCGCTTCCACGCGCGATGGAGGCCGAGCGACATCAGGTCGTTCATCAGGTCGTACCGGCCGGCGACCGAATCGAACACGCCGCGGACGCGCCGCGTCTTTTCCTCGGGCGTCACCTGCTCGTAGCCGAAGTGAGCCGGGTCGCCCATCGCGGTCAATGCCGGTGTCCGCAACCGTGCGCCGGCGCCGCCGCGGGCGGCGGATTCGCGTCGGGCTCGCGGCTTGCGCCCGCGGCGCGCAGCCGCTCCAGATAATGCTGCCACATCGGATCCTGGCGTTCGCCGAGCTCGACCAGGTAGTCCCATGAATAGATGCCGGTGTCGTGGCCGTCCGAGAATTTCGGCCGGATCGCGTAGTGGCCGACGGCTTCGACCTCGTCGATCGTCACGTCGCGCTTGCCGACCTGCAGCGTCTCCTGGCCGGGCCCGTGCCCGCGGACGTCGGCCGACGGCGAATGGACGCGCAGGAACTCGTACGGCAGGCGAAAGCTCCTGCCGTCGGCAAAGGTCAATTCCATCAGGCGTGACGACTGATGGAGCTTGATCTCGGTGGGAATCGGCGTGCGTGGGTCGAGGCCGGCCATGCCGTTATTGTAGGCCGTGCCGGGTCGAAGCGCGCGGCGGGTGATTCGGCGGGCTCGCGCCGGGCCGCATGGCGGGCGCCGTGTCGCCGGTCCGGCGGACCGCGATGCCGGGCTGGGTCGCGCCAGCGGCGTCGTCGCGCGGGCTACTGCACGATGTCGAGGTTGCCGATGCCGGCCATGACGTTGCGGTTCTTCGCGTCCTTGCCGTGCAGCTTGATCTCCAGCCGCAGGTCGTTGAGCGAATCGGCGTTGCGCAGCGCGTCCTCGTAGGTGATGAGTCCGCCTTCGTAGAGGTCGAACAGCGCCTGGTCGAACGTCTGCATGCCCAATTCGCGCGATTTCTTCATGATTTCCTTGATGCCGGAAACGTCGCCCTTGAACACCAGATCGGAAATCAGCGGCGAATTCAGCATCACCTCGACCGCCGGCACACGACCGCGGCCGTCGCGGCGCGGTATCAGCCGCTGCGCGACGAAGGCGCGGATGTTGAGAGAAAGGTCCATCAGCAGCTGCGCGCGCCGCTCCTCGGGGAAGAAGTTGATGATCCGGTCGAGCGCCTGGTTGGTGCTGTTCGCGTGCAGCGTGGCCAGGCACAGGTGCCCCGTCTCGGCGAACGCGACCGCGTAGTCCATCGTCTCGCGGTCTCGCACCTCGCCGATCAGGATGACGTCCGGCGCCTGGCGCAGCGAATTCTTCAGGGCGATCTGCCAGCCGTCGGTGTCGACGCCGACCTCGCGCTGCGTGATGATGCAATTCCTGTGCTCGTGGACGAATTCGATCGGGTCCTCGATCGTGATGATGTGCCCGTAGCTGGTCTCGTTGCGGTAGCCGAGCAGCGCCGCCATCGACGTCGACTTGCCGGCGCCGGTGGCGCCGATGAACAGCATGATGCCGCGCTTGCTCATCGTCACGTCCTTGAGCACCGGCGGCAGGTTCAGCTCGTCGAAGGTCGGGATCGTCGTGTTGATCGTGCGCATCGCCATCCCGACGCGCCCCATCTGCACGAAGGCGTTGCAGCGAAAGCGGCCGATGCCCGGAGGGCTGATCGCGAAGTTGCATTCCTTGGTCGACTCGAACTCCGCAGCCTGCTTGTCGTTCATGACGCTGCGCACGATTTCGATCGTGTGTTGCGGCGTCAGTGCGGTCTTCGACACCGGGGCGATCTTGCCGTCGACCTTGATCGCCGGCGGGAAGCCCGCGGTGATGAACAGGTCGGAGCCTTTCTGCTTGACCATCAGGTCGAGCAGCTCGTGGATGAACTTGGTCGCGGTTTCTCGTTCCATGGTCGTTCCCTCTTGCTTTCCGTGGTGTCGACCGCGGCTGCGCCGGTCACCCGCCGAACAGGTCCTTGTTGACCGCCCGGGCACGCGCTTCGGCCAGCGCGATCTGGTTGCGGCGGACCATCTCGGTCAGGCACTGGTCGAGCGTCTGCATGCCGACCGACTGGCTGGTCTGGATCGACGAGTACATCTGCGCGACCTTGTTCTCGCGGATCAGGTTGCGGATCGCCGGCGTGCCGATCATAATCTCGTGCGCGGCGATGCGGCCCTGCTGGTCCTTGGTCTTCAACAGCGTCTGCGATATCACCGAGACCAGCGATTCGGACAGCATCGCGCGCACCATGTCCTTCTCGGCGGCCGGGAATACGTCGATGATGCGGTCGATCGTCTTGGCCGCCGAGCTGGTATGCAGCGTCGCGAACACCAGGTGGCCGGTTTCGGCGGCGGTCAGCGCGAGGCGTATCGTCTCCAGGTCGCGCATCTCGCCGACGAGTATGTAGTCGGGATCTTCGCGCAGGGCGGCGCGCAGCGCATTGGCGAACGACAGCGTATGCGGCCCCACCTCGCGCTGGTTGATCAGGCACTTCTTCGACTCGTGCAGGAATTCGATCGGGTCCTCGATCGCCAGGATGTGCCCGTATTCGTTTTCGTTGACGTGGTTGATCATCGCCGCGAGCGTCGTCGACTTGCCCGAGCCGGTCGGTCCGGTGACCAGGATCAGCCCGCGCGGCCGCGTCGTCAGGTCGGCGAAGACCTTCGGAGCGTTCAGCTCCTCCAGCGACAGCACCTTGGATGGAATCGTCCGGAACGCGACCGCGGCGCCGCGCTCCTGGTTGAATGCATTGACGCGAAATCGCGCCAGATTGGGGATGCCGAACGAAAAGTCGCATTCGAGCATCTCTTCGTAGGTTTTGCGCTGCGCGTCGCTCATGATGTCGTACACCATGGCGTGCACGTC
>JBOIGD010000287.1:0-9283 GCA_050742615.1 Casimicrobiaceae bacterium | reverse complement strand
CGCTGCAGCGGATCCAGCTGCAGCGCGGCACTGCGATCGGCAGCGCCATTCTGGTGTCGCTGAAGCTGATCGTTCCCGACGTCGAATTCGACCTGCAGGCGGCGAACCCACGGCCGGGCGGCGCGCGCCAGGCGCAACGCGGGCAATCTCTCGACCCGGTGCCGAATGCGCAAGCCGGCGCGACACAACCGGCGCCGCCGGGCTCGTTCCGTTCCGCGGCCATCGTCCTGCTCACCGACGGGCAGGCGACGGCCGGACCCGACCCGATCGAGGCGGCCCGGATGGCGGCAGAGCGCGGCGTTCGCGTCTTCACCATCGGTGTCGGCACGCTGGCCGGCGAGATCCTGAACGCCGAAGGCTGGTCGATGCGCGTGCGCCTCGACGAGGAGGCGCTGAAGACGATCGCGACCGCCACGCGCGCCGAGTATTTCCACGCCGGTTCGGCGACCGACCTCGGGCGGATCTACAAGGCGCTCACCGCGCGCCTGGTGTTGGAAAAGAAGGCGACCGAGGTCACCGCGCTTTTTGCGGCCGGGGCGGCGGCGTTCGCGCTGTTGTCGGGCCTGCTGTCCTTGTTGTGGTTCAACCGCATCCTGTGAGTCGCCGTCGAACGCAAGCCGCTGCCCGGGACGACGCGCCGCCGCGACAGGGGCGGCCGACGTCGAAGCGCTGAGGAGAAGACGAATGGCCGGTGCCAGAGCCAAACGCACGACCAGCAAGCCGCGCAAGCACGAGGTCAAGGCCGATCTGGCGAACTTCGAGCTGGCCAAGGCCCGCTCGTCGCTGAACCTGCAGATCTACGCCGACCGGGAAAAAATCGGCGAGCTGGAAATCGGGCGCGGCTCGCTCTATTGGTACGGACGGCACAAGCAAAAGAGCAAGCGGATCGACTGGTCGCAATTCGCCCAGATGATGGATCGCCTGGCCTACGGCGACTAGGCGCTTCGCACGCCGATGCCGCGAAGCGAATGTTCGCGTCCGTTTCACCCGGCGAATCCGCTTCCGGCCGGCCGTCACGGCCTGCACTGGCCATCGGCGGCCGGTGGTGCCACAATTAACGGCTGTGCGGTCAACCGACGCACTCCGGGCGGCATCAGCCCGGGCCGAACCCGGACGAGAAAGGGGATCCGATGAGACCTGCCGCTGCAGTGCTGATGTTGTTTGCGATCGGATGTTCGACCGCCATCGGTCAGGGACGAGCGCCGGGCCCCGGCCCGGCCGACCGGGAGGCGGTCGCCGCCACGCCCGTCCTGCTGCCCGCCAGGGCTCCGGTGACGGCAGTCGAGAGGCGGCGCGCTGCAGCGCATGCGGACGCCCGCGTCTGCCTCGAGTTTCCCACCCAGGCCGAGGTCATCGCCTGCGCGCAGAAGTATCGCTGGGCCAAAGGTCGCTAGCCGCTCCGGATCGCCCGTCGTGGCGATCCGCCGCGTTCCGACAAGGCCATGGTGGGTTTCAGGGAGGCGATTTGGGAGAACCGGATGTTGCCCGGCGGCATCCTGATCCGCGCATGAGTGAGCCGGCGCGATCGGACGGCGCGATCGATCTCGACCAGGACATCTGCGTCCATATCTTCACGGTTTCCTCCGCGATGGTCGGCGTCTGCCTCACCGTCGTCGGAATCATCCGCATCGTCATCAGCATTCAGAAAGTGGACACGTTTGCCGATGACCTGCTCGCCCTCAATGCGTTGTTGTTCCTGGTGTCCTGCCTGGCGGCATACTGGGCGTTGCGCACGCGCAGCAGCCGGCGCATGCAACGCCTGGAACGGGCCGCGGACGGGGTGTTCCTGGCGGCGCTCGCATTGACGGTCGGCAACTGCGCCTTCATCACCTACGCGATGTCGGCGTGGTAGATCGAGCCGCGACGATCGCGCGTTGCCTGCGCGGCCGCTCCGGTATGGCGCCGACCGGGCCGCGATGAGCATGCCACCGATTTCACGCTCTCGCTTTTCGCTGCAGAGTTTCCAAGTCCTTGGACTTCTCTGCGTCGCCCATGCTCTGATCGTACTGCTGTTGTGGATCGGGCAATCGTTTGGCGGTCTGTCGCTGTTGTCGGGACAGCTCTGGCTGGCCCTGGCATGGCTGTGGCTGATCTGGCCGCTGCTGCTGGTGCTGCATCCGGCCGGATCGCCGCGGCGCATTTTCATCCCCGTCTTCGTCGGCGTGGTGCTGATCGCGCCGTGCATGGCGTCGATCTTCCTGTTCACCGCCTGGGCGCTGGACAGCAGCGGGCGCTAGCGGACTTGTCGGGCGCCGATCGGCTTCGCCACATCGGAGCCGTCCCGATACGCGGGCGGGTAGGCGGGGCCGCCCCGGCGGGCTAGAATCCGTCCATGGGCAACCGCGCGCTCAAGCTGATGGTGATCCTTCTTTGCTGCGTCAATGCCGCCATGTGGCTGTTCTATACCGAGTCGCCGCTGATGGCGATGCTCTGGGGGGGCGTCGCGGTCGGTTTTTTCGGCTGGATACTCGACGACATGCGCCGGGGCGTGCCGCGCTGAGGCGGCAGGACGGGCTTGTCATCGCCAAACGGTGTTCGAGGAGCGCCTGATGACCGAAACCGCGACCCGCAACGATCCATTCACTTCGTTCTGGAACGACGTTCTCGCGGCGAAGTTCGAGCGCTTTCGCAATATCCTGCTGGAGGGATTGAGCTACCACAGCGCCGTGCCGTTGCGCCGTCTCGAACTGGCGCGTGGCGCGGCCGCGCTCGACGTCGGCTGCGGCTGGGGCGACACGGCGCTGGAGCTTGCGCGCATCGTCGGCCCGCAAGGTTCGGTGCTCGGGGTCGATTGCTGCGATACCTTCCTCGAGAAAGGCCGGCGCGACGCCGCCGAATGCGGGCTGCGCAACGTGCGCCTCGTTACGGCGGACGTCCAGACCTACGGCTTCAAACCCGAATTCGACTTCTGCTTTTCGCGTTTCGGCATGATGTTCTTCAGCAATCCGGTCGCGGCGATGCGCAACATCAGGACCGCGCTGAAGCCCGGTGGACGTCTGATGTTCGTGACCTGGCGCGCGATCGAGCACAACCCGTGGGTCGGCATCCCGAAGGCCGTCGTGCTCAGGTTTCTGCCGCCGCCGGGCGAGGACGCGCAGACCTGCGGCCCGGGTCCGTTCTCGATGGCGAACACCGATCTCGTCACCGCTCAGCTCCAGGCAGCCGGATTCGAGGACATCGCGTTCGAGGCGACCGACGGGCCGGTGATGGTCGGCAACTCGGTCGAGCAGGCGATGCAATTCCAGCTCGCCCTCGGTCCCGCCGGCGAGATATTCCGCGAGGCCGGCGACGCCGCAGCGGCTCAACAGGACGCGATCGAACGGGCGTTGCGCGCGGAGCTCGTGCGCTATCGCCGGCCGGACGGCGAGGTCGTCATGCAGTCGAGCTCCTGGACGATCACGGCGCGCAAGCTCGCGGCATAATCCGGTGCCGCGGCAATTCGACCTGAGCACGCGCTGGCAGCTCGACTCGGCGATCGAGCGCGTGTGGGACGCCATCGTCGCGGTCGACGCCTGGCCGCGCTGGTGGCGCTTCGTGCACACGGTCGAAGAAGTGGAAAAAGGCGACGCTGAGGGCCTTGGCGCGCTGCGCCGATATACGTGGTCGAGCAAGTTGCCGTATCGCCTGAGTTTCGCGATGCAGGTCACCGCGGTAACGCCGCCGACGTACCTCGAAGGCGTCGCGGTCGGCGACCTCGCCGGCAGCGGGCGCTGGCGGCTCGCCAGCGAAGCCGGGACCACCCGCGTTCGCTACGATTGGACCGTGGTGGTGAGCAAGCGATGGATGAACGCGCTGGCCCCGCTACTCGAACCCGCGTACCGCTGGAATCACAACCAGGTGATGGCCGAGGGCGGGCGCGGACTGGCGCGGCATCTGGGGGTCCGGCTGCTCGCGAATGACGGGGCATCCGCGCGCTAGCGCCTTCGCGCCGCGGCGCGGCTGATCGTGCATTGCTTCGCGGGGTGTTGACGCGCCGCGACAGACGTTGCAGAGTTTCAACCACCGGGCCGGCAGGCAAAGGAGGCAATATGAGCAACAGCGTGCGCAAAGTCGACTATTTCCATGTGACGGTACCCAATACGCCCGGACGCGGCGCGCGGGTGCTGTCGGGCCTTGCCGCCGAGGGCGTCGACCTGCTCGCGTTCTCCGGCTTTCCCAACGGCCGCAAGGGGCAGCTCGACCTGATCCCCAAGAACAGCGCCGCGCTGCGGCGCGCAGCCCGCAAGCTCGGCCTGACTCTGAGCGCCCGGAAAACCGGATTCCTGCTGCAGGGCGCCGACCGCGTCGGCGCGATGACGCGGGTGCTGGAGACGCTCGCCGCGGCGAAAATAAACATCACCGCAATGGATGCGGTCACCGCGGGGGCCGGCCGCTTTGGCGCGATTTTCTGGGTGAAGCCCAAGTCGGTTGCCAAGACCGCCAGGCTGTTGCACTCCCGCTGACCGGGCGCCGCGCAACCGGAGCGCCGCGCCTTCCGGGGTCCCGCGGTGTCGCGCTGCATCCGATAGAATGCGCCGATGGAAGCGTTATTGCCCGCCCAGCGCCGCGCGCTGCGCGCCAGGGCGCATCACCTGCATCCGGTCGTCAGCATCGGCCAGCACGGGCTGACCCCGGCGGTGCTGCACGAACTCGACGTCAACCTGCTGGCGCACGAGCTGATCAAGGTGCGCGTATTCAGCGGCGAGCGCGACCAGCGCGATGCGCTGCTCGAGCGCATCTGCGACTCTCTCGGCGCGGTGCCGGTGCAGCATATCGGCAAACTGCTGGTCGTATGGCGGCCGGCGCCGGACAAGGCGCCGGCCAAGACCCGGGCCAAGGTCGCGCGGCCGACGGCGGCACCCCGCGCGACGGCGGCGACCCGGCCGCGGGAGCCGGCCCCCGGCGAGCCGCGCGGGAAACGGCGGCCGGCGGCGCGCCCCACCCACCAGACCATGGCTAAATCCACGCCGCAAGCCCGTCGTCCCCGCACGCCGACCGCGCGCACGACCGCAAGGCCGCCGACGGCCGGCGCCAGGGTCCCCGCCTCTGGGCCCAAGCCCCCGGACAGCCGCGCGCGCCGGCGGCGCGGCAACGGCTAAAGCGGCTCACCCGCGTCGCGGCCCGGGGGCTGCATATCGGGCTCGCCGCAAGCTCGCGGCATCGCGCCGCGCCCGGGAGCGCGCTGTTCCGGCTGCTGGCTGGAGACCACGCTGCGCGACGAGTTGCAGGCGGAGATCGTCGCGCTCGGACAGACGCACGACGCGCTCGCCGCCGCGCGCGTGCTCGCCGGCTACCCCACCGTGCGGCGACTGCCGGCGCGCCGCGACGGCGGCCTGATCCACCTGGTCGCCGCAGTCGTCAGCGGCGACCCGGCACGCCGTCTCGACGCCATGATTTACCTGCCGCGTGGATCGCCAGCAGGGCACGGTGCATGAGCGCCCGACCCAGCGCCGAGCGCAACGCCGGCCCGCCTGGACGGGACGCTTCAGACGTAGCGCACGGCCAGGACCTCGTATTCGCGAACGCCGGCGGGAGCCTGCACCTCGGCGGTATCGCCGGCTTGCTTGCCGATCAGCGCGCGCGCGATCGGGGAGTTCACCGAAATCTTGCCGGCCTTGATGTCCGCCTCGCCGTCGCCGACGATCTGGTAGCAGACCCGGTCGCCGGACGCTTCGTCCGCGAGATCGACCGTGGCGCCGAACACGATCCGGCCGTCGGCATCGATCTTCGCGGGATCGACGATCTGCGCCTGCGCCAGCATCGTCTCGATGTCCCTGATGCGCACCTCGAGGAAACCCTGCCGGTCCTTGGCGGCGTCGTACTCGGCGTTCTCGGAAAGGTCGCCGTGCGAACGCGCCTCGGCGATCGCCACGATCGCCGCCGGGCGCTCGATGGTCTTCAGCCGCCGGAGCTCCGCCTTGAGCTTTTCCGCGCCGGCAACGGTCAGTGGCGTCCTGCTCATGATGTCAAAACGCGATCCGCCCTCAGTGCAGCCGCCGCTGCAACGCCTGCATCGAGTACGGCACCAGTTCACGCATCTCCTGAATGCCCAGCGCCGCCGCCCGTGCGCCGGCCATCGTCGTATACGTCGGGATCTGATCGTTCAGCGCCGCGCGCCGGATCGCGTAGCTGTCCTGGATGGCACTGCGCTTTTCCTCCACGGTATTGATGACCAGCGCGATTTCGTCGTTCAGCAGCATGTCCACGATGTGCGGCCGCCCTTCGGCGACCTTGTTCACCGCGGCCACGGGTACGCCCGCGGCGGCGAGCGCCGCCGCGGTGCCGCGGGTGGCGACCAGCGTGAAGCCGAGCCCGGCCAGGATGCGGGCGACCTCGACGGCGCGCGGCTTGTCGGGATTCCTGACGCTGACGAACACCCTCCCGCCTCTGGGCAGCCGCACGCCGGCGGCGAGCTGCGACTTGATGAAGGCCTCGGCAAACGATTCGCCGACGCCCATCACCTCGCCGGTGGACTTCATCTCGGGGCCGAGTATGGTGTCGACGCCGGGAAACTTGATGAACGGGAACACGGCCTCCTTGACTGAAAAATACGGCGGCACGATCTCGTGCGTGATCCCCTGGCTCGCCAGCGACTGCCCGACCATGCAGCGGGCGGCGATCTTGGCCAGCGGCCGCCCGGTCGCCTTCGACACATAGGGCACGGTGCGCGAGGCGCGCGGATTGACCTCGAGCACGTAGACCACACCCACGCCGTCGTCCCGCGGGAACTGGATCGCGAACTGGACGTTCATCAGCCCGACGACGTCGAGGCCGTGCGCCATCGCGACCGTCTGCCTGCGCAGCTCGTCCTGCAGCGTCTTGGACAGCGAAAACGGCGGCAAGGTGCACGCGGAATCTCCCGAGTGCACGCCCGCCTGCTCGACGTGCTCCATGATGCCGCCGATCACCACCGTCTTGCCCTTGTCGCCGGCGTCGACCAGCGCGTCGACGTCGACCTCGATCGCGTCGTTCAGGAAGCGATCGAGCAGCACCGGCGAATCGTTGGAGACCTTGACCGCCTCGCGCATATAGCGCTCGAGGTCGCGTTGCTCGTGCACGATTTCCATCGCCCGGCCGCCCAGCACGTACGATGGCCTGACGACGAGCGGATAGCCGATCTCGGCTGCCGCCGCGAGCGCCTCGGCTTCGGTCCGCGCGGTGCGATTCGGCGGCTGGCGCAGGCCCAGCCGGTGCAGCATCTGCTGGAAGCGCTCGCGGTCCTCGGCCATGTCGATCATGTCGGGCGTGGTGCCAATGATCGGCACGCCGTTGGCTTCGAGATCGCGTGCGAGCTTCAGCGGCGTCTGACCGCCATACTGCACGATCACGCCGAAAGGTTTTTCGATGTGCACGATCTCCAGCACGTCCTCCAGGGTCAGCGGCTCGAAGTAAAGCCGGTCCGAGGTGTCGTAGTCGGTGGACACGGTCTCCGGGTTGCAGTTGACCATGATGGTCTCGTAGCCGTCCTCGCGCAGCGCCAGCGCCGCGTGCACGCAGCAGTAGTCGAACTCGATGCCCTGACCGATCCGGTTCGGCCCGCCGCCCAGCACGATCACTTTTTTGCGTGCGGTCGGCTGCGCCTCGCACTCGTCCTCATAGGTCGAGTACATGTACGCGGTCCGGGTCGAGAACTCGGCGGCGCAGGTGTCGACCCGTTTGTACACGGGCCGAATGCCGAAGGCGTGCCGCCGCGCGCGCACGTCGGTCTCGGATGCCTTGGTCAGATGCGCGAGGCGCCGGTCGGAAAAGCCCATGCGCTTCAAGCGGCGCAATTCCGCCGCGTCGAGCTCGGCGAGCGTGCGTTTCTCGATCGCCAGCTCGGTGTCGACGATCTCCTTGATCTGCGCCAGAAACCAGCGATCGATCCGCGTGTGCGCATAGACCTCTTCCAACGGCATTCCGATCGCCAGCGCGTCGGCGACGTACCACAGCCTCTCGGCGCGCGGATAGGCGAGCTCGTCGGCGATCGTGTCCGGATCGACGGTTTTCAGGTTGAAACCGTCGACGCCCGTCTCCAGCCCGCGCAGCGCCTTCTGCAGCGACTCCTGGAACGTGCGGCCTATCGCCATCACCTCGCCGACCGACTTCATCTGGGTGGTCAGCCGATCGTCGGCCTGCTTGAACTTCTCGAACGCGAAGCGCGGCACCTTGGTGACGACATAGTCGATGGTCGGCTCGAACGAGGCCGGGGTCTGGCCGCCGGTGATGTCGTTTTTCAGCTCGTCGAGCGTGTAGCCGACCGCAAGCTTGGCGGCGACCTTGGCGATCGGGAAGCCGGTCGCCTTCGACGCCAGCGCCGAGGAGCGCGAAACCCGCGGGTTCATCTCGATGACGATCATTCGGCCGTCGTCGGGGTTGATCGCGAACTGGACGTTCGACCCGCCGGTGTCGACGCCGATCTCGCGCAGCACCGCGATCGATGCGTTGCGCATGATCTGGTATTCCTTGTCGGTCAGGGTCTGCGCCGGGGCGACGGTGATCGAGTCGCCGGTGTGCACGCCCATTGGGTCGACGTTCTCGATCGAGCAGACGATGATGCAATTGTCCTTGCGGTCGCGCACCACCTCCATCTCGAACTCTTTCCAGCCGAGAAGCGATTCCTCGATCAGGAGCTCGTGCGTCGGCGACGAAGCCAGCCCGTGCTTGCACATCTCGACGAATTCGTCCTTGTTGTAGGCGATGCCGCCGCCGGTGCCGCCGAGCGTGAACGACGGCCGGATCACCGCCGGAAAGCCGATGTCGGTCTGCACTTCCAGCGCCTGCTCGAGATCGTGCGCGATGCCGGAGCGCGCCGAGCCCAGCCCGATGCGCGTCATCGCCGCCTTGAATTTCTCGCGATCCTCGGCCTTGTCGATCGCTTTCTTGGTCGCGCCGATCAGCTCGACGTCGAACCGGGTCAGGATGCCCTCGCGCGCGAGGTCGAGTGCGCAATTGAGCGCGGTCTGGCCCCCCATCGTCGGCAGCAAGGCGTCGGGCCGTTCCTTTTCGATAATCTTGGCGACCATCGGCCAGGTGATCGGCTCGATGTAGGTGGCGTCGGCCATGTCCGGGTCGGTCATGATCGTCGCCGGATTCGAGTTGACCAGAATGACGCGATAGCCTTCCTCGCGCAGCGCCTTGCACGCCTGCGCCCCCGAATAGTCGAACTCGCACGCCTGGCCGATGATGATCGGACCGGCGCCGATGATCAGGATCGACTCGATGTCAGTGCGCTTGGGCATCGCGGCTTGAGCGTTCAGCTCGCCGCGGTGTAATTCTCTGGGAAGAGATCGCGCTCGATCAGCTCGATCAGGATGTGTATGAC
>JBOIGD010000286.1:0-31023 GCA_050742615.1 Casimicrobiaceae bacterium | reverse complement strand
TGGGTTGCGCAGGTTTTCGACCACCTTTCTATTGCACCGCACCCAAAATTCGCCCCAAACCGGTGCAACGATCAGGAAAGCGCACGCGATTGGAACGCTCGTGTCACCGGCTTGGCTAAGGGGCGGCTGGCGTTCCCCGGAGGGAGGCGCTCACCGGACGATTCCATCGAGCGCTTGCTTGGTTGGGCCAGAGGCCGGATATCCGGCGCCGAGAACGCGAAGCTTCGCGATCAACCCAACGAAAGCAGAGGGTTGCGGAACAGCCTAGGGTGTCGGAGGGGCGTCCATCGCCACGCGGGCCTGCCATCCGGGCCGTACATAGTCCCAGTAGTAAAGGCCGTAGATGGTGCGCGTGCGTTCGATGAATCGGCGGAGCTCGTACGGACCCTGCGCCGCAATGGCGCACGCCCGCGCGTCGACGCCGACTCGCTCGACGTCGCAGCGATATTCGGCCCGCGCCGACGTCAGTGGTGCGCCGGCCAGGACAAGCCCGAGGCGGATCGCGTATCGGATCTTGGAATTGTGTTGGAACATGGCCATCTCCCGGACCGTCCTTGGGGAATGATACCCCCGGCCGCGATCACCGTAGCCGTGGACACGCTGCGGGTGCACGCCCGTCCCAAGTACGGGAGTTGACCGGAGCGGGTCGCTGCCGCAGCTCGGCCGGCGTTTGCTAGACTCGACCCATTCCAATCGACACCGGCAAAGGAACGAGCATGCTGAATGCCAGCAGCCTCGACGACCTGGCGCGAAAGATCGGCCGCGCGATCGAAGGCTCGCCGATCAAGGACGTCGAGAAAAACGTCAAGGCGATGCTGCAGGGGGGGCTGGAGCATCTCGATCTCGTGTCGCGGCACGAATTCGACATCCAGGCGCAGCTCCTGGCGCACACCCGGGAGAAGCTCGATGCGCTGGAAGCGCGCGTCGCCGAGCTCGAGCGACGCGCAATCGCTGCAAACTGAACTTTAACGCAAGATCTGCCGCGCTACGCGCGACGCGATTTCGACGGTCGACGCCGGTATCCGGTGTTCACGAACACCGCGCGCGGCGTCGAGGCCGACGATATCCGATCGGCACAACGGTCGTGAATTCGATGGCACCGCGCCGCCGACTGCAACCAACGCTAAGCCCGGGCGTGATCGGCGCGGACCTCGCGATCGAGCCAATCACGAAATGCCGACACGGCGGAAAGCTTCTCCTTGTCGCGTGGCACGCAAAGCCAATGACCCCGCCGAGCCGGCACGGGAACGTCGATCGCCACTGCGATCTCCCGGCGTGCAAGTGGCTCGTCGATCAGGCAGCGCGGCACTAGCCCGACGCCCATGTCTTGGGCCGCCGCGCTGATGATCAAGGCGAATTGCGGAAACCGCGGCCCTGCCGTCGCATCGATCGTTGCGACGCGCGACGCATCGTCCGTGGGCGGCTGCGCATCGAGCCAGGCTCGCCATGCGTCCGGCGCTTCGACATGTTGCAACAGGATAAGGCCGGCGAGATCGGCCGGACTGCGGAGACGGCCGCCCGCGGCGCGCCCCGGATGGCAGATGACGACGACGTCACGGCCGATCAGGTAATGCGCTTGTGCGTAAGGGAACGCGCCGTCGCCGAACTGGATCGCGACGTCGAGGTCGCCCGGCTGCGAGAAATCGAGCGTCGGCGTGTGTGCGACGAAGTCGAGTGTAAGGCCCGGATGCGCCGCGCGAAACCTCCCGAGACGCGGCAGCAGCCACTGGGTAGCGAAGGTCGGGGCGGCGGCGACGTTCAGTCGCGCCGCCGCGAGGTCGCTTCCCGCCTCGCGTGTCGCCGTCCGTATCGTCGCGAGCGCGGGCCGGATGGAGGCGAGGAACCGCTCGCCTGCCGCGGTGAGCCGCAGCCTTCCCGCGTCGCGTCGGAAGAGGCGTGTGCCGAGGCAGGACTCGAGCGACGCGATCTGCCGGCTGACGGCGCTTTGCGTCAAGTGCAGGTCCCGGCCCGCGGCAGTGATGCTGAGGCGGCGCGCGACGGCATCGAAGGCCGCGAGCTCGTTGATGGCAGGCAGGTGTCCGCGCATGTCGACCTCCTATCGTCGTCATTCCGTTCCTGCATCGCGCCGCAGCAAAACTTTCATTTGCTCTCGACCGCGTGGCGCGCCTAAGCTCTCGTCGCGGTGAGCCGCCGCGCCGGCGCCCACCTGAGCGTCGAATGCTCCGGCGGCTTTGGCTCAACCGAACCTCATGCTAGCTCGCTGGGTCACTCGTGGTTACCTCGCGTATCTCGCGCTACCCATCGCATTGCTGCTGGTGGGGTCGTTTGGTTCCTTGTGGCTCAATACGCTGCTGCCGACCGGCCCGACGATGCGATGGTACGCCGACGTCGCCGGCGACCCAAGCTTTCGCCGCGCCTTCATGTCGAGCCTCGTCGTCGCGGCCTCGACCGCTGCCGGTTGCCTGGTGATCGGGCTGCCGCTCGCGTGGGGCGTCTATCGCTCGCGCGAGCCGCGCGTGCGTGCGCTGGTCCGCGTGCTGACGCAATTGCCGGTCGCGCTGCCGGCGCTCGTGCTGGCCTTCGGCTTCGTGCTCGTATTCTCGTCGGACACGCTGCCGTGGCTGGGCAGCCGGGGCCTGCTGATCGCCGGCCATCTCATCGTCTGCCTGCCGTATTTTCTGCATACCGTGCTATCGGACATGCGCCGGCTCGGTCTCGAATTGCTCGAGGACGCAGCCGAGTCCCTCGGCGCGAAACGCTGGCAGCGCCTCGTGCACGTCGTGCTTCCCGCCGTCCGCCATTCCATGTTCGCCGGATTGATCGTGGTCGTGGCGCTGTCGATCGGTGAATTCCAGTTCTCCAACCTGGTTGCGGGCTTCCTCAGTCGCACGTACCCGATCGTCCTGCTGCAGGCATTCTATGGCGCGACCGGATTCGCGTGTGCCGCGACGGTGATCCTGCTCGTGCTCGCGCTGGCTGCCTCCGGCCTTGGCGCGTTCGCCGCGTACGGAGCGGCGCGGAGTCCGGCGCTGGCCGGCGTTGCGGTACCCGGCGGATGAGCAACTCGGTGACCGCGGCGGTGGAGCTCGACGGCATCGGCTTTCGCTATCCGGGGAGCGACGCGGGCGTGCACGACATCGCGCTGAGGATCGCGCCCGGCGAGCTCGTCGCCTGCATGGGGCCGTCGGGCTGCGGTAAGACGACGCTGCTGCGTCTCGTAGCGGGGTTCCTCGCGCCCGAGCGCGGCCGCGTGCGCTTCGCCGACGCCGATGTCACGACGGCGCCGGCACGCGAGCGCGCATGCGGCGTCGTGTTCCAGAGCTACGCTCTGTTTCCGACGATGCAGGCCTGGGAGAACGTCGCCTACCCGCTGCGGGTGCGGGGCGTCGACCTGTCTACCCGGCGCGCTCGCGCCAACGCGATGCTCGATCGGGTCGGCCTGTCCGCGCTGGCGGACCGGCTGCCGCGCCAGCTTTCGGGAGGGCAGCAGCAGCGCGTCGCGCTCGCCCGGGCTCTGGTGTTCGAGCCGCGCGCGCTTCTGCTCGACGAGCCCTTGTCGGCGCTCGATGCGGCGACGCGCCTCGTGCTGCGCGACGAGATCCGCACGCTGCAACGCGATCAAGGGATCGCGACGCTGCTGATCACGCACGACCAGGATGAGGCGCTGTCGCTCGGCGACCGTGTCGCTGTCATGCTTGACGGTCGTATCGTGCAGGTGGACACGCCCACCGCGCTCTACGACCGGCCGGCCGATTCGTTCGTCGCAAGCTTCGTCGGCCGCGCCAACCTGTTTGAGGCGCGTGTCGCCGGTCCGGCGGTGCTCGATACGCCGTTCGGCCGGCTCGCGTCGCTGCCGCTGGGCCGCCGTCCAGGCCAGCGCTTGTCGGTGCTGGTGCGCCCTGAGCGCGTCGAGGTCGTGCTGAACGTCGTGCCCGAGGCCTCCGGCAACACGCTTGCCGTCGCGGTCGTTCGCGACGCGTTCCACGGCGCGGTGCGGCGGCTCACCGTCCGGCCGACCGGCGCCGATGCGACACTCGAAGTGCTCACCGGGCATCGGGGATCCGTCGGGCGGATACGGATTCCGGCCGAGGCCTTGCAGCCGCTGCCGGCAACACCGTCGCACGCCGAATCCGGGGCGCACGCCACTCCATGACTCCCGTTCGTCGCAGGTCGCAGTTTTCCGCAGAGGAGATGCCATGAACCATTCGCAAAACCGGTACCTACGCTTTTTCACGGCCAGCGCGCTCCTTGCGCTGGCGCTCGCCGCGCCAGCCCAAACCATCAAGGATTCGCCCGAGCTTTATCCAGGCGAGAAGGCGCTTTACGAAAAGGCCGTCAAGGAAGGCCTGGTCGTGAGCTTCGACACGGGTCCCACGTGGGCCAACTGGGCCGCGCAATTCGCCGCCTTCAAGCGTCGTTACCCGGAGGTCGAGCTCGTCTACAACGATCTCGGCTCCGCGGCGACCGTCGTCGCTCTCGAGAAGGCGCGGAATCGTCCACAGGCCGACACGGCGTACTACTTCGCGGCGTCCGCGGTAGACGCAGCGAAAAAAGGGGTGGTTGCGCCTTTCAGGCCGATCAACTTCGACCGGCTTCCACCGGTGTTCCGCGAACCGGACGGTCGGTGGTTCACCATCCATTCACTGACCATCGCGTTCGTCGTCAACACGAAGCTCGTCAAGAACGTGCCGCAGTCGTGGGCGGACCTGCTGAAGCCCGAGTACAAGAACAGCGTGGTCTATCTCGACCCGCGCTCGACGGGCATCGGACAAGTGATGGTATTCGCGGCGAACTTCGCGCAGGGCGGCGATATGAACAACGTGCAGCCGGGGCTCGATTACTTCGGCAAGCTCCAGGCGTCGGGCAACATGCTGCGGGTGCTGGGCACGACGCCTTACGCCCAATTCGTGAAGGGGGAGATCCCGATCTGGATCAGCTACGAGAACGACGGGCTCAAGGCTAAGTGGACCGACGGCCTGGGCGACGCCGTCGCCGTCGTGATTCCCAAGGAAGCCTCGGCAGCCGCGCCGTACGCCATCAGCCTGGTCGACAAGGGGCCGAACCCGGACGCCGGCAAGCTGTGGCTCAACTTCACGATGAGCGATCTCGGGCAGGGCATCTTCGCGCAGGGTTTCGTCCGACCGTCGGTGCCGGGCACGAAGCTGCCCGACAGTGTCGCAGCCAAGCTGCCGGCCGCACCGCAGGTGCGGCCGCTCGACGTTCTTGCGGCGGCCGCGAAAAAGGCCGAGATCGACGCGGGATGGGCCAAGGCGACCGGCGCGAAGTAGTGTTCGGCGGATAGGACGATGAAGCCCGGAGCGACGCGCGCCGGCGCGACGTTTTGGCCGGCGACGCTGCCGGCGCTTGCGCTGCTGGCGGTGTTCTTCGGCGTGCCGGTCGGGGCGATCGTCGTCGACGCATTCGCAGGTGGCGGCGCGGCGTTCGTACGCGTCGTCGCGTCGTCGCGCTTCGGCAGCGCGCTCGCCGGCAGCGTCGTGCTGACGAGCGTCGCGACGGTCTTCTCGATGGCAGTCGGCATCGCGGTAGCCGTTCATCTCGCGCGCCTCCCGGAAGGGCGGCGGACCGCGCTCGCGTTCCTGATCGCACTGCCCCTCACGTTCTCGGGACTGATCGTGGCCTACGGATTCATCCTCGCTTACGGCCGCGCGGGCTTTGCAACGCAGCTCGCGGCGATGGCGGGTGCCGACGCCGCCCGGATTGGCAAGGCGCTGTTCACGCCGACAGGGCTTGCGTTCGCGTCGTCGTATTACTTGATTCCGCGCGTCGTGATGGTGCTCCTCCCGGTGCTCGTCAACCTCGAGCGTGCGCAACTCGACGCGGCGGAATCGCTGGGCGCGACGCCGCGCCAGGCATTCCTACACGTCGTGTTGCCGGCGATCGCCGGGGCGGCGATCAGCACTGCATGCCTGATCGCCGCGATCGTTTTCGGCGCGTACGGGACGGCGCTGGCGTTGGTGGGGACGGGAGTGGATCTGCTGCCGCTTTCGCTGTACACGATGGTGTCGGACACCGGATCGGATTTTCCGGCGGCAGCGGCGCTCGCGCTGATGATTACGGCAACCTGCTCGCTCGTCCTGATCGTGGGCGAATGGGCCGCGGCACGCCACGAACGCTATCTCGATGCCTGACGCGAGGACTCTGGAATTGAGCGACACGCTGATCCTCGATCGCAAGGCCGGCCATCTTCACGATATGCGCGGCGCGCAGTTCGATCCACTGAAGCGCCAATGGCGATCGCGCCCGCCCGCGTCGCTCGCCACGCCTCGGCCGCCGGGCGCGGACGTCGTGTCGCTCGGCGACGCGATACGCTGGTTGCAACGTGACAGCGGACATCCGCTGCGCGTGCCGATCGGCGTGGTCGGGCCCCGCGCGGCGACGCCCGAACAGCTGGCGGTCGCGGAAGCGCTGGGTGAAGGACTCGCGGACCGCGGCTACCTGATGATATGCGGCGGGCGCGAGGGCGTCATGGAGGCCGCGTGCCGCGGCGTCGCCGGGCACGGCGGCATCGCCGTCGGACTCACTCCGGATGCCGATCCGGACAGCGCGAACCCGCACGTCTCGATCGCGATCGCGACTGGACTGGGCGAAGCGCGCAATGCGGTCATCGCGCGCGCGTCGTTCTGCCTGCTCGCGGTGGGCGACAGCTTCGGGACGCTCTCGGAAGTCGCGCTCGGCCTGCATTTCGGCAAGCGTGTTTTCGGTTTGGTGGGCGCGGCCGACCTCGCCGGCGTCGACCGCGTTGCCACGGCCGCCGAGGCGCTCGCGCGGGTGGATCGCCTGGTGCTGGGGATCGTGTGACTCGTCGGTCGGCGTGTGAGCCGGCGCGGCGCGAAAGACGCGGAAAGAGTCACACCTCGCGGTCTCCCGGCTCAGCGCGAATGAACAAGTAAGGACGTATCGAAGCATCGCGACTAGGCCGCATGGGCTAGAGTGCACGGCGCGGCGGCTACCTAATATGCTTACCTGGGTCGCGGGTCGAGGCGAAGCGATGGCGGTCGCGGTCGTGCACAGTCGGGGACTTTCCGGCGTCGATGCGCCGCGGGTCACCGTCGAAGTGCATCTGGCCGGCGGGTTGCCGGGCGTGCATCTGGTCGGACTGCCCGAGACCGAGGTGCGCGAAGCGCGCGATCGCGTGCGCGCCGCGCTGCAGAATGCGCAGTTCGAATTTCCCGCGCGCAAGGTCACCGTCAATCTCGCGCCGGCCGACCTGCCCAAGGAATCGGGACGCTTCGATCTGCCGATCGCGCTCGGCATTCTCGCGGCGACCGGGCAGATTCCCGCCTCCGCGCTGGCGCAGTACGAATTCGCCGGCGAGCTGGCGCTGACCGGCGAGCTCCGCGCGATCCGCGGCGCGCTCGCGATGGTGCTGTCGGCGCGCCGCGACGGGCGCGCCTTCGTGCTGCCGGCGGCCTCGGCCGCCGAAGCGTCGCTCGTCCGCGATGCGATCGTGCATCCGGCCGGATGGCTGCTCGAGGTTTGCGCCCACCTGACCGGCCGCACGCCGCTGCCGGTGCTGGCGTCGCGGCCGCCGCCCGATCAGGCTGCAGGGCCGGACCTGATCGACGTGCGCGGCCAGGCGCACGCCAAGCGCGCGCTGGAAGTCGCCGCCGCGGGATCGCATAGCCTGCTGATGATCGGGCCGCCGGGGATCGGCAAATCGATGCTGGCGCAGCGCTTGCCCGGCCTGCTGCCGCCGCTGACGGAAGACGAGGCCCTCGAATCGGCGGCGCTCGCGTCGCTGACCGGACGCTTTTGCCACGCCGACTGGGGCCGGCGCGCCTTTCGCGCGCCGCACCATACGGCGTCGGCGGTCGCATTGGTCGGCGGCGGCAGCGACCCGCGTCCGGGAGAAATCTCGCTCGCGCATCACGGCGTGCTGTTCCTCGACGAGCTGCCGGAATGGGACCGCCGGGTGCTCGAAGTGCTGCGCGAGCCGATCGAATCGGGGCGGATCCACATTTCGCGCGCCGCGCGCCAGGCGACGTTTCCGGCGCGTTTCCAGTTCGTCGCCGCGATGAACCCGTGCCCATGCGGCTATCTCGGTCATCCCAGCGGCAAATGCCGTTGCACGCCGGACCAGGTCGCGCGCTATCGGGCGCGCATCTCCGGACCCCTGCTGGATCGCATCGACTTGCAGCTCGCGGTCGCCTCGCTGCCAGCCGACGCGCTGCCGTCGACCGGTCGAGCGAGCGAAGGCGGCGAGACGAGCGCGATGGTGCGCGAACGCGTTGCCGCCGCGAGGCTGCGCCAGCGACACCGCCAGGGCAAGGACAATGGCTGGCTCGACGTCAGGGAAGTCGAGCACTGGTGCGCGCCCGACACGGAAGGCGAAGCGATGCTGCGAAACGCGATGGCGCGCTTCGCGCTGTCGGCGCGCGCGTATCACCGCATTCTCAAGGTCGCGCGCACGATCGCCGATCTTGCCGCGGCGGAAGACATTGCGGCGGCGCATCTGGCCGAGGCGATAGGCTATCGGCGGCTCGACCGCGTCGGCTGACTGCCGCTCCGCAGGCGAAGGTCGACCCGATCAGCGCACGAGCAGCGCGCACCGGCCCGCGCGGCGAGCGCGGCGTCGAGACGATGCAGGCGGTCGGGATCGGGCAGCACCGGCCCAGCGCGCCGCGGCGATCTCGGCTCGGGTCCGCGCGCCGTCGAGCAGCGGCAGCAGCGCGCGCTCCTCGTCGCTCAGCGCGACCGGCTCGTGTCGCAGGCTGGCGCTCGGCGCGCCGCGCATCGTGCCGCGCGCCAGCGGCTGCACCGGTGACAGATCGATCCCGACGAAGGTCGAGTCTGGCAGGCTCGCCGCCAGCGGGATCAGGTTGCCGCCGGCCGCGCAGCCGATCTCGAGTAGGCGGCAGCGCCCGACATCGGCGGCGTCGAAGCCGAACTGCGCCCCGACCGTGGCCAGATGATCGGGATGCGTCTGCGGCAGCGGCTGGCTGCGGTATGGAAAATCGTCGTAGCCGGTGCGAAGCTCGGCGCTCATCGTCGTGCCTCTCGTCCGAGCGTATCATGCCGGTCGTCGGAAGCGACGCTGCGCGGGCGGAGGATTCGGTGCTCGCGCGATGACGAAAAGCACGCAGTCTATCGATGAAATCGCGCGACTCTTCACCGCTGGGCCACGCGACCGGCTATCCCGATCGCTACGATGCGGGGTTGCTTTTCGCCATCGATCGCGCGCGCCAGCGCGATTTGCTGGGCGTTCACGGTGCGCTGCCCTTTTCAGGCGCGGACCTCTGGACTGCCTACGAGATTTCCTGGCTGGACGCCGCGGCCAAGCCGCAGCTCGCGATCGGCGCAATCCGGATTCCGGCCGATTCGCCGGCGACGGTGGAGTCCAAGTCGTTGAAGCTCTACCTGGGATCGTTTGCGCAGGAAGCGCTGCCGACGCGCGGGCGCCTGGGCGAGATCATCGCAGCGGACCTTGGCCGGGTCTGCGGCGCCGAGGTCGATGTCGCGCTCCGGCCGGCGACACCCCGCGGGACGCTGCCGGTAGGCGAGCTGGCCGGCGAGTCCCTGGATCGCGAGGATGCGGCCGCCGATGCGCCTGCGCCGTCGCCCGGATTGCTCGTCGCGGGCGGCCCGACGACCGACGAGGCCCTGCGTACGTCGCTCTTCCGCGCCACCTGCCCGGTCACCGGCCAGCCCGACTACGGCGACGTGATGGTGCGTTATCGGGGGCCGCGCATCGACCGGGTGTCGCTGCTGCGATATCTATTGTCGTATCGCCGGCATGCGGCCTTTCACGAAAGCTGCGTCGAGCGCACCTTCGTCGATATCGCCGCGCGATGCAGGCCCGAATGCCTGACCATCTACGCGCGCTTCGTGCGCCGCGGCGGCATCGACATCAATCCATTTCGCAGCAATTTCGAGGCGCCGCCGGCGGCGGCCGCGCGAACGCCGAGGCAATAGGCGAGCGGTGCGGGGCAAGAGCGTCGCCGACCACCTGGCTGGAGCGCTGGCGAGTTGACCTGCCAAAGAGCCGTCACGTGTCGGAATTTATTACAGCTTCGCCGCGGCGCCCTAACTATAAGTATTGGGAAACAATGGATTAACCGCTTGGCTCGGTTAATGCATCGTGCGCACGACAAGCTGCGCGGTACAAGCCGCCGACGGCTCAGGATGGGCTTGCAGACTTTAAGGGAGGTCTGACATGACAGATTCTCGGACGCCGGTGCGTTGGAGCGCGGTCGCTGCCGCTTTTCTTGCCTCGATCATTTTCGGGCCACCGGCTCTGGGCGCCCCCATCCAGCTTGTCGCCGGCTCGGTCAACATGTTTCGCGACATCCGGGGGGCCAACGACGTCGGCATCGGGCAGGGCGATCGGTTCCAATTCGGGGCGGACGTCGTTGGCGGCTCGGTAACGACGACGCTTGGCGCAATCCACGCACCCGACGGCTTCATTGTGTCGCCGTCCGCCTGCGGCCCATTGACGGTCGACCCGAACTTTTGCGCGCGCACCACGGCATCGTCCAATGTCCTCGGCACCCGTCTGCAACCCTGGGCGCTGATATTTCATAACGGGCCCGACGCCCTGGTGGCCTTGGGTCCCGGGCTCGCCGGCACGGATGCGACGGTGCCGTTTCCGGTCAATGTGACCATCTCCAACAGCGGATTGACGCCGACGATTTCCTGGACCATCCCCAACGGATTTGTCCCCGACGGCTTTCGCGTGCAGATCTTTGACCGCGACACCATCATTCCTGGGACGACCCAGGCCGACGTCATCCAATCGCAAAATCTGGCCCCGACGGCGAGTTCGTTTTCTTCATTCCCGCCGGGCGTCTTGAAGCCGAACGGGCACTACGACATAAACCTGCAGGTGATCGAAACCAGGCTCAACGACGCGACGCCCGATCCGACCGACCATTTGGCGTTCACCGGGAATCCGTCGATCCTCGTCCGCTCCAGTTCATTTTTCGATTTCGATCCGCTGACTGGCGGGCCGGCCAACGTCCACCTGCCGACCATCGTCAACGGCGTCTACAACTTCAGCATTACCGACGTCGGGCCGACATCGGTCACCTTCATCGATCCATTGCTGGCGATCGGCTACGACTACGCCATCGGCGCAGGCGATCCCAATTTCGCCTCAGTCCTGCTCCCAACCGGCATCGGCGACAACCTGTTCGACCTGTTCCTTTGGAACGGCGCCGGCTTTTTCGACAGCGGCATCAATCTCACCGGGGGGGTCCAATACTTCTTCGGCGGCCCGGGCGTCGATCGCTTCGGAATCCGCGGGATCGAGACCTCCGCCGGCCTCGATCCCGCCAATGCGACCGCGTTCATCACCGGCCTGACCTTCGTTTCCTCCGGGAACTTCACGGGCACGATGACGCCGCTAACGGCGGACGTCCCTACGAGCGTTCCCGAGCCGTCGAGTTTGCTGCTCCTCGCAGCGGCCATGCTCACGCTGGGCGCGCTGAGAAGATTCCGCGCGAGGGGTCGCGAGAGTCGCTAGAACGTAGACAGCTTAAACGCGAGCGACCCGAGCGCTGCGATAGCGCCGCGCCAGCGCTACCGGCCCCACGTCAGCGCGGCGACCGAGTCATCCCCGGCGGAACGACCGACGCCGAAGCAAACAGGCCCGGGCCGGGGTTGGCCCTGACGCCGTTGCCGCCAACGACGTTGCCGCTGAAGAACATCGCGGCCAGGGCGACCAGCGCCGCCGCGAGCAAAATAGCCGACAGCGCAGCCGAAAGCGTCCGCCTGCCGGGCGCGAAAAAGACCCCGCGACTGCGCGACGATCGCGCAGCGCGGGTTGGAGGCAAGCGATGGCGGCGCGACGGCCGATCGAGGGCGGCGCGGCGTGCGGCCCGGGCGGGGACCGGTCGATGGACGGCAAATCCTCGGACCACCGATTCGCGTGCGGTACGGAACGCGCGGGTAATGCCTGGTTCGAACGAATGTTCCATTGCCTTCTCCATGCCACGGCGCCCCGGTCTTCGATTGCTGCCGGCCGCCTGTTAGTGCCAGTCTGCAACGCGTCGGCCGCCGGCACGACGGCGTATTGCGCGGGGGGAATCCCGACTATTCACGCCCGCGGTCCCGCCGGGTCCGCCGCGCGGCGGGCGGGCGGGCGTCCGGCGCGGCAGTTGTGCTATAACGCCCTGCAGACGGCGCGCTCATCGTGACCCCCGAAACCACGCTTGCGCAGACGCAGGCCAAGAACGCTCCCGGCCACCTCGCATTCCCCGATGCGGATGGCTGCGCGTCGTGGCTGCGCAGCCTGCCGCTGACCAACGTTGCCCGGCACTACGAGGCGATACTCGACCAGTTGCGCCGCCTCGCCGAGGCCGACTTCGCTCCGCGCGAGCGCGCCCGCATCGCCGAGCTGATGCGCGAGCCGGTAAGCTACCTGCACACGGAGCTTGCGCGACGCTACGCAGGCAAGCCGCAGCCCGCGGCGGAGCGCGAGCACCAGGCAGCAGAACAGGCGCTGTCCCTGTGGCAGGCGCTCTGGAGCCAGTACTCGGCGTGCCTGAAGCCGCTGCTCGAAGGCGACGCCGAGCTGCAGGGGGTCAAGGCCAAGGTCCTGCAGCGCGGACTGTGGGTCGGCAAGCAGCTGATTCTCGTGTACGGACTGGCGCGTCGCGTGCCGGCCGCAACGGTGTGGCAGGAGCTGCATGCCTATTACCGCCTGGCCGAGATGCTCGAGTGCGCGGTATCGGCGGTATCCGACGACCTCTTGCCCAACGCGATCGGCCTGTCGTGCTATTCGAGTTACGCGCACGCCCTGCTGCTCGACCTGGCCGACCCGTGCAGCATGACGGTGCGCCAGATCGAGCTGACCGACCGGTGGCTGGCGATGTGGGCGCGCAAGATATTTCCCTATGCGCAGCAGCGCGAGACCGAGGGACCGGTGATCAGCGTCGACCTCGACGGGCCGGGCGGCGCGACGCTGCACGCGGGCGCGCCGCGCCATGCGAGCCAGTCGACGCGCTTCTGCTATCCGGCCAAGCTCGCCGCCAGCGTGCGCGGCCGCCTGAAGCGGCTGGCGAGCGGAGCCAATCCCGCCGAGCTGCAGCTCGGACACGATGTTTCCGTCGAGGCCTGCGCGACCCTGCTGTCGCAGCTCGACTCGCGCTGGTACGCGTTGCCGATGAGGCGCGGCGCGGGCAACGAAGCGCAATCGGGTCTCGAGCTTTGCGTCGGCGGCCTGGGGGCCGCGTACTTTCGCATCTCGGGACGCAGCTTCAACAGCCAGGATCTGGTCGGCCATCTGTCGTACCAGGGCACGCAGCACCTCGCGACGCTCGGCGCGCTGACCGACTATGATCGCAACAAGGACGAAGCCGAGCGTTCGTGGGCGTGGGAGCGCTGGCAGGGCAGTTACGAGTGGTCGGCGGCGACGCTGCACCGCGCCGCTGCCGGTCAGTACCGCTGGCATCTGGACCAGCTGGTCGTCGTCCGTGACGACGAGCGGCTGCGCTGCGGCCATGTGACGCGTGTGGCGCTCGACGGCCGCGGCGAGCTGACCCTGGGGCTCAAGCTGTGGGCCGGCTCGCCGACGGCGGTGGCGGTGCGGGCGCTGACGACGATGCTGGTCGAGGAAGCGCCGATTCCCACGATCATCTTGGGCGCGACGCCCGATGACAAGGCATGCATGATCGTGCCGCCGCGCACGTTCAATGCCGGCCGCACGTTTCGCACGATCGCATCGGGGCCCGAGCGCCGGTTCCGCCTGACGAGGCTGGTGCAGCGTGGCGCGGATTTCGAGCGCGTCGGGTTCGAGGAAGCCTCGGCCTGAGGCCGCGGGCTTCAAGCCCGCGACTTGAGGCACGGACATGCCCAATCGTCTCGCCGGCGAAACCAGCCCCTATCTGCGGCAGCACGCCGACAATCCGGTCGACTGGTATCCGTGGGGCGAGGAAGCGCTCGCGCGGTCGCGGCGCGAGAACAAGCCGATCCTCCTCTCGATCGGCTATTCGGCGTGCCACTGGTGTCACGTGATGGCGCACGAATCGTTCGAGGACAAGGCCGTGGCGGCGCTGATGAACGAGCTGTTCGTCAACGTCAAGGTCGACCGCGAGGAGCGGCCGGACCTCGATCAGATCTACCAGACCGCGCACGCGATGCTCGCGCGGAGGAGCGGCGGCTGGCCGTTGACCATGTTCCTGACGCCGCAGCAGGAGCCGTTTTTCGGCGGAACGTACTTCCCGAAGACTTCACGCTACGGCCTGACCGGCTTCGCCGACCTGCTGCCGCAGATCGCGCATGCCTACCGCGAGCAGGGCGAGGCGATCGCCGAGCAGAACGCGCGGCTCAGGGCGGCCCTCGCGCAGACACTGCCCGCGCCGGCCGATGACAGCGCCGCGCTGCCGACGGCGGCGCCGGCCCTCGCGTACGAATCGCTCGAGCAGACGTTCGACCCCTTGCACGGCGGCTTCGGCCAGGCGCCGAAGTTCCCGCATCCGGCCGAGCTCGATTTCTGCCTGCGTCGGTACGCGGCGACCGCTGGCGAGCATGCGCGCGAGATCGTGCGGGTCACGCTCTCGCGCATGGCGGACGGCGGCATCCACGACCACCTCGCAGGCGGATTCTGCCGCTACAGCGTGGACGCCGAGTGGACGATCCCGCACTTCGAAAAAATGCTCTACGACAACGCGGCGCTGCTCGCGCTCTATGCCGATGCGTGGCGCGCGACCGGCGAGCCGGCGTTCGAACGCACGGCGCGCGGCATCGTGGCGTGGCTCGCGTCGGAGATGCGCTCGCCCGAAGGAGCTTTCTATTCGAGCCTCGACGCCGACAGCGAGCACGAGGAAGGAAAATTCTACGTCTGGACGCCCGATCAGCTGCGCGCGCTGCTCGAGCCGGCGGAGTTCGCGGTCGCCGCCCGACACTGGGGTGTCGACCAGCCGCCGAACTTCGAGCACGCCGCGTGGCATCTGCGGGTGACGCGGCCGCTGGACGAGGTCGCGCGTGAGCTCGCGCTTTCGCTGCCGGAGGCGCAGGTCCTGCTCGATGCCGCACGCGTCAAGCTCCTCGCGGCGCGGGCGCAGCGCATCCGTCCGGGCCGCGACGACAAGGTGCTGACGTCGTGGAACGCGTTGGTGATCGGCGCGCTCGCCCGCGGTGCTCGCGTTTTCGGCGAGCCGTCGTGGCTGGTACTCGCGCAGGCTGCGGCCGATTTCTGCCGCCGCGCGCTGTGGCGCGACGGCCGCCTTCTGGCGACGTACAAGGACGGTCGCGCTCACTTGAATGCCTACCTCGACGACCACGCCTTTCTGCTCGCTGCGTTGCTCGAGCTGATGCAATCATCGTTCCGCGCGGAGGATCTGGCTTGGGCGAGGCAAATCGCCGACGCCCTGCTCGAACATTTCGAGGATTGCGAGGGCGGCGGGTTTTTTTTCACCAGCGACGACCACGAAGCGTTGCTGCTGCGGACGAAGCCCGGCCACGACAATGCGACGCCGGCCGGCAACGGCATCGCGGCGCAGGCGCTGCTCACGCTCGGCCACTGGCTGTCCGAGCAGCGCTATCTCGACAGCGCCGAGCGGACCGTCCGAGCGTTCGGGCGCGAGCTCGCCGCCCGCCCTGCCGGCTTTTCCTCGCTGCTGATCGCGCTCGAGGCCTGCCTCGAGCCACCGACGACGCTGCTGCTGCGCGGCGACAGCGCCGCATGCGTATCGTGGCAGCGGGCCGTCGAACGGCACTATCGGCCGACACTACGAACGCTGGATCTGTCGCAGCAGTCCTCGCTTCCCGATGCGCTCGCGAAACCGCACATCGCTCAAACCGGCGCCGTCACCGCCTGGCTTTGTCGCGGCACGATGTGCCTTCCCCCGATTTCCACGATTGCGGAGCTCGACGCGGCGATCGCGGGCTGAGCGCCACCGCGTGTGGAATCCCGAGCGGCCTTCCAGTAAAATTGTCGTTGCATCATCCCATCGATCGGAGACGAGATGAAAGGCTCTGGAATCGTTCTCGCGGCTACGCTGCTTGCCGCCGGCAGCGCTCATGCCGCGCTGGACAACGCCGCGGGCGAGGCGCTGATGAAAAAAGACGGCTGCGCCGCATGCCATGCAATCGACAAGAAGATCGTGGGTCCTGCGTACCAGGAAGTCGCCGCGAAATACAAGGCGGACAAGGGCGCGCCCGCCAAGCTCGCCGAAAAGGTGAAAAAAGGTGGAAGTGGCGTCTGGGGGCCGATTCCGATGCCTCCCAACACGCAGGTCAGCGACGCCGACATCAAGACTTTGGTGAGCTGGATTCTGACGCTCAAGAAATAAGCGCGGGCCCCAGCTTGCCCACCCGGCGCTCGATCGCCGCGGCGCGCTTTGACAGTCCCCGACACGGCCGGTAAGCTAGGCGCCGCTCGTGCAGGAGAGGGTGGCCGCGACTTGGGACCGGCTGCCGCCGAAGGCGTAACTCCCGCGATCGCTCAGGCAAAAGGACTGCGCGAGCTGTAAACCACTCTGGAGAGCGGTCGTGCGAGCTAGCTTGCGCGACCCACCGAAGGGGCACCGGAGGCGCTGCTTCAGCGCCGCCGCAATCTCTCAGGTAAAAGGACAGACGGGGCGAAGCCGAATCACGGCTCGCCCTTTTTTGTTGCCTGGGAGCGTACTTGCTCAAACAGACTCCGTTGCATGCCGTCCACCGTGCCGTCGGCGCGAAGATGGTCGACTTCGGCGGCTGGGACATGCCGGTCAGCTACGGCTCGCAGATCGACGAGCATCACGCGGTGCGCCGCGCCGCGGGCATGTTCGACGTCTCCCACATGCTGGCGGTCGACATCGAACCGCGCTACGGCGGCGGCGCGGGCGGTGTGCGCGACTTCCTGCGCTACGCGCTCGCTAACAACGTCGACAAGCTGGCCGTCCCGGGCAAGGCACTGTACTCGTGCCTGCTGCGCTCCGACGGCGGCGTGCTCGACGATTTGATCGCCTATTTCCTGCGCGAAGACTGGTTTCGCCTGGTCGTCAACGCGGCGACCGCGGACAAGGATCTGGCGTGGCTCGCCGCTATGGCCGCCGAACGCGCGCCCGATCTCGAACTGACCCCGCGGCGCGACCTGGCGATGATCGCGGTCCAGGGGCCGCAAGCGCGCGAGCGCGTGTGGGTTGCGCTGCCCGGCGTGCGCGCGGTCAGCGAGCCGCTCAAACCGTTCAATGCCGCACAAGGCGGCGACTATTTCGTGGCACGCACCGGGTACACCGGCGAGGACGGCTTCGAGATCACGCTGCCGGCGGCGCGCGCCCCCGATTTCTGGCGGGCGCTGCAGGCCGCGGGCGTCGCGCCCTGCGGGCTGGGCGCGCGCGACACGCTGCGGCTCGAAGCCTGGATGAATCTCTACGGGCAGGACATGGACGAAACGGTCAATCCGCTGGAGTCGGGACTGGCGTGGACGGTCGACATCGACAGTCCGCGTGATTTTATTGGCAAGGCCGCGCTGCGCGCGGCGCGCCCTTCGCGTCAGCTCGCGGGCCTTCTGCTGCTGGACCCGGGCGGCGTATTGCGCGCGCACCACACGGTGCACGGCGCGCACGGCGGCGGCGAGGTGACCAGCGGCACGTACTCGCCGACCCTCGCGCGCTCGATCGCGCTTGCCCGGCTGCCGGCTGCGGCGGTCCCGGGCGACGTCGTCGAGGTCGACGTTCGCGGCAAGTCGCTCTCCGCCCGGGTCGTCAAGCCGCCGTTCGTGCGTCACGGCAAGAGTCTCGTGTCGTGAACGTGCAGCGTTTCTCTAGTTCGAGCGCCCTTCGATCGCCAACCGGCATGGAGTCATTTCGATGAACGTACCCACCGATCTCAAGTACAGCGCAAGCCACGAATGGATCCGCAACGAGCCGGACGGCACGATCACCACCGGCATCACCGACCACGCGCAGGAAGCGCTGGGCGATCTGGTCTTCATCGAGCTGCCCGCGGTCGGGAGGACGCTCAAGGCCGGCGAAGCCTGCGCGGTGGTCGAATCGGTCAAAGCGGCCTCCGACGTCTACGCGCCGGTTGCCGGCGTCGTGCTCGCGGTCAACGACCAAGTTATCGCCGCGCCCGAGAAGGTGAACGCCGACGCCTATGGCAACTGGTTCTACCGGTTGCGGCCCGCCAATCCGGCGGACCTCGGCAAGTTGCTCGACGCGGCCGGCTACATCGCCGCGGTCGGTGAGGGCTGAATGAGGGCTGAAGGAAGACCGGCGTGTGGAGGAGACGATGAAAATGAATGAGCTGAACCCTGCCGCCGGCACCGGGTTGCGCCCGACGCTGCGCGAGCTCGAACAGCATCGCGGCTTCGTCGATCGCCACATCGGCACCAGCGAAGCCGAGCAGGCGACGATGCTCGGCACGCTGGGTTTCGCCTCGCGCGAAGCGTTGATCGACGCGGTCGTGCCGGCCGCGATCCGGACGCGCGCGCCGCTCGCGCTGCCGGCCGCGAAGGGCGAGGAGGAGGCGCTGGAGGACTTGCGCGTGCTCGCGGCCAAGAACCGCGTCTTCACCTCGTACATCGGTCAGGGCTACTACGGCACCTACACGCCGGGCGTGATCCTGCGCAACGTCCTGGAAAATCCCGCCTGGTACACGGCCTACACGCCTTATCAACCGGAAATCTCGCAGGGGCGGCTCGAGGCGCTGGTCAATTTCCAGACGATGATCCGCGACCTGACTGGCATGGCGATCGCCAACGCTTCGATGCTGGACGAGGCGACCTCGGCGGCGGAGGCGATGGCGCTCTGCCGGCGCATGAGCCCGCGCGAAAGCGCCAGGTTCCATGTTGCCGACGACGTGCTGCCGCAGACGATCGACGTCGTGCGAACCAGGGGAGAGCCGCTTGGCATCACCGTGACGGTCGGCCCCGCCGACGCGGCGCGGGACGGCGAGTGCTTTGCCGTCCTGCTGCAATATCCGGGCGTGAACGGCGAGGTGCGCGACTACCGTGCGCTCGTCGCCGGCCTGCACGCCAAGGGGACGCTGGTGATCGTCGCGACCGACCTGCTCGCGCTGACGATGCTGGCGCCGCCGGGCGAGTGGGGCGCCGACGTCGCCGTCGGATCCAGCCAGCGCTTCGGCGTGCCGATGGGCTTCGGCGGCCCGCACGCGGCGTTCCTGGCGACCCGCGACGAATTCAAGCGCAGCCTTCCGGGGCGGCTGGTCGGCGTCAGCGTCGACACCCACGGCGACCCGGCGTACCGACTCGCGCTGCAGACGCGCGAGCAGCACATCCGCCGCGAAAAGGCCACGTCGAACATCTGCACGGCGCAGGTGCTGCTGGCGGTGATCGCAGGCATGTACGCCGTCTACCACGGGCCGCAGGGGCTCGCGACGATCGCGGCGCGCGTGCACCGGCTGGCCGGGGTCCTGCGCGCGGGACTCGCGCGGCTGGGACTCACCGTCGTCAACGACACGTTTTTCGATACGCTGACCGTCGCGACCGGCGAGCGCACCGGCGCGATCCACGAGCTTGCGACCGCGGCGCACGTCAACCTGCGCCGGATCGACGCGGCGCACGTCGGCGTGTCGCTCGACGAGACGACGACGCGGGACCGGGTGCGGCTCTTGTGGACGATTTTCGCGCCGCAGGGCGCGGTGCCGCCCGATTTCGCGGCGCTCGAGCCCGGGGTCGGCGACGCGTTCCCGCCGCAGTTGCGCCGCGCCACGCCGTACCTCACCCATCCGACGTTCAACCGCCATCGCTCGGAGACGGCGATGCTGCGCTACCTGCGGCACCTCGCCGACAAGGACATCGCGCTCGACCGCGCGATGATCCCGCTGGGATCGTGCACGATGAAGCTCAATGCCTCGACCGAAATGATCCCGGTGACCTGGCGCGAGTTCGCGCACATGCATCCGTTTGCGTCTGCCAGCCAGACGCTGGGCTACCGCGAGATGATCGCCGGGCTCGAGCGCATGCTCTGCGCGGTGACCGGCTATGCGGCCGTCTCGTTGCAGCCCAACGCCGGGTCGCAGGGCGAGTATGCCGGCTTGCTGATCATCAAGGCGTACCACGCCTCGCGGGGCGAGGCGCATCGCAACGTCTGCCTGATTCCCGCCTCGGCCCACGGCACCAACCCCGCCTCGGCGCAGATGGCCGGCATGCAGGTGGTCGTCGTCGCCTGCGACAGGGAGGGCAACGTCGACCTCGCCGACCTGCAGGCGAAGGCCGCGGCGCACCGCGCCGACCTGGCGGCGATCATGGTGACCTACCCGTCCACGCATGGTGTGTTCGAGGCGCGGATCAAGGACGTCTGCGACATCGTGCACGCCAGCGGCGGCCAGGTGTACGTCGACGGGGCCAACCTGAACGCCCTGGTCGGCCTTGCGGCGCCCGGCGAATTCGGCGCCGACGTCTCGCACCTGAACCTGCACAAGACCTTCTGCATTCCGCACGGCGGCGGCGGGCCCGGCGTCGGCCCGGTCGCCGTGGCCGCGCACCTGGTGCGCTTCCTGCCGGGGCACCGGATGCTGCCCGGCGCGCACGACGGCAGCACCGATTGCATCGGACCGGTATCCGCCGCGCCTTACGGGAGCGCCAGCATCCTGCCGATCTGCTGGATGTACGTCGCGATGATGGGCGGCGACGGCCTGAGGGCGGCGACCGAATCGGCCATTCTCGCGGCGAACTACATCGCCAAGCGCCTCGCGCTGCACTACCCGGTGCTGTATTCGGGTGCCGGCGGCCTGGTCGCGCACGAGTGCATCATCGACCTGCGGCCGCTGAAGGACGCGAGCGAGGTCACCGTTGACGATGTGGCGAAACGGCTGATCGACTACGGATTTCATGCGCCGACGATGAGCTTTCCGGTGGCCGGCACGCTGATGATCGAGCCGACCGAGAGCGAATCGCTGGCCGAGATCGACCGCTTCATCGAGGCGATGATCGCGATTCGCGGCGAGATCCGCGCGATCGAGGAAGGGCGGATGGATCGCCGCGACAATGCGCTCAAGAATGCGCCGCATACGGCGGCGGCGCTGCTTGCCGCCGAATGGACGCATCCGTACGGACGCGAGCAGGCGGCGTACCCGGCGCCCGGTGTCAAGGAGCGCAAATACTGGCCGCCAGTCGGTCGCGCCGACAACGTCTACGGCGATCGCAACCTCTTCTGCACCTGCGTGCCGCTGGCCGACTACGCCTGATGGCCGTTGCGTGAAGGTTCTGGTCCTCGGCGCGGGCGTCATCGGCACGACGACCGCCTGGTACCTGCGCGAGCAGGGACACGAAGTCAGCGTGATTGAAAGACAGAGCGCCGCGGCGCTGGAGACCTCGTTCGCCAACGGCGGCCAGATCTCGGTGTCGCACGTCGAGCCATGGGCGAATCCCGCCGCGCCGCTCAAGGTACTGCGCTGGCTCGGCCAACCGGACGCGCCGCTCTTGTTCCGCCCGCGGCTCGACTGGCGGCAGTGGCGCTGGGGGGCGCAGTTCCTGATCGAGTGCCTGCCGTCGCGCACCCGCCGCAACATGCGGCAGATACTCGCGATCAGCAAGTATTCGGGCGAGATGCTGCGCGAGCTTCGTGCCTCGACCGGGCTCGCGTACGACGACCTGCAGCGCGGCATAGTGCAGATCTACACCGATCGCGCGGGTTTCGACGAGGCAGCGGCGGCCGCCGAGCTGGTGCGTCGCTACGGCATTGCGCGCGAGGTGAAGACGGCGGCGGAATGCATCGCGATCGAGCCCGCGCTGGCGCGGCGGGTCGACTGGATCGTCGGCGGCACGTACACGGCCAGCGACGAAACGGGCGATGCGAAGAAATTCACCCAGGGCCTTGCGGCGCTTGCGGCTGCGCGCGGCGTCGCCTTCCGCTACGGGGTGACCGTCGACGCGCTCGCCGCCCGCGATGGCCGCGTCGCCGGCGTGGCGGTGCACACCGAGGCGCCCGAACGCCACAACGAAATGCTCACCGCCGACGCCTACGTCGTTTGCCTGTCGAGCCATACGCCGCGCCTGCTCGCGCCGTTGGGAGTCTACGTACCGGTCTATCCGGCCAAGGGTTACTCGGCTACGCTGCAGATCGTCGATTCCGCCGCGGCGCCGACGGTCAGCGTAACCGACGATGCCAGAAAGATCGTCTTCACGCGCCTGGGCAAGCGCCTTCGCGTCGCCGGCACCGCGGAGCTCTCCGGGTACAAGCTCGATCTGAATCGCGTGCGCTGCGAGGCGCTGACGCACCGTGCGCGCGAATGGTTCGGCGGCGCGATCGATCCGTCGTCCGCCGAGTACTGGACGGGTCTCCGCCCGGCGACACCGTCGAACGTGCCGCTGATCGGCAGGACTCGCTACCCGAACCTGTATCTCAATACCGGCCACGGAACGCTGGGCTGGACGATGGCGGCGGGCTCGGGCAAGTCGCTCGCCGATCTCGTGTCCGGACGCAGGCCTGACATCGATTTCCATTTCATCGGTTATTGACCGCGTCGGGCGCGGGCGCAAACCGCTAGCGCAAAATCCAGATCACCGCGCCCAGCCAGACGAGCGCGGTTGCCTGCAGGTGGCGGTCGCCGAGGAACAACCCGCTCGGGTCCTCGGCGGCGCTCCCGCCGCCGAGCAGGTACAGGTAGCGGAACAGCGCATAGGTGACGACCGGTACCGTATAGACCAGGTCCGCGCTGCCGTGCAGCGCGATCGTCTGCGGGCTGATCGTGTAGAGGCTGTAGGCGATCAGGGTGCCGCTGACGCACACGACGATTAGCCGGTCGAGCAGTGCGGGCGAATAGTCGGCCAGCACCGCGCGGCTCGCGGAGGCGTCGGCGGCGGCCTGCTCGGCGCGGCGCTTGCCGAAGCCGAGCAGCAGGGTCAGCATCAGTCCGCACATCAGCAGCCACGGTGACGGCGCGATGCCGACGCCGACGGTGCCGGCGAGGATGCGCAGCAGGAATCCGAGCGAAAGCGCGAATACGTCGATGATGACGATGCGCTTCAGCCGCAGCGAATACGCGAGGTTCGAGGCCAGGTAAGCGGCCAGCACCGCAAGGAGCTCGCCGCCGACCCAGCCGCCCAAGAGCAGCGCGGCGACGGCCAGCGTCGCCGCCAGCGATCCCGCCGCGGCGCCTCCGATTTGTCCGCTGGCGAGCGGCCGCCGGCGCTTGGTCGGGTGCGCGCGATCGGCGTCGCGATCGAGCCAGTCGTTGCCGATATACACGGCGCTGGCCAGCAGGCAGAACGCAATGAACGCCCAAGCCACATGCTGCGCCAGCGCGGCATCGTGCCAAGCGCGGGCGAACAGGAAGCCGGCCCAGACGAAGGCGTTCTTGATCCATTGCTCGGGCCGCAGCGCTCGCCAATAAGGCATAATCGTTCCCCTTCGTCCGGACGCGCTTCGACGCTTTTATTTCGGCAGCATGCCAACACGGCGCACCGCATTCGTTGCGCACGATCCCGCACTATGATGCCTCAGCGCGCGCGCGTCGTGGCGCGGATCGCGGCGCTGCTGCTGATCGTGTTGGGCGCGTGGCGCATCGCGGTGATCGTCGGCGCGTCGCCGATGCTGGGCTACGCCAACCAGTTCGACATGGGCCGAACCTCGGCGTGTTTCGGTGTCTGGCCCGATCTCCCCGAGCCGGCGCGCTACCGGGCGCATCCGCAGGCGCCGATCGCCGGATACGTGCGCGGCGAACGGCGGCCCGCGGAGTGTTATCCCAGCAGCGAGCTGGCGTTCGTCGCCGCGGCGCTTGCCATCGCGCCGCGCGACGGCCCGATCGACCTGCGGCTGGTCGGCGCGGTCAAGGGCGGTTTGCTGGTGCTGGTCGCGCTTGCGCTCGATGCCGTGCTCAAGCGCGAGGCCCGATGGGCGCTGGCGCACGCGGCGGTGTTCGCGCTCGTGCTGGCCGATCCGATCACTACCCTCTGGCTCAACACCCTGTACACCGAATTCGGCGCGCTGCTGGGCGCCTACGCGTCGATCGCGCTGCTGCCGGTGCTGGTGGCGCGCGAAGCGCCGACGGCTCGGCCCCGCCCGGCGGCGCTCGCCGGCTTCGCGCTGGGGCTCGCGCTGCTGGGGCTGTCGCGACAACAGCACCTGTTGCTGCCGGCGGCGCTCGCGCTGCCGGCCGTGTCGTCGCTCTGGCGGCCGGCGCGTGGCGCGGCACTGGCGCTCGCCGCCGGGGTCTGCGCGATCGCGCTGGTGCAGACGACGATTTTCGTCCGGCCGCCGACCATCGCCGCGGCCAACGACGCCGACGTCGTGCTGGGCGCCATCCTGCCGGCATCGCGCGACCCGGCACGCACCGCGCACGAGCTCGGCCTTCCCGCACGCTGCCTCGAGTCCTCCGGGGCGAGCTGGTACGAGACGATGGGCGAGTCGTTGGAGGAGACCTGTCCGGAAGCGCTCGTGCTGCCGCGCCGTGCGCTGGTCGCGCTGGCCTTCGCCGAGCCCGCGACGATCGCGCGCGCGATCCTGCGCGGGCTGCCGCAGTTGCAGGATTGGCAGCTCGGTTACCTCGGCACGGTCGAAGGCCGCGATTTCGCCGGCCAAGGCGTCGTGCGCGCGGTGGCGGGCCCGGCTGCGATCAGTGTCGCAAGCGTGATCGCCGCGCTGCCGCCGCCGGTATTCTGGTTCGCGCTCGCCGCGTCGCTCGCGCTGCTCGCGGCGAGCGCCGTCGTGACCGTGCACGCTGTGCTGCGCCGGCGGCCGGCGGCGTTCGCGCTGGTCGTCGCTGCGCTCGCCTCGTCGGCGTGGTACGCGATCCTCACGGCCATCCTCGGCGACGGGTACGTCGAGGTTCCGCGCCATGCCCAGCTCGCGGCACCTTGCCTGTACGCGATGCTGCTGCTCGTCGCCGGCGCACTGCTCGCGCCGGCGTTGCACATCGGACGCGCCCGCGCGGTGTTTCCGAAGCGGACACGGGAGGCGGCTTGCCTCGTGCTGGCAGCCTTCGCCGCCGCGGCGCTCGGATACGTCCTTCTGCGCGCGCCGATCGCGGCGCTGCCGCTGGCGAGCGGCGTCGTCGATCGCCCGAAGCAAAACCGGGTGCCGGACGCCGACGTCGCATTCGCCGGGTGGGCGCTCGATCCGCGCGGTGTCGCAAGCGTCGAGCTGGTGACCGACCGGGGCACGGTATACCGGGCCGACTACGGGCTCGCCTACGCCGGTGCGCGCGGCGAGCCTTTGTCGCTGTACTTCCCGAGCTATCCCGGCGTGGCTCTGCCGGGATTCGCCGTCACCTTGCCGCGAGCCGCGCTCGCCCCTGGCGGCGTCGGGGTGCGCACGGTGGTCGTCAATGTCGGCGGCGTGCGCACCGAGATCGACCGGCGGCGATTGATCGTCCGCTAGTGCCGCGGGCTGGTCCCGCGCCGGACGTTCATCCCGCGCCGTCGAGCAGCAACAGGAGCTCCGCCGTGATGCGCCAGCGGCCGCCGCGGTCGCGCATCCAGACGTGCACGTAATAACCGTCGCCGTTGTCCGCCGCCTCGTGCGCGACATGACCGCGCGGCCTGTCGGTCGCCGCGTCGAGCCTGTGCAGGCGCCCATAGGTATAGGCAAAATCATCCGAGCGCGATACGCCGGCAGCCAGGGTCTCGCAGCGAAACCTGAGCCGGCGTTCGGCCAGGTTCGCAATGATCGCGTCGCGGCCCAGAGACGGCGGCGTCGGTCCGACGATGAGGATCGCGTCGTCGGCGAGGAGCGCCGCATACCCGCCCGCCGCGGCCGACGCGTCGCCGGACTCGACCTGCGCCTCGAGCGCGGCCAGCGTCTTTTGCTCTAGGGTGTTTGCCGCGGCTGCGACCGGCGGCAGCGGGATCGGATCCTCACCGAACGTCGCGTCCGGCGCCGGCGCGTTCATCGCCGTCCCGCCGTCGACGATGACGCGCCATCGACCGTCGTCCTGTCGGCGCCAGACCGAAAAGAACACGCCGTGCGCGGTTTCGCGCACCGCCGGTGGACGCCCGGTGATCGTATACGGCCCCGTGGTGAATCCGAGGTCGCCGGCGTGCGCCACTGCCGCGATCGCAGGATGCCAGTCGAGGATGAACGGCTCGACGGCCTCGGGCCGGGCGCGGAAGCGTTCCCGCGTGTTGCCGGGGCCGGGCGAGAAATTGATCCCGTCTTCGGCGAAATGGTCGAGAAATGCGGCGCGCATGCCGCGTTCCACCGAGTCGCGTGCGAATGCGCGCTCGGCCGCCGCCAGCGCTTCGCGCGCGGGGGCCGCCGCGGAAGGCGTCTCCCGCGGCGCCGCGCACGCGCCCGCGAGCAGCGCGACGCCGCCGGCAAGGCACAGCTTCACCATCGCGTGCATGAGACTCCTTCGCGTGCAACCGTCGCCTCGATTAGAACTCACATCGGCTTCGCGGGCCAGTGCCGCTGCCGGCCGGCGTTATAATGCCGCGCTGCTCGCCTGTTTCTCATGCCTTCCGCCCATCGACGCCTGTTGTCCTTTGCGCTCGCCTTTCTGGCTGTCCCCGCGATCGCGCAGAATACCCTTCCCGCCGCCGTTCCGCCGCCCTCGATCGCGGCCAAGGCGTGGCTGCTGGTCGATGTGGTCAGCGGCCAGGCGCTGGCCGCCGAGAATGCCGACGCGCCGCGCGAGCCGGCGTCGCTCACCAAGCTGATGACCGCGTACGTGGCGTTTCGCGCGCTCAAGGACAATGCGGTCATGCCCTCGCAGATGGTCGCGGTGTCGGAAAAGGCCTGGCGCGCCGAGGGCTCGCGCATGTTCATCGAGCCGAAAAAGGCGGTGACCGTCGACGAACTGCTGCACGGCGTGATCGTGCAGTCGGGCAACGATGCGAGCATCGCCCTCGCGGAAGCCATCGCGGGCTCGGAGGACGCATTCGTCGCGCGCATGAACGCCGAGGCGGCGCGCCTGGGCATGAAGAACACGCACTTCGTCAACGCCACCGGCCTGCCCGCTTCCCAGGAGGCGTCGACGGCGAACGATCTGGCGCTGCTCGCCGCGGCGCTGATCCGGGATTTCCCCGAGTACTACCCGCTGTATTCGATCAAGGAGTATCGCTACAACAACATCACGCAGCCGAATCGCAACCGGCTGCTGTGGACCGATCCGTACGTCGACGGCATGAAGACCGGCAACACCGACGCCGCCGGCTTTTGCCTGATCGCTTCCGCCAAGCGCGGGCAGCGACGCCTGCTGTCGGTGGTCCTCGGCGCCGCGTCCGAAGCGGGACGGGCGATCGAGGCGCAAAAGCTGCTCAACTACGGATTCCAGTTCTACGATTCGGTGCAGCTCTACCAGAGCGGCCAGCCGGTGAGCTCGCTGCGCGTCTGGAAAGGCGCCGACAAATCGGTACCCGCCGGCTTTGTCGTCGACCGCTACGTCACGCTGCCCAAGGGACAGGCGCAGAATCTCAAGCTCGCCCTGGAAGCCGTCGAGCCGCTGCTCGCACCCGTGGTCAAGGGGCAGAACGTGGGCACGGTCAAGGTCACGCTCGACGGCAACCCCGTCGCCTCGTTTCCGCTGGTGGCGCTGGCCGACGTGGCTCCCGCCAGCCTGTTCGGACGTGCCTGGGACACGGTGCGGCTATGGTTCAAGTGACAACATGAAAGGCCACTCGTGACCGTCTACCTGAACGGCCAGTTCCTCGCGCTCGAGGATGCGAAGGTGTCGGTGCTCGACCGCGGCTTCATCTACGGCGACGGCGTCTACGAGTTGGTGCCGGTGTACAACCGTCGGCCCTATCGCCTGCGCCAGCATCTCGCGCGTCTGCAGCGCAGCCTCGATGGAATCCGTCTCGCCAACCCGCACGCCGACGGCGAGTGGGAAGCGATCATCGGCCAGCTGGTCGGCCGGATGCCCTTCGCCGACCAGGGCGTCTACTTTCAGGTGACGCGCGGCGCCGCCAAGCGCGACCACGCTTTCCCCGCCGGCGTTGCGCCGACCGTTTTCATGATGAGCAACCCGCTCGCGCTGCCGTCGCGCGAGCAAGTCGAGCGCGGCGTCGCCGTCGTCACCGCCGCGGATGAGCGCTGGCTGCATTGCGACCTCAAGACCATCTCGCTGCTGGGCAACGTGCTCGCCCGCCAGCTCGCGGCCGATGCCGGCGCGACCGAGACCGTGCTCTTTCGCGACGGCCATCTGACCGAGGCCTCGGCCTCGAACGTCCTGATCGTGCGCGACGGCGTCATCGTCGCGCCGCCGAAGGACAATCAGATACTCCCGGGAATCACCTACGACGCCGCGTTCGAGCTGGCACACGAGGGCGGCCTGCCGATCGAGGTGCGCGCGGTCCCGAAGGACGAAGCGCTCGCCGCGGACGAGATGTGGCTGTCGTCGTCGACGAAGGAGGTGCTTGCGGTGACCGCGCTCGACGGCCGGCCGTTCGCCGGCGGCAAGCCCGGCCCGCTGTTCCGAAAAATGCACGCACTCTTCCAGGCGAGCAAGGCGAGGTAGCGGCGGCGCGCCCGCCGATCGCTGGTCGCCTAGCGGGCGGCTCCCAGATACCGGCCGCCGTGCCATACCAGCGGCTGCGCGGCGCGAAAGGCGCATGTTTCGACTTCGCCGATGAAGAGCATGTGGTCGCCGGCGGGGTGCAGCGCATGGTGCCGGCATTCGAGCCACGCCACGGCGCCTTCGATCAGCGGCGCGCCGGCCGCGCCCAGCCGAAAGTCGACTCCGGCGAAGCGGTCGGCATGGGGACGCGAGAAACGTCGGGCGAGCTCGACCTGGTCCTGCGCCAATACGCTGACGGCGTAGCGCGACGCGCTTTCGAACGCCACGAGGCTTCGCGAATGACGCGCCAGGCTCCACGCGATCAACGGCGGATTCAATGACACGGAATTGAACGAGTTCGCGGTGAAGCCGACAAATTCGCCGGATTTATGCGGTGCGGCAATGACGGTCACGCCGGTGGCGAACTGGGCCATGGCATCGCGGAATCGCCGCTCGGGATGGGCGGGCGGCGGACGCTGGATGGACATCGGGAATCTGGGCGCGGCGCGATTCCGCGCCGCGGCGGGACCGGGCGCAGGCATCTTAGGGGGCGCGCGGCAGCGTGTCAAAAGACCCTTCGCGCCGCGCAACTGTCGGCCGGCACGCGACGCTGTTAGAATCGCTTATCGGGTCCCGGGCCGTTCGCGCGTCACTCTCGAGCATGAAACAGCCGCTGCAGAAACTCATCGCCAGCCGCTACGGCGGCCGTAACATTCCGGTTGCGTTGGTCCTGCCGGACGGCGGCCGCGTGACCCTTTCCGAACGGCCCGAAATCGACGTCTACGCCCGCACCTGGAGCGGGCTGCGGGCCCTCGCCTCGCCCGAGCTCGGCAAGCTCGCGCGGGCCTACGTTCACAACGACCTCGATTTCTCCGGCGAGGCCCGCCGGGTGCTCCGGGTGGCCGAGTCGCTGGTGGGCACCGTCGCGCACGGCCGCGACCACGCCCGGACGCGGCTCAAGCACTGGTGGCACGCCGCGCGCGGCAACAGGGCCAACATCCAGCATCATTACGACGTCTCGAATGCGTTCTATCGCATGTGGCTGGACGAGCGCATGGTGTACTCGTGCGCCTACTTCAAGACCGACGCCGATACGCTCGACCAGGCGCAGGCCCAGAAGCTCGATCACATCTGCCGCAAGCTGATGCTGCAGCGGGGCGAGTCGCTGCTCGACATCGGTTGCGGCTGGGGCGGCCTGATCTTCTGGGCCGCGCAACACTACGGCGTCAAGGCGAGCGGTATCACGCTGTCGCAGAACCAGTTCGATCACGTGCGGGAGAAGATCGCCGAGCTCGGCCTGACCGGGCAGGTCGACGTGAGGCTCCTCGACTACATCGACCTGCCCGAGGACCGGCCCTACGACAAGATCGCCAGCATCGGCATGTTCGAGCATGTCGGCATCGCCAACTATCCGCGCTACTTCAGCAAGATTTACCGCATCCTCAAGCCCGGCGGGCTGGTGATGAACCACGGGATCACGCAGAACAGCGTCGGCGTGGACAGCGTCGGCAGCGGCGTCGGCGAATTCGTCGAGGAATACGTCTTCCCCGGCGGCCAGCTCGCGCACGTTTCCCGCGTCATCCAGGGGCTGGCCGCGCAGGGCCTGGAGCTGATCGACGCCGAGGCGCTGCGCGAACACTACGCGCGGACGCTCTGGCACTGGGTCGACCGGCTGGAGGCCAACGCTGACGCGGCCCGCCGCGAAGTCGGCGAGGAAAGGTACCGCATCTGGCGCATCTACCTGGCAGGCTCGGCGCACTCGTTCGAGCGCGGCTGGCTTTCGCTGTTCCAGCTGCTGGTCGGCAAGTCGCTGCCGGACGGACGGCTGCCGCACCCGGCGACGCGCGACTACATGTACGCTGGCTGAATGCGACGACGCTTGCGCGCGGGCGCGGGCGGCCCCATATTCGAGCCGTGCAAACCGTGTCCGAATCCGGATCGCTGCTCGAGTTTCCCTGCTCGTTCCCGCTCAAGATCGTCGGCCGGACGCGCGACGGCTTCGCCCAGGCGATGCTCGAGGTCGTCCTACGCCACGCGCCCGACTTCGACAGCGCGTCGATGGAAATGCGCACCTCGCGCGAAGGCAACTACATTTCACTGACCTGCACGGTCAATGCCAGGTCCCGTGAGCAGCTCGACAATCTCTATCGCGAATTGTCCGCGCACCCGCACGTCGTCATGGTGCTCTAGCGCGGTGGGCGCAGCGAGCGATCCGGCACCCGGCGCCCGCCTGGTCCGGCGCCTCGGGCGTACCGACTACGTGGCCACCTGGCGCGCGATGCAGGCGTTCACCGACACTCGGGCGGCGCAGACGCCGGACGAAATCTGGCTGACCGAGCACCCGCCGGTCTATACGCTGGGGCTTGCGGGCCGGCGCGAGCATCTGTTGCGCGACAACGGCATTCCGGTGCTGAAGGTCGATCGCGGCGGGCAGGTCACCTACCATGGGCCCGGACAGCTGGTCGCATACCTGCTGATCGATATCCGCCGCCGCCGCCTCGGCGTCCGCCAGCTCGTCCGGGCCATCGAGTCCGCCGTGATAGAATTGCTTGATTCGTATGGCGTCGCCGCGATCGGCCGGAACGACGCCCCGGGCGTATACGTCCGGCACCGCGGCGCCATGGCCAAGATCGCCGCGCTGGGACTCAAGGTCCGGAACGGCCGCAGCTACCACGGCCTCGCGCTCAATATCGACATGGATCTCGCCCCGTACGCCGACAT
>JBOIGD010000285.1:0-9663 GCA_050742615.1 Casimicrobiaceae bacterium | reverse complement strand
GCGTCGAGCTCCGCGGCGATCTGGTCGAGGTGGCGGTGCTCGCCGGGGACGACATGATGCCTGACGCGCTGCCGCAGGCGCTTGATCTCGCGCTCCAGGCCGCGGCGGTCGACGAACTCGAGCAGGTGCAGTCCCGCGTCGTTGGCCAGCGCGAGCATCGGTCCCAGCGGCGTCTCCAGCCACTTGGCGTAGAGGCAATCGATGGCCCGCGCGTTGCTCGGCGCGGTGCCGAATACCTTGGCGAACGCGTCGCGAAATCCGCTGGGCGATTCGAAGCCGTGGTCCAGTTGCAGGTCGAGCAGGCTTTTTCCCTCTCGTACTCCGGTCAGCGCGAGCCCCATGCGGCGCGCGCGGTGGTAGGCGTGGAATGTCATGCCGCAGTAGCGCTGGAACGCGCGCCGCGCCGTGGACGGTTCGATGCCCATGCGCGCCAGGTCGCCTTCGCGCAGACGTCCGGCCGGGTCGGCCTCGACGGCGGCCAGCAGCCGGTTGACCAGCGGCGGCGGCTCGCGCCCCCGGTCGAGCGGTCGGCAGCGCAGGCATGGGCGGTACCCGGCGTAGAGCGCCTTTTGCGGATCGGCGAAGAACTCCACGTTTTCACGCTTCGGCGTGCGGGCATGGCACACGGAGCGACAGAAAATTCGCGTCGTCTTCACCGCGACGTAGAAGAGTCCGTCGAACGCCGGGTCGCGCGCGGCCAGGGCGCGGTACATCGTCGCGGCCGATGGCAATTGGCTCATGCGGGAATTATAGACGGGGCGTATTGCCGCGCCGCCGGAATTCGGGCGGCTAATTTTGCTGCGCTCGATCAGTTGCCGGTCCGGCGCAGGCGGATCCTGTTCGGCAGCGGCACGGCCCGGCGCAGCACGTCCTCGCCCAGCCAGAGCGCCGAGCGGCGGGCGCGCGCCGCGACGGTCGCCGGCGGCATCTGCTGGTAATCGTCGTTGAAGACATCGAAGCTGTAGTCGCCGAGATAGCCGAGCCGGTCGAGGCGCGTCACCAGATCGGCCAGCGCCTCACTATGCACGCCTTCCCCGGGGAAGACGCGGAAGTGCCGCGCGGTCGCGATCCGTTCCTCGGCCGTGCGGACCTCCTGCCACATGAAGTCGGCCAGCTGGACGAGAAATATTTTTTCGGGAAGGAGCAGGTCCAGATCTTCCAGCGAAGTCTTGGTCGCGAAGATATGGTACGAATCGATGCCGATCCCGAGGTTGGGGGCGTTGGCACGACAGACGATGTCCCACGCGGCGGTGAATTCATTGACGGTGCGGCCCCAGGACAGACCCTCGTAGGCGACGTCGATCCCCAGCGGAATGGCCAGCATCGCGAGCTTGCGCAGGTCGCGCGCCAGGGCGTCGGCGTCGCCGGTGGCATGCGTCGAAGTCGACGAGCACACGAGCAGCACCTTCGATCCGAGTGCATGGCACATTTCCAGCATCGACTTCGCGACGTCGATCTTGTAGTCGTGAAGATGGCCCGAAAGCCCCTCGAAGTCGCGCAGCACCTGGAAGCCGGTGACGCGGAGTCCGCTCCGGCGGACCGCGCGCACCGCGTCGTCGAATCCATCGGGGTGGCCGACGACGTCGCGTGCCGACAGCATGACCTGCGAGAAGCCGGCTTCCCGGATCGCCGCAAGCTTGGCCGGCAGCGTGCCGGCCAGCGAGATCGTGTCCATGCCGAAATCGTCGATGTTGGGCAGCGGCGCACCCGCGGCGTCGCCCGGGGCGCGGTCATCCGCGCTCATCGTGCACCAGCTCGAACATCACGCCGCCAAGATAGGCCTGAGTCAGCGCGCCGCGCGTTTCGGAGTGGACGTCGTGCGATTCGACGAAGCCGATGCCGCGCTCTCGGAGCGCCGCCACGGCACCGAGCACATCGGACGTCCCGAGGCCGATGCGCTGCAGCGACTCCTGTGGCTCGACGTCGAATATACCGGGCTTGGGATCGATCAGCTGCAGGTGAAACCGTCCGCAAGGGCCGAGCAGGATGCGTCCCTTCGGCAGGATGCCGTACCGCTGCTCGTCGGGCAGCGGGACGAAGCCGAAGAGCTCCTGGTAGAACTCGGTCCAGTCCTGCATGCGATCGCTGCCGATGTATTGAACGATGCCGAACCAGTGCAGATCGGCGAGCGCCGGCGGATGCGGATCGACGCCCGGGTTGAGCGTGAAGTCGACGTCGTAGATCGAAAAATCACGATAGCGATCGACGAAGTAGATGCGGCTCGACCCCACACCGTGGATGGCCGGGATGTTGAGCTCCATCACCTGGACCTGCGACGGGACGATCCAGGCACCGCGGTCGATCGCATGGCGGTAGGCTTCCGCCGCGTCGCGCACGCGGAGCGCAAAGGCGGCGATCGTCGGCGTCTCAGACGGCGGCGACGAGCGCGCCTGGCCGCCCGCGTGGGCGTTGACGATGATGTTCATGTCGCCCTGCTGGTAGAGCAGCACCTCGCGCGAGCGATGCCTCGCGATCGGCCGGAAGCCCATCATTTCCAGCACCTGGCCGAGCGCCTGCGGCTTGCTGGTCGAGAACTCGACGAACTCGATGCCGTCCATGCCCAGCGGATTGCCGGCGCCGGCGATCATTTCACGGTCGGATATCTGGGTCATGGTTCGTTCCATCCTTGCGCGCGGCGGTGATCGTGCATGCGGGCGTCGGCGTGATGCGAGATGGCGTGATGTCAGATGACTGCCGTCACGAAACGATGCTGCGAAAGTGCCGTTCCATGCGCCGCGCGTCGGGTGCGCGACCGGTGAACAGCTCGAATGCCCCCACCGCCTGCCATACTGCCATGCCTCCGCCGTCGAGCGTGCGGCAGCCGCGTTGCTCGGCCGCGCGCAACAATTCGGTCTGCAGCGGCACGTAGACGACGTCGGCGACCCAGTGCCTGCGCGTGAGGCACGCCGGATCGATCGCGATGCCGGGATGACCGGTCATCCCGATCGGTGTCGCGTTGATCAGCCCGTCGGCTGCGGCGATCGCCGCGCAGCCATCGCGTGCAAGCTGCACCAGGCGCCCGGCGAAGCGCGCGGAGAGTCCCCGCGCCAGCGCCTCGGCCTTGGACACGTCGGGATCGACGATCGACAGCTGCTGCGTTCCCAGGCTCAACAGCGCATGGGCCACCGCCGAACCGGCGCCGCCGGCACCCAGCAACACCACATGGTCCCGCGCTACGTCGGCCAGATCGCGGCGGAACGGCGCGGCGAAGCCCGACCAGTCCGTATTGTGGCCGGAGCACCGGCCGTCGCGAAAGACCACGGTATTGACCGCGCCGATGGCTTCGGCATCCGGCGACAGCCGGTCGAGCATCGGCAGCACCGCCTGCTTGAACGGATGCGTGATGTTGAGTCCGGCGAAGCCGATGGCCTGAGCGGCGTCGAGCAGCTGCGGCAGCCCGGTCACGGCGCGCTCGATGCGCGCCGGATCGATCAGCTGGTAGTGCAGCGTGAGACCTAGCTCGCGCGCTTCCTGTTCGTGCAGCGCGGGCGAGCGCGAGCCCTGGATTCCCTCGCCGATCAGTCCGACCAGAAATTTCGCCGTGGTCGGCGGGTGCCCGGGTGCGGCCACGACCTTTACCGATTCGCGGTCGCCGGCGCTAATGGCGAACGCGTGCAAAGGCCGGCCGTTTCGGAGCGTGTGCGACGATTCCGGCAGCGATGCCGAACACGCGCGTGACGGCCGCGGCCGTTGCCAACTCGCTCACTTTCTCCCCGACGCGTTGTGTGCGATTAACGCACATATGTTCGACTATCGAACATAAGCCTAGCGTCGCCGCAGACAGGCGTCAAGGGCGGGGATCGAAACCGGGTGCGGCAATCGGAGGGCACCGGCGAAGCCGGCCGATCGCGTCACCACTCGCCTTGGAGAACGGCGGCGTGGGCGGAGTCGCCTGCTCCGTACCGGCGGCGCGCGTTTGGCTAGCTGCGCTTAGCGCGCGTAGCGGTTGTACGCCCACAACAGGACTGCCGCGCCGATCACCGACAACACCCAGCCGGCCGGGTGGAATTTGCCGTCCGGCGATTTCCATATGAGGCCGCCGACGACGCCCCCGACGATCGAGCCGGCGATTCCCAGGCCCGTCGTCATCCAGAATCCGAGCGCATCGACGCCCGGCACCACGGCGCGCGCGATCCAGCCGACGATGAATCCGACGACGATGGTTCCGATGATGCTGAAAATCCCCATGGCTTTAGCCTTTCTGCGGTCGGGAAGGGCCGTGGCGCCGCCGCACGGATCGCGCGGCTGCCACAGTCGGGCGATGCTAGCATAGCCAAAAGTGCCCGGGGCGGGAGCTGCTCCGGCTCGCCGACGTAAGGGCCGCCGGATTCCGTGCGACCAACCGGCCGATGACAAACATGGAGATCGAGCATGCACATCTGGAGCGCGATGCTGGCGGCGGTAGCGATCGGGGCGTCGGCTGCGAACGCGAGCGCGGATTGCCGGGCGCACAGCGCAGATCGTACGGCGGCACTGATCGAGCTCTACACCTCGGAAGGCTGCGATAGCTGCCCCCCGGCCGATCGCTGGCTCTCGGCACTCGCGGCCGATGGTCTCGGTGGCGGCGCCGTGGCGCTCGCGCTGCACGTCGACTATTGGGACCGTCTCGGCTGGAAGGATCGTTTCGCCAGCGCCGGCTTCACCGCGCGGCAGCGCGACGAGTCGGCGCGCTCTGGTGCGCCGTTCGTCTACACGCCGCAGGTCGTGCTGCAGGGCCGCGATTTTCCGCAATGGCGCAGCGGCGGATTGCAGGACGCGATCGCTGCGATCAACGCGCGCCCGGCGCGGGCCGTGATCGACTTGGCCGTCCAGCGGCGGGACGGCACGGCCGAGATTGAACTGCGCGCCGCTGTCGCCGACCCACGCGATCGCACCGATGCCGTCGTTGCCGTGGCGCTGGTCCAGAGCGGGCTCGCGAGCGACGTCCGAGCGGGCGAGAACGCGGGCAAGCGCCTGCGCCACGATCACGTGGTCAGGCAGTGGCGCCAGGACATAGCGCTCGACGCGTCGGGCGCCGCGACCGCCCGGCTCAGCATGCCGCTGCCGGCAGACGGCGGCCCGCTTTCCGTCGTCGCCCTGGCCGAGAACGCGCACAGTGGCGACGTGCTGCAAGTCCTGGAATTGCCGCTTTGCGCGGCGCGTTAGCGGGCGCCATCGCCGAGGGCGTCGGCCGGGGACGCTGCGCGAGTCCGGCCGGCCGGGTACAGCGCGGCAAACCGCCTGCCGCGGCTTAAAGCCGGGCGGATCGGGGCCGGCGCGGCGCCCGGCCGTATTAACTTGCCTTTCGCCGGGGCTTTCCCTAAGCTTCGGGCCAAGGCACCGCGGCCGCAGCCGCGTGATGGAATCAGGGTTCGCAGAAACCCGCCGTCCGTCGCCGGGCTGCCAACGTTCTGGGTAGGTTCTTACCTCGGGAGGAAGAACGATGAGCACAGCCAGCCGTCCGATCGGGCACGTCCAGCTCAGCTCGAAGAGCGAGGAACGCCGCGTCGTATTCGCCTCGTCGCTGGGCACGGTTTTCGAGTGGTACGACTTCTACCTGTACGCAATCCTCGCGCCGTTCTTCGCCGCGCTGTTCTTTCCCAAGGGCAACGACACCGCGGCGCTGCTGTCGGCGTTCGCCACCTATGCCGCGGGGTTCCTGGTCCGGCCGTTCGGGGCCCTGGTCTTCGGCCGCATCGGCGACCTGGTCGGGCGCAAGTACACCTTCCTGGTGACGATCGTCATCATGGGCTTTTCGACCTTTGCCGTCGGACTGCTGCCGACGTTCCAGTCGATCGGCTGGCTGGCGCCGATCCTGCTGGTGTCGCTGCGACTCCTGCAGGGGCTGGCGCTCGGCGGTGAGTACGGCGGGGCGGCGACTTACGTCGCGGAGCACGCGCCGCAGAATCGGCGCGGCTACGACACCGCGTGGATCCAGACGACCGCGACCGTCGGCTTGTTCCTGGCGCTGATCATCATCTATCTGTGCCGATTCACCGGCTGGATGGCGCCGAAGGACTTCGCCGACTGGGGCTGGCGGATTCCGTTCCTGGTCTCGCTGGTCCTGCTGATCTTCTCCGTCTACATCCGGCTGAAGCTGAACGAATCGCCGGTGTTCCAGCGGATGAAGGCCCAAGGCAAGGGCTCTAAGGCGCCGCTGCGCGACAGCTTCCTCAAGTACCCGAACAACAAGCTCACGCTGCTCGCGTTGCTGGGCGCCACCGCCGGCGAGGGCGTGGTCTGGTACACGGGTCAGCTGTACTCGCTGTTTTTCCTGGTCATCACACTGAGGCTCGACGGCGCGACGACCTACATCCTCATCGCGCTTGCGCTTTTGATCGGCACCCCGTTCTTCCTGGTGTTTGGCGCTCTGTCGGACAAGATCGGCCGGCTGAAGATCATCCTCGCCGGCTGCCTGATCGCGGCGCTGACTTATTTCCCGCTGTTCAAGGGACTCACGCACTACGTCAATCCGGCGCTCGAGGCGTTCCAGGCCGCCAACACGATCACCGTCGCGGCCAAGGACTGCCAGTTCCACATCTTCGTCGGCCCCTGGTCGACATTCAGCGACTGCGACAAGGCGCAGGACTTCCTGACCAAGTCCGGATTGTCCTTCACGACGACCGAGCTGCCCGCGGGATCGGCCGACAGCGTCATCGTCAAGGTCGGCAACACCGAGCTCAAGGGCTGGGACGAGGCGAAATACAAGGACGCGCTGAAGGCCGCCGGCGCACCGGCGAGCGCGGACAAGGCCAAGATCAACTACCCGATGACGCTGCTGATCCTGGTCATCATGATGATCTACGTGACCATGGTGTACGGCCCGATCGCGGCGTTCCTGGTGGAGCTCTTCCCGACCCGGATCCGCTACTCGTCGATGTCGCTGCCGTACCACATAGGGAACGGCTGGTTCGGCGGCATGCTGCCCCTGCTCGCCACCGCGATGGTGGCGGCTACCGGCAACATCTATTTCGGGCTCTGGTATCCGATCGTCGTTTCGGTCATGACCTTCATCGTCGGAGCGCTGTTCCTGCGCGAAACCAAGGACAGGGACATCGAGGCTGACTGGCATTAGGCGCCGGCAGCGCGCTCCGCTCCAGCGGATCGCTCCTCTCACCAGGCCCCGGCCAGACCGGGGCCTTTTTTTTGTCCGGCGGCAACGCGGCGCGCGCGATATCGTGCCGTGCGGCGCTATACTCGCGCGGTCCGCCCGCGGTGCGTGATGATGATACCGAGAATACGCAGATGGGCAGGCCAGCTCGGCCCCGGACTGATCACCGGAGCCGCGGACGACGATCCGTCGGGCATCGCGACGTACTCGCAGGCCGGCGCGCAGTTCGGCTTCCTGACCCTGTGGGCGATCGTCTTCGCTTACCCGCTGATGGTCGGCATCCAGCTGGTCAGCGCGCGCATCGGACGCGTCACCGGCCACGGCCTGGCGTCGAACATCGGCCGGCATTTTCCGCGCCCGGTGCTCTACGCCGTGGTCGCCTTGCTCGTCGTCGCCAACACCGTCAACATCGCGGCGGACATCGCCGCGATGGGCGAGGCGATGCAGCTCGTCATCGGCGGACCGCCGCACGGGCATGCGGTGGTCATCGGCATCACCTGCCTGCTGCTCCAGGTATTCCTTTCCTACCAGCGCTACGTGCGGTACCTGAAATGGCTGACGCTGGCGCTGCTCTCGTACGTCGTCCTGGTGCTGACGATCCAGATTCCGTGGGCCGAGGTCGCCGCGCACGCGGTCCGGCCCCACTTCGCGCTGACGGCGCAATACCTGACGGTGATCGTCGCGGTCTTCGGCACGACGATCAGTCCCTACCTGTTCTTCTGGCAGGCGTCGCAGGAGGTCGAGGAGCTCAATGCCGATCCCGCGGCCGGCGCGCTGGCGCACGCGCCGGAGGGCGCGGCGGAGCACCTGCAGCGGATCAAGGTCGACACCTATCTCGGCATGGCGTTCTCGAACATCGTCGCGTTCTGCATCATCCTCGGGACCGCCGCGACCCTGAACGCCGCCGGCATCACCGACATCCAGACGTCGGCGCAGGCGGCGAGCGCGTTGCGACCGCTGGCGGGAGATTTCAGCTTCGCGCTGTTCTCGCTGGGAATCATCGGCACCGGGATGATCGCCGTACCGGTGCTCGCGGGCTCCGCCGCCTACGCGGTCGCGGAGACCTTCGAGTGGAAGCGGGGTCTCGACCTGAAGCTGCTCGAGGCCCGCGAGTTCTACGCGATCATCGCGCTGGCGACGCTCGGTGGGGTGGCGCTCGACTTTTCGCCCATCGATCCGATCCGGGCGCTGTTCTGGTCCGCGGTGATCAACGGCATCATCGCCGTGCCGATCATGGTCGTGATGATGCTGCTGGCCGACGATGCCAAGGTCATGGGCAGCTTCATCGTGACACGGCGGCTCAAGGCCCTCGGGTGGCTCGCCACCGGCACGATGGCCGCGGCCGTCGTGGCGATGGTCGCGACCTGGTGAATCCGGCGCGTCGGCCGGTCGCGCCGATTTCGCGCGCTAATTGACGATCTGCCGCAGCTCGCCGCTCCGGTAGCGCGCGGCCATTTTCGGCAACGGCATCGGCTTGATCTGCGAAGCCTTGCCCGCGCTGCCGAACTGCTGGTAGCGCGCGACGCATATCGCCTTTGCGGCGAGCATCGCCGGCTTCAGGTATTCGCGCGGATCGAACTTCGACGGATTTTCCCGGAAGAACTTGCGGATCGCGCCGGTCATCGCCAGCCGGATGTCGGTGTCGATGTTCACCTTGCGCACGCCGTGACGGATGCCTTCCTGGATTTCCTCGACCGGCACACCGTAGGTCTCCTTCATCTCGCCGCCGTTGTCGCGGATCGTCTTCAGCAAGTCCTGCGGCACCGACGACGAGCCGTGCATCACCAGGTGGGTGTTGGGGATGCGGCGATGGATCTCCTTGATGCGGCCGATCGCCAGGATGTCGCCGGTGGGCTTGCGCGAGAACTTGTACGCGCCGTGTGACGTGCCGATCGCAATCGCCAGCGCGTCGAGCTGCGTGCGCCCGACGAAATCGGCGGCCTGCGTCGGATCGGTCAGCAGCATTTCGCGCGTCATCGTTCCTTCGGCGCCGTGGCCGTCCTCCTTGTCGCCCTTCATCGTCTCGAGCGATCCGAGGCAACCCAGTTCGCCTTCGACGGTGACGCCGATCGCATGCGCTTCGTCGACGACCTTGCGCGTGACGGCGACGTTGTAGTCGTAGTCGGCGATGCTCTTGCCGTCCTCGCGCAGCGAGCCGTCCATCATCACCGACGAAAAGCCGAGCTGCATCGCCGATTCGCACACCGCCGGCGACTGGCCATGGTCCTGGTGCATCACGATGGGGATGTGCGGATAGCTTTCCACCGCCGCTTCGATCAGGTGGCGCAGGAAGATCTCGCCCGCGTATTTGCGCGCGCCCGCCGACGCCTGCATGATCACCGGGCTGTTGGTCTCGGCCGCGGCGCTCATGATGGCCTGCACCTGCTCCAGGTTGTTGACGTTGAATGCCGGTAATCCGTACGCGTTTTCGGCGGCGTGGTCGAGCAGTTGTCGCATCGAAACGATGGGCATGGCGGTCTCCGTGGACTGGCGTGCGCGGCGCAGCGAATGCGCAGCGCCGGGAACCTCTATTTTACCTGTTCGCGGGGTGCGCACGATCCGCGGCTGTCTAC
>JBOIGD010000284.1:0-4751 GCA_050742615.1 Casimicrobiaceae bacterium | reverse complement strand
TGGAGCTCGGCGGCAACGACCCGCTGATCGTCATGGAAGATGCCGACATCGAGGAAGCCGCCACGCTCGCCGCCGCCGGTTCGTACAAGAACTCGGGGCAGCGCTGCACCGCGATCAAGCGGATGCTCGTGCAGGAGGCGATCGCGGAGCGGTTCGTAGCGCTGCTGCTGGAAAAGACCAAGGCGGTGAAGTACGGCGACCCGATGGACCCGGCGATGGACATGGGCACGGTGATCGACGAGGCAGCGGCGAAATCGTTCGAGGCCAAGGTCGACGATGCCGTCGCGCGCGGCGCGCGCTTGCTCTACGGCAATGTTCGTCGCGGTGCGCTGTATTCGCCGACGGTGCTCGACCGCGTGACGCCGGACATGCCGGTCGTGAAGTACGAGACCTTCGGCCCGGTATCGCCGGTCATCCGCTTCGGCACGCTCGACGAAGCGATCGCGATCGCGAATTCGACCGATTACGGCTTGTCGTCGGCGGTGTGCACCAACCGGCTCGACTACGTGACACGCCTGGTCTCGGAGCTGCACGTCGGCAGCGTCAACGTCCGCGAGGTGCCCGGCTACCGCCTCGAACTTACGCCGTTCGGCGGCATCAAAGATTCAGGGCTCGGTCACAAGGAAGGCGTGCAGGAAGCGATGAAGAGCTTCACGAACGTGAAAACCTACTCGCTGCCATGGTGAGGCGGCGGGCCGGGTCCGGACGCGTCCGACGGTGGCGCTGACGCTGCCTGACATCGGCGCATTGTTCGACCGCGGCGGCGGTCGCATGTACGCGGGCGAACCCGTGACGCAGCTCGAGCACGCGCTGCAGACCGCCCACGCGGCCGAATGTGCCGGTGCCGACGCGGCGCTCGTGAGCGCCGCACTGCTGCACGACCTGGGCCACCTACTCGCCGACCAGGGTGACACGCCGACGGCTCGCGGCATCGACGACGTGCACCAGTATGTCGCGCTGCCTTTCCTGCGACCCCTGTTCGACGACGACGTGCTCGAGGCGATCCGGCTGCACGTCGACGCCAAGCGCTATCTCTGCGCGACCGAGCCCGACTACTACGCCGCACTCTCGGCCGATTCGCAGCGGAGCCTCGCGCTGCAGGGCGGCATCTTCAACGCGCGAGCAGCCGCCGAATTCGCCGCGCGCCCGGGCGCGATGCGCGCGGTGGCACTGCGGCGCTGGGACGACGCCGCCAAGGTCGCCGGCCGCCGGACGCCGCCGTTCGCGCATTTTGCCGCGATCGTGCAATCGGCCACGCGCTGCTGATGCAGACCCTGCTCAACCTGCTGGCTGGAGTCGCGCTGCTCGTCTGGGGCACGCATATTGTCCGCGCCAGCATCCTGCGCCTGTACGGCGGCGATCTGCGGCGCGTGCTGCGACAGAGCGTGTCCAGCCGCTTCGCCGCGTTCGCGGCGGGCCTCGGCGTCACCGCGCTGATCCAGAGCAGCACCGCCACCGCGCTGATCGTCGCCGCCTTCGTCGGGCAGGGACTGATCGCCACCGCGCCGGCGCTGGCGGTGATGCTCGGCGCCGACGTCGGCACGAGCCTGATGGTCCTGGTGTTCTCGTTCGATCTGTCGTGGCTTTCGCCTCTGCTGATCTTTACCGGAGTAGTGCTTTACCTGACGCGCGAAAACGCCAAGGCGGGCCGCTTCGGACACATCCTGATCGGCCTGGGATTGATCATCATGGCGCTGCAACTGATCGTGCTGGCGGCGCGGCCGTTGACGCAGGCTGCCGGCGTCCAGGTGATCTTCGGATCGCTGACCGGCGACGTTTTGCTCGATATGCTGGTCGGCGCGATGTTCTCCATCCTTTCCTATTCGAGCCTTGCGGTCGTGCTGCTGACCGCGACGCTCGCGGCGTCGAAGGTGATCGGCATCCACGTCGCGATGGCGCTGGTGCTCGGCGCCAATCTCGGCAGCGGGCTGCTGGCGATGCTCAACACGCTGCGCTCGCTGCCGGAAGCGCGGCGGGTCACCCTGGGCAACTTCCTGTTCAAGCTGATCGGCTGCCTCGCGATCGCGCCGCTGCTCGGCCATATCGAGCCGTTGCTGGCGTCCGTCGGACCCGCGGAGAACCGGATGGTTGTGCATTTCCATTTGCTGTTCAACGTCACGATCGCCGTTGCCTTCCTCTTCTTCACCGAGAAGATCGCTCTGGTCGCCGAGAGAATGATGCCGGCCAAGCCCGACGCCGACGACCCGGCGAAGCCACGCTACCTGGACCCGTCGGCGCTGACCACCCCCGCGCTGGCGATTGGCTGCGCCGCCCGCGAGGCCTTGCGGATCGGCGACGTCATCGAGCAGATGCTGACCGGGATGCTGGCCGTGCTCAAGACCAACGATCGCGCGCTGGCCGAGCGGCTGCGCAAGATGGACGACATCGTCGACGAGCTGTACACGGCGATCAAGCTCTATCTGACCCAGATCAGCCGTGAGGCGCTGGAGGAGCGCGAGGGCCGCCGCTGGACCGACATCGTGTCGTTCACGATCAACATGGAACAGGTCGGCGACATCATCGAGCGGGTCATTACCGATCTCGAGGAGAAGAAGATCGAGAAAGGACGCAATTTCTCCGCGGCCGGGATGCAAGAGATCTGCGACCTGCACGGCCGGCTGGTCGCCAATCTGCGGCTGGGGATGAGCGTTTTCCTGCACGGCGACCTGACCAGCGCGCAGCAGCTGCTGGCCGAGAAGGTGATGTTCCGCGACCTCGAGCGTGCCTATTCCGATTCGCACATCGAGCGCCTGACCAGCAACACCGCGCAAAGCATCGAGACCTCGTCGCTGCACCTCGACCTGATCAGCGACCTCAAGCGCATCAACTCGCACATCTGCTCGATCGCGTATCCGATCCTCGAGCAGGCCGGCGTGCTGGCCAAGACCCGGTTGAAGGAACCGGCGCCGGTGCCCGACGTCGATGCCGACGACGGCAAGCCCGGCTGGCAGAAGCGCAAGCCGCACACCGCCTGATGGAGCTATCGCTCGGCGTAACGCTGGCGGTGCTCGCCGCCGGCCTGCTGCATGCCGGCTGGAACGCGCTGCTCAAGGGGTCTTCCGGCGGCGACGTGCTGCTGGACACGGCGGCGGTCGTCGCCGGGTCGTCGGTATGCGGCCTGGCATTGCTGGCGTTCGTGCCGCGCCCTGGTCCCGCCGCCTGGCCGTTCATCGCGGCGTCGGCGACGATCCACTTCGGCTACTACCTGACGCTGGTGCAGGCGTATCGCACTGGCGACCTGTCGTTCGCCTATCCGCTAATGCGCGGCACGGCGCCGCTGATCGTCGCGGTCCTGGGCAGCATCTTTCTGCGCGAGCTGCCGAGCGTCCAGATCTCGGCGGGCATCCTGCTGATCTCGCTCGGCATCGTCAGCATCGCCTTCATGCAGAGCCGGGGCGGACAGCGCCGGCATCCGCCGGCCGCGGCGTTCTGGGCGTTCGGCAATGCGGTCATCATCGCCGCTTACACCCTGGTCGACGGCGCCGGTGCGCGAGCGTCGGGCAATGCGCTGGCGTACGTCTGCTGGCTGATCTTCCTCGAAGGGATCCCGTTCGTCGCCTGGGTGCTGGCGAGACGCCGGGCGCCGGCGCTTGCGTATCTGCGCCGCGGCTGGCGTACGGGCCTGGGCGGAGGCGCATGCAGCCTCGCCGCCTACGGTATCGTCCTCTGGGCGATGACACGCGCGCCGATCGCGGCGGTCGCGGCGCTGCGCGAGACCTCGGTGCTTTTCGCCGCGCTGATCGGCTCGCTGTGGCTGAAGGAGGGATTCGGCTGGCGCCGCGTCGCCGGCGCGGCCAGCGTGGTCGCGGGCATCGCCGCCCTGAAGCTTTGACCCCGTGCCTGATGACACCCGTTCGAACGCGCAGCGCGGCTGACGCCGCGGCATCGAGCCGATGAGTGTGGAGATTCCTGCGCAGGCGCGCGTCGTCGTCGTCGGCGGCGGCATCGCCGGCGCGTCGGTGGCGTATCACCTGACCAAGCTGGGCTGCAGCGACGTCGTGCTGCTCGAGCAGGGGCGGCTGACCTGCGGCACCACCTGGCATGCCGCCGGACTGGTCGGACAGCTGCGCGCGACCCGCAACGCGACCCGCATGAGCCGCTACGGCATCGAGCTTTACGCGACGCTGGAGCAGGAGACCGGGCTTGCGACCGGCTGGAAGCAGTGCGGCAGCCTCAATGTCGCCAGGACACCGGAACGGCTGAAACTGCTGAAACGCCAGATGGCGCGCGCCAGGAGCTTCGGCATCGCGTTCGAATTCATCACGCCGCGCGAAGCCGGCACGATCTATCCACTGCTTCGCACCGACGACTTGAGCGGCGCCGTCTGGATTCCGGGCGACGGCAAGGCCAATCCGACCGACCTGACGCAATCGCTGGCCAAGGGGGCGCGCACGCGCGGTGCGCGCATCGTGGAAAGCGTCGCGGTGACCTCCGTCCTGGTCGAGCGCGGCAGCGTCACCGGCGTGCGCTACCGCGGCGAGGGCGGCGAAGGCGAGATCCGCTGCGAAAGCCTCGTCAACTGCTCGGGTCAATGGGCACGGGAGTTCGGCCGGGTCGCCGGCGTCAACGTCCCCCTGTTCGCTGCCGAGCACTTCTACCTGGTCACCAAGCCGATCGCCGGCGTGCATCCCGATCTGCCGGTGATGCGCGACCCCGACGGTTACATCTACTACAAGGAGGAAGTGGGCGGCCTGGTGATGGGCGGCTTCGAGCCCGTCGCCAAGCCCTGGGACGTGCCGACGGTCCCCGAC
>JBOIGD010000283.1:0-4229 GCA_050742615.1 Casimicrobiaceae bacterium | reverse complement strand
GGTCAGCGCCGCGCGCGCGGCGCTGCGCTACCTGGCGTGCTGGATCGGGCCCGCCGGCGCGATTGGGGCGTCGCTGGCCCTGCGGCCCCATGGTCATCGCGGGTGGGCGGCGGCGCTGCTGGCGTTGAACTACGCCTGGGCGCTGGTCGACCCGGACCGGCAGTTCCTGCACGACCGCCTGGCGGGCACGCGTATGGTTCGCGACGGCGCACCCCGCCCGACGCCCATCTCCACGGCCGGCACGTCATCGCCGCCCTGAGCGCTTGCTTCCCGGACGGCCTCGGCGGACGGCCGACAGCCTGCGACGCTCGCCGCGATCCCGGCCTCGCCGATCCGGCGCCGGCGGCCGGTGCCGTATCATGGCCCTCGTCGCCATCAGGTCGCGCTTCGATGCTCTATGCTCTGGGTTCCCGCACCGTGCAGCTGCGCGGCGGCGGCCACTACGTCGCACCCAACGCGACCGTCATCGGTGATGTCGTTCTCGAAAGCGAATCCTCGGTATGGTTCAACGTCGTCATCCGTGGCGACAACGATACGATCACCGTTGGCGCACGGTCGAACATCCAGGACGGCTCGGTTCTGCACACCGATGCGGGCGTGCCGCTGACGCTGGGGCCCTCGGTCTCGGTCGGTCATCTGGTGATGCTGCACGGGTGCACGATCGGCGAAGGCTCGCTGATCGGCATCAAGGCGGTGATCCTCAACGGGGCGCGTGTCGGGCGCGAGTGCCTGATCGGCGCCAATACGCTCGTGCCCGAAGGTAGATCGATTCCGGACCGCTCGCTGGTGCTGGGCTCGCCCGGCAAAGTGGTGCGCACGCTCGACGCCGCCGAGGTCGCCAAGCTGCGCTGGATCGCCGATCACTACGTCGACAACGCCCGCCGTTACCGGGCGGAATTGAGCGCCGTCTGAGGCGGCTCGCCGCGGGCGAGAGTGCGGTGAATCCGCAAACGGAAGCCACGGCATCAAAGCCATGTTGCTATTGCCGGGAAGCGCCTTGAAAAGCCTAGCCGTCGCCGCCGCCGCCGCCCTGCTCGGTCTCGCTGCGGCCGGAAGCTTCGCCGCGGACGTCGCGCGCGAGAGCCGCGCCGTCAGCGGCTTTTCCCGCATCGAGATCGACGGGCAGGCGGACGTGATGCTGCGCCAGGGATCGACCGAGGGCGTGACCATCGAAGCGCCGGCGCGCAGCCTGAAGCAGATCCGGACCGAGGTTCGCGACCGTACTTTGAAGATCGATCTCGCCGACCAGGGGGGGCACTGGTGGCAGTGGATCTTCGGCGCGGCCCCGCGCACGCCGAGGATCACCATCGACTTCATCCAGGTCGAGCACCTTGAAGCGGCCGGCGCGATCACTCTGGTCGCGGACCGCATGAAGGCCAAGGACTTGCGGCTCGACTTTGCCGGCGCCTGCAAGCTCAGGATCGCCGATCTGCAGGCGACCACTCTGCGTCTGGACGCTTCGGGCGCGGTCAAGGCGGACATCGCGGGCGACGTGACCGAGCAGCACATCGATCTGTCGGGCGCCGGTTCCTATCAGGCAGGCGACCTCGTCAGCGACACTGTCCTCCTGCAGGTCAGCGGCGCCGGCAAGGCGATCGTCAATGCAAAGACCTTGCTCAGGGCCGGAATCTCGGGCGCCGGGCTGGTCGAATACATCGGCAACCCAAAAGTCGAGCGGGACATCAGCGGCATCGGCAAGATCAGACGCCGTTAGCGCATTCGGGATTGGCGGTGCGCATGCGTTCCCTCAATGCACGATCGACTGGCGTGCGGCGTCGATCGCATCCGCCCTGAACAGCAAGGTCATGCCCGTGGCCGGATCGCGATCCGGATGCACGCCGGGGAGCGCCTGCACGTCGGCCACACGGCAATCGCGCAGCAGATCGGCAAGCATTTGCGCGATGTCGGCGACGCGCTCGCCGGCAAACAGCGGACAGCGGAAACCCTCGGCCTGGCGCGAGTCGTACGGGTTCGACAGCGACAGCCGAAGCTCGCCGCCCCCCGGCGCGCCGGCCGAGCGATGCGCGCTAATCACCGCCGAGGGCTCGCCGACGCTGGCGCGCAGGCGGCGGATCGCATTGCTGGCGAAAAGCTGCGCGCCGATCTCGCGCTGCGCGCCGCGACCCTGCTGCAGCGCCGCCAGCGGCGGTTGCGGAGCCCGTGGCAGGACCAGCACTGTGTAGCCGGGTCCCGCCAGCTGGCGCGCGAGCTCCTGCGCCAGCGGCATCGCCCAGCCGGCGGGCGCCGTTTCGCGCAGCAGGTCGGCGTTCGGCCCGGCGAGCGCCACGCCCACCAGGAAACGCAGGTGCACGCCCTCCTGCCGGCCGTTGACCGCTAACGGCGTCGGGTGCAGATCGAGATGATCGACCGCGCCGCTCGCGGCCTGGCGCTGCCATGCGAGGAGCTGCGGCAGGCGCGCGAGGTCGAACGCGTCGGCCGCGACCAAGGGCGACGCCAGCGCAAAGGTCTCGCCGCCGCCGAGCGCACGATGCTCGCGCAGGATCGCCGCCACCCGCTCGCGATCGCCGAGGATGCCGACGATCGCGGCGTCGCCGTCGGCGCCCGCGGCGACCAGCACTAGCGGAAGCGCGAACAGCGTTGCCGCCAGCCGGTCCCGCCTCTCGCCGCGCGATGCTTCGCGCCAGGCGTCGATCGACCGCCGCCACAAGTGCCGCGCCACCGGAGCAGACGGCGCCGCGGCAACGAGCTCCGCGAGAAACGATCCGTCGCCGCCTTCGAGCCGCCTGACCAGCGCCGTGACCAGCGTCCGGTCGATTTCGTCGGAGCGGAGCGTGCTCGACGCGGCGAGGCTTGCCTCGGCGAGCTGGAACAACGGCGCCTGGGCGGCGTCGGCGTGTGCCGGGAACACCCGAGGATCATCGATGTCCATTGAGCGCGATTGTCGCATGCGTGCACGGCGCGTCCAAGCCCGCGCCGCGGCGCATAATGCGGCGAGCGGCGCAGCGAAAGGCCGCGACCGCGATCGACAGGAGGCATCGCCGATGTACAAGAACATTCTCGTCGCAACCGACGGCACGCGCCTCTCCGCCAAGGCCGTTGCGCATGCCATCGCACTGGCCAAGGCGCTCGGCGCCAAGCTCACGGCGTTCTACGCCTCGCCCGACTATCCGCTGCCGGTGTACGCCGACGGCGCGATCGCCGAGCCGATGTCGCGCAGCGAGTTCGCGGCGATATGCAAGGAGGAGGCGGACAGGATACTCGGCGCGGTCGGAAAAAAAGCGAAGTCGGCGCGCGTCGCGTTCGACTCGGCGCGCGCGGTCGACTCGACGCCGTGGCGGGCGATCCTCGCGGCCGCGCGCAAGCATCGCTGCGACGCCATCGTCATGGCCTCGCACGGGCGCCGCGGCGTCTCGGCACTGCTGCTCGGCAGCGAGACGCAAAAAGTGCTGACGCACTCGAAGATTCCGGTCATCGTCGTGCGCTGAATCGCGCGCGTCGCTCGAATCCGCCGGCGACCGGCGCCGCGGCGAGGATCGCGCGATTGACGTAAAATACGCGGTTTGCCGAAAAGCCGGGCCGCGCATGCGCTTATCGCAGTTTTTCCTCACGACGCTCAAGGAAGCGCCCGCCGAAGCCGAGCTCGCCAGCCATCGCCTGATGCTGCGCGCCGGCATGATCAAGCGTCTCGCCGCCGGGATCTACACCTGGATGCCGCTCGGGCTGCGGGTGCTGCGCAAGGTCGAGGCAGTCGTGCGCGAGGAGATGAACCGCGCCGGCGCGATCGAGCTCCTGATGCCGGTCGTGCAGCCGGCGGAGCTGTGGCAGGAGTCGGGGCGCTGGGACAAGTACGGTCCCGAGCTGCTGCGCTTCCAGGATCGTCATCAGCGCGATTTCATCATCCAGCCGACGTCGGAGGAAGTCATTACCGACATCGCCCGCAGGGACCTGAAGAGCTATCGCCAGCTGCCATTGAATCTCTATCATATCCAGACCAAGTTCCGCGATGAGATTCGCCCGCGCTTCGGGGTGATGCGCTCCCGCGAATTCATCATGAAAGACGCCTATTCGTTCGACGTCGATCTCGCCGGCATGCTGCAATCCTATCGGCGCATGTACGACGCGTACGCGCGGATATTCACCCGCCTCGGCCTCGAGTTCCGCGCGGTAGCCGCCGACACCGGCCAGATCGGCGGCAGCGCGTCGGACGAATTTCAGGTGCTGGCGGAGTCGGGTGAAGATGCCATCGCCTGGTGCCCGGCGTCCGATTA
>JBOIGD010000282.1:0-16818 GCA_050742615.1 Casimicrobiaceae bacterium | reverse complement strand
CGAAACGGCCGACAACAAACAGAATCCGCCGAGACCAACGGGACTGATCATCGAGTCGAAGCCGCCGGCAAGTGCGTAGTCGATGCTGCCGCGGCGTATCAGCTTGAGGGCGGTGCCGATTGCCTGGCCACCGGATGCGCAGGCCGTATGCACGGACGTCGCGTAGCCCTCGATGCCGAAGCGCCGCGTCAACAGCGCGAGACCCGCCGTCGACTGGCTGCGGCAGAACACGATCGGATCCGTGGCGGCCGGATCATCCAGCAGGCGGCCGGCATCGAGCTCGCCGTCCGCCGCCGAGTGCCGCTGCACCGCTGCGAGGTCGGTGTAGGCGACACCCATCATGCCGGTGCCGACCGTGCAGCCCCACCGCGCTGCCGTCGCGGCCGTCGGCGCGATGCCCGCGTCGCGCATCGCCTGGTCGGCCGCGCCGAGCGCAAAGCGATGCGAACGGTTGGCGAACTTGAGCAGCTTGCGCTCGGTGGCCAGCGCGGCGTCGCCGAAGCCCTTCACTTCGGCCGCGATCCGCGTCGAAAATCCGCTGGCGTCGAAAATGCTGATCGGTGCCACCCCGCTTCGACCTTCGCACAGCGCGGCCCACGTCGAGGCGACGTCGTTCCCCACAGGGGTCACGAGCCCCAGGCCGGTGATCGCCACGCGGCGGCGTCCGCTCATGCCAGCACCCGGGCGGAAAGCTCGACGCGGGCGGTGGCGACCACGCGCTCGGCGACGTGCGCGCTAAGCGCGATCCTCGCATTCCCGACCTCGTCCGGCGCGGCCAGCATTTCGACGTTGATGCCGACCCGTTGCCCCGGCGTGATGAACGCCCTCATCTTGACATTGGTCAAGCGCGCCGGCGCCATCGCCCCCGCACCCGGCCGCCGGCCCGGCGCATTGGCGAGCTCCATCGCAAGGCGCATTTGCGCATCGAGCAGCAAGGTCGCCGGGAACACCGGGCGGCGCGGGAAATGGTCGCCGAAGAACGCCGCATGCTCGGGCACCTCAAGCGTCGCCTGCAGCGACTTGCCCGGCACGCGCGCATCGATGCTGACCGCCACCGGGGCCAGGCCGCGAAAGCGCCCGGGCGTCGCGCCGCGCCCGCGCAGCAAGGCGAAACGCTCGCGCAGTGCCTGCGGCGTATCGAAGTCCTCGACCGGCAGCATCGGTCCGAGACAGTGCGTCAATTCGATGACTCGCCTGCCGTTCACGCGCGCCCAGCCGCCGTAGGCGATGACTTCGTCGTCGCAGTCCTCGATATCGACGTCGAGCTCCAGCAGATCGCCGGCGGCGACGTCACCCTCGAAGCGCGTCTCGGTCGCCAGCGCCGCGACCGGCCGACCGCGGTACGCCACCTTGTCCATCGCGACCCATGCCGCGAGCTGTCCGACGGCTTCGGCGACCAGGCACGCACGGAATTCGGCGAGCTGCGGCGGGACTGCGAACCAGCCGCGCGCATGCTCGCCCGGTGTGAACTCGCTTATCCGGTCGACGAAGGAAAAGGCGGCGAAGTGGTCGCTCATTCGACGGCGCGTCTGCGGTCAGGCGGCGGCCTGCACCTCGCGTTGCGCGCTGATCACCAGCTTGCAGAACGTCTCCGGCGTGAACAGGCGTGGGATTTCGGCAACCTTCATCGGCGTCTTGAATCGCTCGGGGGGAATCTCGGACAAATACGACTTGAGCTGCGCCATGCCCTTGGCGGTGACGATGCCCTTCTGCTCGAATTCCGCCTCGGGCAGGTCACCACGGGCGTTCTCGACGATCTTGCCTCGCGGGATCTTGATCTTGAATGCGCGTTCGAGGCGAAAAACCATGTCGAGGAAATCGATCGACTCGGCGTCGAGACCCTCGATCAGCGACACGTCGAGCTTGACCTGGTCAACGTCGCAGCCGAGGGCATCGGCCATCGTCTCGGCGACTTTCGGATAGACCGCCAGGATTTCTTCCTTGCTTATCGGTTTGGACACCATGCTTTCACTCCATTTTGAAGCCGCCGTCGACGGCGACGACCTGTCCAGTCACATAGTCGGCGTAGCGCGAGGCGAGAAACCAGACCGCGTACGCGACTTCCTCGGGCCTGCCGTAGCGCTTGAGCAGGATGCGCGATTTCACCTGGTCGCCGGCAAGTTCGCGCACATCGTGCGACATTTCGGTCTCGATGACCCCGGGTGCGACCGCGTTCACCGTGATCTTGCGCGGCGCCAGCTCGACCGCCAGCGAGCGCGTGAAGGCGTTGATCGCGCCCTTGCTCGCCGCATAGTTCGTCTGCCCTCGACCGCCCTTGTCGCCGCTGACCGACGACAGGTTGATGATCTTGCCGGCGCGCTGCACGATCATGTGCGGAATCACCGCGCGTGTGATGTTGAACACGCCGCTGATGTTGGTGTCCAGGACGACGCGGATGTCCTCATCGTCCAGCGCGGCAAGCTGATTGTCGCGGATCACGCCGGCGTTGTTGACCAGGATGTCGATCCGCTCGGTGCGCCCGGCGACGCGCTCGACCGCGCTGGCGCAGGCCTTCGCGTCGCGGACATCGACCTGATCGGCAGCCACCTTGCCGGCCGCCGTGCTGCCCGCCGCCACGACCGCGGCGGCCGCCTCCGCGTTGCCGCGGTAGAAAAAGGTGACGTCAGCGCCCTCGTCGGCCAACAGCTGCACGATCGCGCGGCCGATGCCGCGGCTGCCGCCGGTGACGATCGCCACCTTGCCGGAGAGTCCGGAGTCGACCTTCATCGCGGCATCACCCGGAGATGCAGAACCCGCCGTCGACGACCAGCGTATGACCGTTGATCATCCCGGCTTCCGGCAGGCACAGCAGATACACGGCGCCGGCGACGTCGTCGGGCGTAAGCACCGGCCCGGCCGGCGTCCGTCGCGCAAAGCTGTCCAGCAGCTCCTCGCGATTCGGGAAGTGGCGCAAGGCGTCGGTGTCGACGACCCCGGCGCTGACCGCGTTGACCCGTATGCGCTTCGGCCCGAGCTCCTGCGCCAGGGTGCGCACCAGGGACTCGAGCGCGGCCTTCGATGCCCCGATGAAGCCGTAATCGGGCATCGCCCGCGACGCGCCCAAGCTCGACAACGCGATAATGCGCCCGCCGGCCGCCATGCGCGGCACGGCGTGCTGCGCGAGCAGCGCCAGCGCAAACGCATTGGTCTCCATGCACCAGCGCCAGTGCTTGAGCGACATCGCCATCGCCGGCTTGAGCACGCCGCTCGCGGCGTTGCTGACGACGATGTCGAGACGGTCGAAGTGGCCGGCGATGGCGCTGAACATGTCGCCGACGCTTTCGGGCAGGCCGACGCTGGCCTGGAACGCGTACGCCCTGCGGCCGGCAGAGCGCAACTCGGCGCAAAGCGTCTCGGCTTCATCGTGGCTGTTGTAATAGTTCGCCGCGATGTCGCAGCCGGCGCCGGCGAGCTTGATCGCTATGGCGCGGCCGATGCCACGCGACGCGCCCGTCACGAGCGCGACCTTTCCGGCAAGGGGGCCTGACATCGGCGTTCGTCGGTCTTGGTGGTTTCCGGGTGCCGAATGGCAGGTACCGGCGGCGTGGGCCGCCAGACCCGCGTCATCCACCGGGACAATCGGCGATTATCGCCTGCTTCCAGCCCCTAAGGCAACGTGCCTACGCGGCGCTCATGGGTCAAGACCAACTGCCCCGCGCCAGCGGATCGGCGTGGGGACGCCAGGCCGACGACCCGCCGGCGCCGGCCGATACTTCGATGACGCGTGCTACCTTCCCAGCGCTGCCCGCCGGGCGCGGATCAGTCGCTGCGCTTCGAGGCACCAGTGCTTCTTGACGCTGTGCCAGACATCGGCGGCCCACAGCACGTTCAGCGCGGCACCGTCCGGCAGCGGCGCCCTGCCGGCCTCGTTGTCGGGGTCGAAGTCGTTGATCCACGCGCGCATCGCCGCGGATTCGGCGAGCTGCGCGGTAATCGGAACGAAGATATGCGAATACGCCGCCGGCAAAGTCACGTTGCGCACGTGCGCCGTGCCCACCGCCTGAAACGTTTTGGCCGCTTCCAGCCCGGGCGCGTCCCAGGCGAACAGATCCAGCCCGATGTGATAGCCGACGAATTCGTCGACGGTATCGGGAATCGAGCGCACGACCGGCCACACTTTCCAGTTGACCGGCATCACCATCGCCCAGCCGCCGGTCCCGACGACCGACGCATAGGCGACCGAGACGCCGACGACCGGCTGTTCGCGGCCGCTCACCGGATCGACGAGGGTCGTGCGGTTCTCGAAGCGGTCGGTCAGCGGATTGAACACCCTGCGCTCGGTGCCGAACGTGCCCGCGAGCTCGTGCAGGATGGTGATGACCTGGATCCCGCCCTGGCTGTGGCCGACCAGCATCGGGCGCACCCCCTCGTGCTCGTAGTACCAGGCGAGCTCGCCCGCCTGGCGCTCGCTGTTCTCGTACGGGCTGCGGGAATAAGCGCCGTCGCCGGGATCGCGAATCCTGTTTTCCGGATAACCCATGCCGACGAGGAATTCGGAAAATGACGCCATCAGCAGGTAGACCGGATAGACGCCGCCGTGGATTTCGACGATTCGTGGCGTCGGCCCCCTGGCGAGCGTGTTACGGACGTCGCCGTCGCCGATGTGCTCCGGGTCGAGCGCGAGAATTCGATCCTCGACGGCAGGGTCGATCGACAGCGAGCGCAGCACGCTGCCCGGCGTCACCTGCCGCAGGTCCGCGGGCGGAGGCCGCAGCGGCGTCGTCTCGCATCCCGCACCCACAAACGCGAGCACCACCGCGACCCAATACCCGAAGGCGCGGCGCCGCCCGGTCATCTTGCAAGGCTCCTGATGCAATCGACGATGTCGGCGACGATGCCTTCGGCGCGGTCGCGGTCCAGCGCCGCGGTCCGGAATGACAGTGCGAGCTCGATGATGTCGCCGAGCGTGGTCAGCGCGACGACGATCGCCGACAGCGGCCCGGTCGCCACGGCGCGCACATAGCCCAGGCGGAATGGATACCCTCGCGCCGCCGGCCAAAGGGCATTGAGCTGCAACGGCGTGACACCGGCCCATACCGCAAAGTTCTTGGCGTGAAACCGCTGCCGGTCCTCGCTCGAGAGAAAACGCCATTGCAGGCTGGACAGGCCGATCGCCAGCAGCGTCTGCAGGTAGAGCTTGCGCCGCTTGACGCGGGCGGTTTCGGCGCGGACGAAAGCGGCGAGCTCGTGCAGTTCGATGTCCGCGGGCACCGGGTGCGCGATGCGGAACGTTGCCAGCAGCGGCCCAAAGGCGTCCGCCGCCTTGGCCCCGAAATCGCGCCGGATATTGACGATCGAGCCCACGGCGAGGTGACGGCGGCGCCGGGCCTGATAGCGCTCGGGCAGGCGCGGCGACAGGGTCTTGAGCAGGATGGCGAGGAACAGGTCGTTCTGGGTCATGTCCCAGGCGCGCGCCGTGCGCGCCAGGTTCGCCTGGTCGGCGGCGCCGAGACGGCAGAAGACGACACCGTTGTATCCGTCGCTGCTGTTGCTATAGCGCGGGCGCACCGAGCGGCGACAGCTCGCAATGAGTCGCGCCCAGCTCGCGAGGCCCCGGGTCAGCGCGATCACCTGCCGCCGTATCAGACGGCGGTATTTCGGCGGATAGAGATTCGGCCGCCATAACGGCGAACCGACGCGCGCGATACCGCAATAGTCCTCGACCAGACGCTGCAGCAGCAGCACGATCGAGTCACCGCCGGCGATGAAGTGATCGTAGGCGAGGCCGAAATGGAACGTGGCCCCGTCCGCGACGACGAAGAAACGAAAAGGCTCGATCCGCCCGGCGCTAGGGAACTCGGCATTGAGCTGCCGCTCGATCTCGCCACGCAGGGTCGCGATCGACTCGGCACCGCCGGCGATGACCGTCACCGGCGCCGCCGCCGCGCCGCCGGTCCACTCGTAGCGCAATCGCCGGCGATCGAGCAGCAATCCGGTCAGACCCAGGCCCTCGAGTTGCCGCCGGATGCTCGCCTCGAGTCGCGGCAGATCGAGCGGCTGCGGCAGCGTGACCACGTGCACGGCGTTATACGGATGCATCTCGCGCCAGCGCACCATCGCTGCCTGGAACAGATTGAGCTTGGCTCTCAACCGCCGCCGCCCGTCGCCTTGGTCGCCGCGCGGCGCGCCCGGAGCAGTCGCTGCGCCTCGATGCACCAGTGCCGCTTGACGCTGTACCAGATGTCCGCCGCATGCACGATGTTCGCGGTATCGATGCCCGGTCCTTCAGGCAGCGGCGCCACCGGGACCGCGGGATCGTAATTGTCGATCCAGGCGCGCGTCGCCGGGTTCCCGGTCAAATAACGGGTTCGCGGCATGCGGATGTGGCTGGTCATCGCCGACAACTCGACGTTGCGCACCCGGGCCGTGCCTTCCGCATGGTATTCGTCGCTCCAGGGCGGGGTCCCGGCGATCAAGTCCCAGGCGATCGAGAATCCGGTGAAATCCTCGACCGTGTCCGGGATCGCACTGAGCTTGTCGATCATGCTCCACTGTAGGAGCAGGAAGCGCGGCAGCTTGCCGGTGGCCAGCGCGGCGACGTAGCCCACCTCGAGCCCCACCACCGGGCGCTCGACACCGGTCAGCGGATCGACGACCGTGGTGCGCGGTTCGGCTTCGCCGGTCACCGGATTCCACACCCGTATGGCGCGGTGGAACGCGCCGGCGAGCTCGTAGAGCACCTTGATCGCCAGCATCCCTCCTTGGCTGTGGCCGATCAGCATCGGCATCAGACCCTCGGCTTCGTAATACCAGGCTAGTTCTCCGGCGAGCTTCTCGCTGTCGTAGAAGCTGCTGCGCGACATGCTGCCGTCGCGTGGATCGCGCAGCTCCGACTCCGGGTAACCCATCGCGATCAGGTACTCGGCGAAAGGCTTCATCGTGATGAACGCCATGCTGCCTTGCAGACAGATGATTCGCGGTGCCGGGGCATGCGCCAGCACATCACGGACCTCGCCGGCGCTGATGTGCTCGGGGTCGAGCGCGAGGATGCGATCCTCGATGCCGCGCTCGAGCGGGATCCCGGCAGGCAGCGCCCCGCTCGCGGCCGCCGCGCCGGCGGAGGCTTGCGGTCCGGGCGGGAACACCGCGCCGAGCAGCGCCAGCGCGGCGCCGGCCCGGAGCCATCGAAGCGTATCGCGACGGCGCAAGCTAGGAGCCACCCTTCGCCGCAGGGCGCGGAAAAAAACGCCCGGTGCGTCGCAAATAGGCTTGGTAGGCGACGCCATGCGATTTCAGCATGTGCCGTTCCTCGTTGCGCGCCTTGAGGTTCATCAGGCAGCAATGAACGATCACGACGACCAGCATCGGCACCACCGGTACGATGATCGCCGAGCACAGCATCAGCAGCATCTGCAGGGCGTAGATCGGATGCCGGACGCGAGCGAACGGCCCGTCGGTGATCAGGGCGCCCTTCTGCGTCTCGCTGACCGCCATCCGCCAGTCGCTTCCCATGCGGATCCAGCATTTCGCCGTCAGCGCGAGACACATCACCGCGCAGACCGCCGCCGCCCAGCGCAGCGCAGCGAACGCGGGGATGCGCAGCACAAATTCCGGCACGGCGAACGGAGGCTGCGTCCGCGTCAGCGCGAGCCACGGCAGGACGATCCAGAGGACGATCAGCGGAACCAGCACCAGCCAGAGCCTTCGCTCCAGCGCCTGCTCGGGCACGAGGCCCGCGAGCTGCCGCGTCCTGCGTCGCGCCCGCACGACCATCGCGCCGACGATGAGCCAGTAGACCCACACGGTCGCGGTCAGGACGAGCGCGGGGATATCGATGTTGACGGGGCGCAAAGAGTTCTGCCTTGCATGCTGAAATCGAGCCGGCGGGCCGGTCGACCCGGAGTTTACTGCATCGATGCTCACGCCCGATGCCCGAGCGCCCGGGCCGGGCGCACACGGCTCACGGCCGGACCGGGTTTCATCGGATAATGTGCGCCCATGCGGAGCGATGCACGATGAGCGCGATCCCGGCTGACCTTGAAACGATTGCCGTCGTCGGCGCCGGGCTGATGGGGCGCGGCATCGCGCAAGTCGCCGCGCAGGCGGGGTTCGCGGTGCTGCTGTACGACGTGAGGCCCGGCGCGGCAACGGAGGCGCAAGGCGCGATCGCCGCGACCCTGTCGATGCTGGCGGGCAAGGGCAAGCTGTCGGAATCCGATGCGACCCGCGCCGCAACACGCATCGCGCCGGTCGCGGCATTGCGCGAGATCGCGGGTGCCGATCTGGTGATCGAGGCGATTGTCGAGCGGCTCGATGCCAAGCAGGCGCTCTTCCGATCGCTCGAGGACATCGTCGGCGAGCGCTGCATTCTGGCGACCAACACCTCGTCGCTGTCCGTCACCGCGATCGCGGCCGCCTGCACGAAACCGGAACGCGCGGCCGGGCTGCATTTTTTCAGCCCCGTGCCCTTGATGAAGCTGGTCGAGGTCATCGGCGGCCTGTTGACCGCGCCGCAGGTGGTCGAGCGGCTGACCGCGTTCAGCGCTGCACTGGGGCACACGCCGGTGCGCGCCGGCGACACGCCGGGGTTCATCGTCAACCACGCCGGACGCGGCTACGGAACCGAGGCGCTGCGCATTCTGGGCGAAGGGATCGCCGACGCAGCGACCATCGACACCGTCCTGACGAAGGGCGCCGGATTTCGCATGGGGCCGTTCGCGCTCCTCGACCTGACCGGCCTGGACGTGTCGCAGCCGGTGATGGAGTCGATTTACCATCAGTTTTACGAAGAGCCACGCTTCCGGCCCTCGCCGCTCGGCGCGCAGCGGCTTGCCGCGGGCATGCTTGGACGCAAGACGGGCCGCGGTTTCTACGCTTATGGCGACGGCGTCGCGGTGGCGCCGCCCGCGCCGCCGGTCGACGCCGCGCCGGCACGCCGGCTGTGGGTGAGCGCGCGCGATCGCGCGGCACACGAGCGGGCCGTCGCGCTGATTCGCGGCCTGGGCGCGGAGATCCAGGCTACCGCGCGGCCCGCGTCGGACGCAATCTGCCTGGTGCTGCCGTGCGGACGCGACGCCACGACGGCCGCACTGGACGAAGGTCTCGACCCGGCGCGCACGCTGGCGCTCGACGTCGTCGCCGACCTGGTCCGGCAGCGGACCTTGATGACGACGCCGGTGACCGCTCGCACAGTACGCGACGCCACCGCTGCTCTCTTCGCGGCGGACGGCGCGAGCGTGGCGATCATCCACGACAGTCCCGGCTTCATCGTGCAGCGGGTGCTCGCGCACATCGTCAACATCGCCTGCGACATGGCGCAGCAGCGGATCGCCAGCCCGTCCGACATCGACCTCGCCGTGCGGCTCGGGCTTGCGTATCCGCAGGGGCCGCTCGCCTGGGGCGATGCGCTGGGCCCGCTGCGGCTGCTCGCGATCCTGGGCGAGCTCTCGCAAGCCTATGGCGACCCACGCTATCGGCCGAGCCCCTGGCTGTCGCGCCGCGCCCGGCTCGGGGTATCGCTGCTGACGCCGGAAGCCTGAGCGCGCCTGACCGGGCTTGCGGCACCCGCTCCGCGGTAGCATGATGATCACGGGCACAGGCCGAACGAGGACCATCGATGAGCAAAGGCAAGGGCAGCGGCAGTTTTCGCGGACGGGATGCCAAGACCGGGCAGCCGATCCAGATCCCGCAGATCAAGCGTCCGCAGGCGCCTTCGGTGCCGCGCGTCATGCCTCGCACCAAGGCGAGTCCCAAGGGCCGCTAGCTCGCCTGCCGGATCCTTCGTTACCGCAGGACCTCGCCATGAAATCAAGACAACGCAGGGAAATGTTGCGTCGAGTCACCGCGCTTGCCGCTGGCGTTGCCGGCTACGCGATGTCCGACAGCGCGGCCGCGCAGGCACGCACGCCGTTCAGCGTCGCCCCCACGTTCATTCCGATCGCCGGAACCGGCGAGATGTTTCCGGTGCGCCGCATCTATTGCATCGGCAGGAACTATGCGGCGCACGCGCGGGAGATGGGGTCCGATCCGACGCGCGAACCGCCATTTTTCTTCCAGAAGCCTACCGACGCGGTGCAGAACGTGCCGCCGGGCACGACCGTCGACCACCCGTATCCACCGCTGACCAGGAACTACCACTACGAGATCGAGCTCGTCGCGGCGCTGAAAGGTGGCGGGCGCAGCATTCCGATCGACCGGGCGCTCGATCACGTTCTGGGCTACACGGTCGGCCTGGACATGACGCGACGCGACTTGCAGCGCGCGATGGGCGACGCGAAAAAGCCGTGGGAAATCGGCAAGAGCTTCGATCATTCGGCGCCGCTCGGCGCTCTGCAACCGGTGGCGAGCGTAGGTCACTTCACCAAGGGCGCGATCTGGCTCACGGTCAATGGGCAGGTCAAGCAGAGCGCCGACCTGTCGCAGATGATCTGGTCGGTCGCTGAGCAGGTCAGCAAGCTCTCGGAGGCGTTCGAGCTCGCTGCCGGCGACATCATCTATTCGGGCACGCCTGAGAACGTGGGTCCGGTCGTCAAGGGCGATGTGATGGAAGGCCACATCGACGGCCTGCCGAACATCAGCGTCAAGGTCGTATGAAGCCCTGCCGCACGCGGGAACCGCGTCAGTGCAAATGCATTCCCCCGGCGCCGAACAGCCCGATCACGCCGATCACGATCAGGTAGATTGCGACGATATAGTTCAGCAGCCGCGGGATCAGCAGGATCAGGATGCCTGCGATCAGCGAGATCAGCGGTCCGAGCGTCAGCGTAACGTTCATTGCGGGCTCCTTGTGGTTTGTTCGATCGCTCGCTAGCGTTGCGCCGACCGGCGGCCGGACGCGGGCAGGTCGACGAGCTTGGGCGCCTGCAGCGGATCGAAGTCTACCCACTTTCCCATCTGCCAGGTGCCGTCGGCGCGCTCGACATCGTTGGCGCCCATCGATTGCAGGACATTGGCGGCGATGACGCGCCGCGCGTATTCGGGGGCGCGGGCCGCGACGATGAAGCCCGCCGGACGCTCCTGCGGCACGCCGTTGTCCGGCGTTTCCCGCAGCTCGCCTTCGGCCTTGGCGGCCGAATCCGATTCGCCCATGTCGTTCAACGCGCCGGCGAGCGATCCGACATAGGCGCCGGCCCCGGCGCCCGCGAGCGCACCGGCCGGCCCGACCAGCGGCGCGGCCGCGACGCCGACGCCGAGTCCGACGACAGTCCCGACAGCGGCGCCCTTGAGCGCGCCGCTGTGCGCGTGAGTCGCACCATGCGACATGTCGCGGTCGCCGCCGACCGGAAAAGTCGCATGCTGCCCTGGCGGATTGAGATAGAAGGTGGTGATGTCTTCCGCCGCAAAGCCGTGCTGTCGCAGCGCGGCGACTGCCTGCTGGGCGCGCTCTTCCTGCTCGAATCTACCGGCAATGATCGGTGTCATGAGATCTCCTGACGCAAGTGACACTTGGTCCGGCTCGCACGCGTCCCGCGGTCAGTGGGTCGCGCCGGAGCCGCGCATCGCGGGGCGCAATAATTTCCAAGCCGTTGTAAAACCTGCCACGCTTGTGCGGCAGACGCGGCTTTGGGGGGCCTCGGTCGCGTTGCAGCATGAAACATGCCGCCGCTGCAGGCGATCGACGACAGCCGCATTGCAGGCTTGTCCGGCGGCGACCTGCGCAACCCGCACCGGGACGCCGCGCCGTGGGCCCGCTCGGCCGGCGGCCGGAACACGCGCTCGGATTCGCGCTTTGCCTCGGGCGCATCCGGATTGCCGCATCAGCGCGCCGGATTGGTCGTGTCCGGCTCACTGCTGTTTGGCGTCTTCCTTGTCCTTCTGATCCTTGTCCTTGTTCTGACGCTTGCCCTCGTCCCGCTTAGGCTCGGCCTTCGGCGCCTCGCGCTGCGGTTGCCGCGCCGGCGGCTGCGCCACCGGCGGCGGGGGCGCCGCGCGGCGAGGTTCGGGTGCTCGTTCCGCCGGCGGCCGACGTGACGGTTCCTGGCGCGGCGGCGCGGCGGGTGGTGTCGGCGGTGGGCTGCCCGCCTCCGGCGTTTTGGGTGACGGGGGCGCGTTGCTTTCGCGTCGCGGTTCCTGACGCCGCGGTCGCGCAGGTGCGGCAGCGGGCGGGGCTTCGCGCCGCGTTTCCGGAGGACGCGCGGGTCGCGGCGGGATTGGCGCCGGCGGTGCGGCCGCCCCGGGCCCGTGCTGTTGGTCGGCGCCCCCTGCGGGCCCGACGCCTCCCGGTGCTCGGCCGGCGCCTCCGGCGTTGCGAGCGCCTTTATTTTGCGGCGGCCGCGCGGCCGGTGCCGCCTCGACCGGCGGAGTAGTGCTAGCCTCCGGCGCTTCGTTTGGCGCGCCCCGCTGCGAACCGCGACCATTCGCTCGCGGAGTCGGCGGTGGCGTTGGAGTCGGGGAAGGCCCGCCTTCTGTCGCAGATCGTTGTCCGTTCCTGCCCGGAGCGCGCCCAGCGGCAGGTGCCTTCGGAGCCTCCCGCTCGGGCGCGGGTGCGGCCGCAGCCGGGCTCTGCGCCCCACCGGGCGTGCCCGCGCCGCGATCGGCGGGCGGCGCACCGCCGCGCAAACCACGCCCCCCGTTCTTCGGGGGCGGCGCGGCGGGTTGGGTGGGGGCGACGACGCGCACATTCCTCCGGGCATCGCCCGGCGCCGGCTTGGCTTGCGCCGCGACGGTTTCCACCGGCCTGCCGGGGTTTGCGGCGAGGGCTGCCTGCCTGGCCGCGAACGCGGCGGGCGGCGGTGGCGGCTGCGTCCTGGCGACGACGTCGCGCCGCAACGCGCCCTGCGGCGGTTTGGCCGAGGCGATCCTCGAGGCTGCCAGGCTGGCCCGCGTCGGGGCGAGCTGGGCGACTGCCATCGCGGGTTCGCGCGCGATCAGCTGGCGCGGCAACTTTACGGCGGCGCGCGCCACCGGTTGCGACTGGACGAACGTCGTCGAGGGCACCGCGGTTACGCCATTCGGCGCCTCTCGATTGCGGTACGTGACGTTGGTCACGTTGCTGTTGGACGTGTAGCTGTTGTAGACGTTGGTGATGTTGACGTTGGTGACCCGTGTATTGCTGACATTGACATGCGTGAAGTAGTCGCGGCTGACGTGGTAGGCGGGCCGGAACACTTCGCCGGGCCCCAGCGGAAACCAGGCGACACCGCGGGCTGCGCTGCCGGCAGTCAGCGAAAGTCGGAAGTCACCGCCGCCGATGAAAGCGACCAGCGCCGGCGCGTACACCGGGCGCACGTCGACGGGACCCGGTATCCATCCCCACCGGTTGGTGATGAACGCCCAGCGCCCGTAGTGGTACGGCGCGAAGCCCCAGGGCGCCTCGTCGATCCACGTCCATCCCCAGGGATCGATCCATGACCAGTGGCCGGTCCGGTATGGGGCCCAGCCGCTCGGTACAGAGCGCGGATACCAGACGTTGCCGTAGCTCGCGACCGCGCTCCACGTGCCGTACTGGTCCAGATCCTGGTAGCCGATCACGTCCCGCGACACGTACCGCGCGGAGCGCGAGGTGTCATAGCTGCGGTCGCGGTCGCCCGCCCAGCGCTCGAACGCATCGGGCGGCCCGACGTCGCTGTAATCGTAATCGCGCAGTCCCGTTCCACCGAACGTGTACCGCTCGCCCGCGGCGATGCGGTAGGCGGCGCCCTCGCCGTACGCTTCACCCGCGCCGGCCAGCACCGCCAGCGTCGTGGCGTTGCCTGCGGCATCGACGTCGATGCGATAGCGGCCGGCGCTGCTTATCGTGAACGCGAGGTTCGGCGTGTCGATCTCGAGAACCTCGCCCTGGTCGATGCGCCATGCGCGCACGTAAAGCGTCCCTTGCGCGAGCTCGATTTGCGTCGCGTTGTCGTCGAGGTTGAGCACGTTCACGCTGGTCGATGCACCCAGCCGCACGGCGACGCTACCCGCCTCCAACTCGGCTCTCGCGCCCGCGTCGGCCCACAGCCGGTCGCCGCCGACCAGCGGTCGATTCGGCGTGGCGCGCACCCACTCCTCTTCCCCGGCGGGCGCGAAGCTCACGGGACCGCTGAAATAGCTCAGACGCGCCACGCGCACCGGAGGATCGGCGACGCAGATGCCGGACAGCAGCAGCATCGCAACACCGATAAAAACGGCGCTCGTCGTGACTCGCCTGGGTCTTGGATTGCTCATGTCTTCCTTCTCGGGGCTGGCACGGCGTGCCAACCCGAGCAAAAATTACCGCGTCGATTGCATCTATTACGCATGGGGGCCGCGCATTGCGCGCCGGAGACAAACAACAGCAGAAAGCGTGCCGTACGCCTCAGGCGGTCGAGATTCAGCCAGCGAAGCAGCACCGGATCGGCACGCGGCGGCGACCGCCGGAGTCGCCGGCGCAACGGTCGGGTACCGAGCCGCGCGAGCAGGCCGGGACCACGTCCGCGCCAGTGCGTCCGTCGGATGGACCCGGTGCGGTCTCAGACGTCGGCAGCCGCAGCGTGCAGGCAGTGCTCGACCCATTGCGCGGTAAGCTTCTCCTGCACCGCGTTCTGCGACAGGCGCGCATCGAGCCCGGCGAAGTCGACGCGATCGAGCGACTGGTCCTGATTGAAGCAGGAAAAGACGTAGCTCAGCTTGCCGGTGACCGGATCGTGCTGCGGCTGCAGGCATTGCGCGCAGATTTCCTTCATCATGCATTGCATCGGGGAATTGATCGACGCGATCCCGCGATGCGACGGCTTCAGGTGCGACTTCAGCACCGTGTGGCGCGCCGCGCCGACCGCGGCCATCATCTTGTCGGAGCCGATGGCGATGATGCGATCGGCGGCGCCGGCGGCGATCGACGAGGGACCGAGCTCATCGTTGGCGTAGGCGAGCATCCCGCGCACGATATTGCCGACGAAGCTCTTGTCCTGCGGCCGGCCGGGAACGAAGCCCGGGCCTTCATCGCAGCACCAGACGACGACGTCGGCGGCGGATTCGATATCCGCGACCTTGTAGCGGTCGATCATGCGGCGGTACCCGGCGAAGTAGAGCACTTTCGAGCCGGCGCTGCGAAAGGCCTGCCCGATCGAGAACAGGACCGCGTTGCCCAGGCCGCCCCCCGCGAGAAGGACGGTTTCGCCCGGCTCTATTTCCGTCGGCGACCCGGTCGGCCCCATCAGCACGATCGGCTCGCCCGGCTTGAGCTGCGCGCAAAGATCGGACGAACCACCCATCTCGAGGACGATCGTCGATACCAGGCCGCGCTCACGGTCGACCCAGGCGCCGGTCAGCGCGAGGCCTTCCATCGCCAGTCGCGTGCCGGCGCTTTTCTGCGCCAGCGACTCGAAGTTCTGCAGGCGATAGAACTGTCCGGGGGCGAAGCGCCTGGCCGCGGCCGGCGCCCGCACGACGACTTCGATGATCGTCGGTGTCAGCCGCACGACGCGTACGACGCTGGCGCGGAGTTCGCGGTTGACCAGGGCGAGGAAGCCCGCATCGTCGAGCGACGACGCGGGCGCGACCCGGGCGAGCATCCGGCTGACGATCGGGTAGCCCTGCTTGGCGCTGGCCATAGCCTTGACGACGTTGCCGAAGTACGACGGATGCAGATCGCCGAAATAGCTGATCGCGCGTCCGTCCGGCTCGAGCGCAGTGAGCACGTGCGGTACCGCCGGTTTGGCGGCGCCCGGCACGGGCTTCACCGCGTTGCCCGCTTCGTCGATCGCCCGGAAATACTTGCCGTCGAGATGGAAGTGCGCGGCGTCTTCGCGCGCGAGCACCGTGTTCGGCTGCGTCCCGGCGGCGATCAGGACCGTGCGCGCCGGCAACGACGTGCGTTCGACCTCGTGCCAAACGCCATCGCCATCGTTGTGCTGCACCGACACGCGCAGTGCGCTGGCGCGGCCGCGCGCGTCGATGTCGATCGCCAGCGGCGTCAGGCCCTCGGCAAAACGGACGCCTTCTTCGAGGGCCCTTTCGACCTCCTCGTGGTTCAGCGTGTACGACGGGCTGTCGATCAGGCGGCGACGGTACGCGATCGTGACGCCTCCCCACGATTGCAGCAGCTCCAGCGCGCGGGCGGAGCGCCCTTCACGCGCCGCCGCAGCGCGCTCGGCGCGAATCGCGCGTCCGTGCGCCAGGTATTCCAGCGCGACCTCGCGTTCGTCGTCGGTCCACTCGGACTCGACGCGATCGCGCCCGCGTTCGGCAACCAGCGCGTCGTAGCGCGCGAGAAACTTCTCCACCTGGACCGGGTAGTAGGCCAGCGACTCGGTCGCGGTGTCGATCGCAGTCAAACCGCCGCCGACGACGACGACCGGCAGGCGGATCTCCATGTTGGCGACCGAGTCTTTGCGCGCGGCGCCGGTGAGCTGCAGCGCCATCAGGAAGTCCGAGGCAGTGCGCACGCCCTTCGCCAGCGCGTTCGGCAAGTCGAGCACCGTCGGGCGTCCGGCCCCGGCCGCCAGCGCGATGTGATCGAAGCCCAGGGCCAGCGCGTCCTCGGCGTCGAGCGTGCCGCCGAAGCGCACGCCGCCGCACAGCGCGAAGCCTTCCCGCCGCTCGATCAGCAGCCGCAGCAGTTTCAGGAAATTCTTGTCCCAGCGCACGGTGATGCCGTATTCGGCAACGCCGCCGAACCCGGCCATCACGCGCTTGTCGAGCGGCTCGCGCAGCGCATCGATGTCGCGTATCGGCTCGAACGGCACGCGCGCGCCGGCGGCGGTCAGGCCCGAGACCGCCGGCGGCAGCGGCTCGATCTTCAGACCATCGACGCCGACGACCGTGTGGCCGTCGTTCAGAAGGTGGTGCGCAAGCGTGAATCCCGCCGGCCCCATCCCGACCACCAGCACGCGCTTGCCGCTCGGCGGGCGCGGCAGCGGACGGGAGACGTCGAGGGGATTCCATCGTGTCAGCAGTCCGTAGATCTCGAATCCCCAGGGC
>JBOIGD010000281.1:0-2299 GCA_050742615.1 Casimicrobiaceae bacterium | reverse complement strand
TTCAGCTCCGACTCGGTGACGGTGCGATCGCCGAACTTCTCGCGCGCGACCTCGTAACCCCAGTCACGGAATGCCCCTTCGGTGAACTTCATGATGTTGCCCTTGTGCACCAGCGTCACCGACCGCCGGTCGTTGTCTATCGCGTAGCGCAACGCCTTTCGCACCAGCCGCTCGGTCCCTTCGCGCGACACCGGCTTGATGCCTATTCCCGAGGTCGCCGGAAAGCGGATCTTCTTCACGCCCATTTCATTGGTGAGGAAAGCGATGAGCTTCTTCGCGCCGTCGGATTCCGCCGGCCATTCGATGCCCGCGTAGATGTCCTCCGAGTTTTCGCGGAAGATCACCATGTCGATCTTTTCCGGCGCCTTGACGGGGCTGGGCACCCCAGCGAAATAGCGGACCGGCCGCAGGCACACGTAAAGATCGAGCTCCTGCCGCAGCGCGACGTTCAGCGACCGTATGCCGCCGCCGACCGGCGTCGTCAGCGGCCCCTTGATAGAAACAGCGTAGTCGTTGAGGATCGACATCGTCTCCTCCGGCAGCCACACGTCGGCGCCGTAGACCTTGGTCGACTTTTCGCCCGCGAAAATCTCCATCCAGTGCACGCGGCGCCTGCCACCGTAGGCCTTGGCCACCGCCGCGTCGACGACCTTGATCATCACCGGCGTGATGTCGACCCCGGTGCCGTCGCCCTCGATGTACGGAATGATCGGCTGATCCGGGACGGCCAGGCTGTAATCCTTGTTGACCGTGATCTTCGCGCCGGCGGCGGGGACGGTGACGTGCTGATAGCTGGGCATGAATTCTCCTGAATGCGGCGCGTGCCGAGTGCACAAGCCGCTGATTATCCGCGATATCGTCTCGGCCTGCCACGGCGCCGTGCTATGATGAGCCTCATGCCGCGCCGTCCCGGCGCGAAGGACGCGTCGATCGCGTCACCGCAGCAACTCCTGCCCCCAACCGTCGATGGCGTCGCGCTTTTTCCCACGACTCGCGAGATGATCCGCCGGCTTCTCGCGCGCCTGGTTCCCGGACGCATCGCGGGCGAGCCGCGCATCTACGGCCCCGGCGCGCACCCTGTCCGCCGCAACCAGATTTCGCGCGGCGCGCAGGACGTGACGCGGAAGCTCCAGCAAGCCGGATTCAAGGCCTTTGTCGTCGGCGGCGCCGTACGCGACCTTCTGCTCGGCATCCTGCCGAAGGACTTCGACCTCGCGACCAATGCGACCCCGGAGCAGGTCAAGCCCTTGTTCCGGCGCGCCTTCATCATCGGTCGGCGGTTCCGCCTCGTGCACGTGCTCGCCGGTGCCGAGACGATCGAGGTCGCGACCTTCCGCTCGCGGCAGACCGGCGACGACTTCGCCGACGAGCACGGGCGCCTCCTGTCCGACAACGTCTTCGGAACGCAGGCCGAGGACGCCGCCCGGCGCGACTTCACGATCAACGCGCTGTATTTCGACCCGACCACCGAGGAGGTCTGGGACTACGTCGGCGGCGTGGCCGACATCAAGGCGCGGCGGCTCCGGCTGATCGGCAATCCGGTGACCCGCTACCGAGAGGATCCGGTGCGCATGCTGCGCGGCGCCCGGCTCGCCGCGAAGCTCGGCATCGGCATCGAGAAGAAGACCGCGGCTCCGATTCCCGTGCTGGCGCCGCTGATCCACAACGTGCCTCCGGCGCGCCTGTTCGACGAGATGGAGAAGATCCTGCTGTCCGGCCATGCCACCGAATCGGTGAAGAGCCTGCGTCGTCATGGCCTCCATCACGGCGTCCTGCCGCTGCTCGACGTGATACTCGAGCAGCCACTGGGCCAGCGCTTCATCGACCTCGCGCTGGCCAACACCGACACGCGCGTCGGCGAGGGCAAGTCGGTGACGCCGGCATTCCTGTTCGCGTGCCTGCTCTGGCACGAGGTCCTCGCCAGCTGGAACGCCGCCCGGCAGCGTGGCGAGCGCCCGATGCCGGCGCTGTTCGACGCGATGGACCGCGTGCTGGAGCAACAGGCGCAACGCCTGGCGATCCCGCGCCGCTTCGAGGCGACGATCAAGGAGATCTGGTCGCTGCAACCGCGATTCGAGCTGCGCGCCGGGCAGCGTCCGTTCCGCCTGCTCGAGCACCCGCGTTTCCGCGCCGCCTATGATTTTCTCGGGTTGCGCTGCGCGAGCGGCGAAATGCAGGGCGATCTGGCGACGCTCGCCGACTGGTGGACGCAATTCCAGGACGCCGATACCGCGGAACGCGAGCACATGCTGAAACCGGATGAAGCGCCGAAGAAGAAGCGGCGGCCGCGCAGCCGGGG
>JBOIGD010000280.1:0-6431 GCA_050742615.1 Casimicrobiaceae bacterium | reverse complement strand
CTGCTCGAGTTCGTCGACCGCCGCGGCCTGGAGCGCGAGATCAAGCGCCTGCGGCAGCGCGTCAGGCATCATGTCGTCCCCGGCGAGCACCGCCACCTCGACCAGATCGCCGCGGAGCTCGACGCCTATTTCGGGGGCCGCTCGCTGCGGTTTGCGACGCCGTTGCGGCTCGAAGGATCGCCGTTCCAGATCGCGGTCTGGAACGCGCTTCTCGCCATACCCGCCGGCTCGACGAGGTCGTATGCCGCCATCGCGGCGACGATCGATCACCCCGCGGCGATGCGGGCGGTGGGCCGCGCGAACGGCGACAACAATCTGTCGATCGTCGTGCCGTGCCATCGCGTGATCGGTGCCAACGGCGCGCTGACCGGGTATGGCGGGGGACTGTGGCGCAAGGCGTGGCTGCTCGAGCACGAGCGCACGCACGCCGGCGCGCGCGGCCAGCGGACGCTGCCCGGAGTCGGCGCGTTTGCCGGCGGCATCGCGCCCGCCGGCTGACGCCGCGCAAGACCGATGCGCGCCCGCGACCTCGCGCGGCTGGTGGCGCTTGCCGCATTGTGGGGCGGCTCGTTCGCGTTCATGCGCGTCGCCGTCCCAGCGCTCGGTCCGATCTGGCTCGCCTGGTCCCGCGTCACCCTGGCGTTCGCCACGCTGCTGGCGTTCGCCCTGCTGCGCGGCAAGCTGCCCTCGCTGTCCGCGCACTGGCGAGGTTACCTGGTCATCGGCATCGTCAACTCGGCTCTGCCGTTCGTGCTGTTCAGCTTTGCCGAGCAGTACGTGACGGCGTCGACCGGTGCCATCCTGAACGCGACCAGCCCGTTTTTCGGTGCGCTGGCCGGCGCCATCTGGCTGGGCGAAGCCCTCGGTGCCCGCCGGCTTCTCGGCATGGCTCTCGGCCTGGCCGGCGTCGTGCTGCTGGTCGGCTGCAACGGCAGCCCTTGGACCAGCCGACGCTGGTCGCGGTATTCGCCTGCCTCGCCGCGGCGCTCTGCTACGGGCTCGCCAGCGTCTACGTCAAGGCACGGATGCAAGGCGTACCGAGCTTCGCGATCGCGCTGCACAGCCAGCTGATCGCAGCCGTGGTGCTGGCGCCGGCGCTGCCGCTGGCGACTCTCCCCGCGATGCCGACGCCGCTCGTCGCGGCCAACGTGCTGGGGCTGGCGCTGGCGTCGACGGCCGTCGCGTACCTGCTCTACTTCCGGCTGATCGCCGATATCGGTCCGGCGCGCGCGTTGACCGTCACGTTCCTGATTCCAATGTTCGGCGTGCTTTGGGGCATCGTGTTCCTCGACGAAACGTTGGCCGCGAACACGATGTCGGGATGCGCGCTGATCCTGGCTGGGACATGGCTGGCGGTGCGCAACGCGCCGCGCCCGCCCCGCGCGCTGCAAGCGAGCGATCAGGGATCGGCGTAGACCGTTACCGTCGTCCCGGCGATTCCGCCCCTGCCGTCGCTTATCGTGTAGAGGAACGTGTCGACCCCGACGTAGTCCTTGAACGACAGGTAGATCAGCGTGTTGTTCTCGCCGCGCGTCACGGTCCCGCGCGCCGGCTGGGTGAACGACACGATCGTCAGCGCGTCGCCGTCGGGATCGGTGTCGTTCGCGAGCACCGCGATCGCCACCGGCTTGTTCCTTCCGGCCGTCGCGAAATCGGGTTGCGCGATCGGCGGGTGATTGAGCGCCGTGACCGTGACGCTGACGGTGGCGGTCGAGGTCAGTCCCTTCGGATCGGCGATCGTGTAGGTGAACGTGTCGGCGCCCGTGTATCCCGGCGTCGGCGTGTAAGCGATTCGGCTGCCGTTGATCTGCGCCGTGCCGTGCGCGGCCATGCCGACCGCGACGAAGGAAATCGCGTCGCCGTCCGGATCGCTGTCGTTGGCCAGGACATCGAGCGCGTTCGCCGCCGAACTGCCGTTGACAGTAAAGACGTCGTTGACGGCGTTCGGCCCGCGGTTCAGGTAGCGCTTGTCGCCGGCGACGACCGAGCTCGTCTGCTGTTGCGTGCGGTAAACGTCGACCGACTGCTTGTGCTGCGCCGGATTGTGCAGGGCCCGGCGCACCCAGGACGGTTCGCTGTCGATGGTTTCGCGCCGCCACTCGACGGTGGGTGCCGCCGGCGCGGAAGGCGGCGGCGCCGGTGCCGCGGCCTTCGCCAACTCGGGCGGCACAGTCACTTCCTCGGTCCTGGTTTCGTACGTGACGAACTCGATGTCCACGCGCCGGTTCTTCGGCCGCCCCTCGCGGTCGTTCGGATAGCGGGGATTGCGCAGGCCCATGCCTTCGGCGATCAACCGGTCGGCCGGCATCCCGCCCTCGATCAGGAACTGCCGCACAGCGGCCGCGCGCCGTTCCGACAACTTCTGGTTGTACGCCGCCGTGCCGATGTCGCAGGTGTGTCCGGTGACGCGGATGTTGCCTTCGTAGCCGGAAGCCTTGAGGCGCGCCAGCGTCTCCTCGAGCGCCGCCCTGGCGTCGGGACGCAGGATCGCCTTGTCGAAATCGAAAAAGGCGTCGGACGCCATCGACGCGGTCGTCTTGACCAGTCGCTTTTCGACGCGCGGCCGCGGGGTCTCGGCTGCGACCGGCGGAGCCGGAGCGGGCGACGCCGCCGGCGCCGGAATCTCGACCTTGACGTCGCGGTATAGGCGTGCCGGCCGGTAGCTGTTGCCGCCGAACTCATAGCGGTACATGGCCGTCACCCGCTGGTCGTTCCGTGTCGGTTCGAGATCCCCGTTCTTGTGGTACGCCTCGGCGATCAGCGCGATGCTATGCGGCGTGCCGGCGAAATATTTTTCGACCCCGAGCGAAACCGTCGACTGCGACGCGTTGCCCTGCCCGCGCTCGTAGTCGAATCCCATCTGCACGCGCAGCAGTGGCGCGTCGAAGAAATGGCCGGCGCGGACGCCGACGCCGTAGTCGTAGGCGCGCTCGAAGAGCGTCGTGCGCGTCGTCGTGAAAATGTCCTGCTCGAACGGCCTGCCATCATCGCCGGATATCGTCTGCATCGTCGTCACTTCGTCGAAGCCCAGCTGGCGCCGGCCGGTTATCGCGGCGGACGCGTAGCCGGAGACGAACCACGGCTCGGTCTCGATCCCGCCTCCGAGCGTGATCTTGCGGTCGTGCGAGCGGTTCTGATCGATGGCAGCGAAGAGCTTGCGCACGCCGCCGTCCGGCTCCGCGGCCGCGGGACGCCAGTGGTACGACAACTGCCCGCCGCCGGCGCCGCGATCGGCGAACCACAGCTCGCCGATCCACGCAGAGCTTTCGGTTTCGCCGAAGATGTGGAATGCATCGCCGCGCAGCTTGTTCTGCGAGTCGTAGCCTATGCCGAGCCGCGTGCCGGCGCCGACGTAGCGCAGATCGAGGTCCTGTCCGGTCGCGGCCGGCCCGCCGGTGGGCGCCGCGGTCTGCGCGAGCGCGGCCTCGGCGAGCAATGCGACGAGGACTGCCGCTGCGGAGAGGAGGGGCCGAACGCGCATGGCATTCTTCTTGTGGGCACCGGGACCTGGGTCCAGCGGGCGGCCATTTTCTCCCAGGCCGGCGAAATTTCCAAGCGCCGCGACGCCGAGCCCAGGGGCGCGGCCGGGTCGAACGACGCCGCCTCTAGACGAGCTCCGCTGCGGGGCCGAGCACCTGCTCGCGCAGGTCGCGATAGCGCGGCAGCGTCGGCGGATAGACGCAAAGATACTTGACCTGCGCCGCCTGAAGGCAGCGCTGCTTGATGATCTCGAGTTTCTGATCCCGGGGATTCTGGACCTGCTGCGGCTCTTTCGCATCGATGATCGCGACGATCGTCATGCCGCGGTCGCAGACGACGAAGCCGACGTGCTGGTTGGCGATCTTGCGGAACGCGCGCAGCCGCTCCATCCCCTGCGGTCCGATTTTCACCTGCAGCACGTCCGCCAGGCGGACGCGCGCGAAAATGTCGTGCCGCGGAAACGCCGCCTTCAACAGCAGGTAGACGACGTTCTCGGCTTTGGAGAGGAAGCGCGGGCGCAGCAGGTAAAGCCCGGGAAGCTCCGCGCTCGACAGCAGGCGAGTCGTCTCGCCCTCGGTCCATTGCGCCACCGTGTTCGTCGAGTCGCCGCCGGCGCCTCCGCGCCGTCCGCTGCGCTGGCGGCGCAGCAAGCCGTACAGCACCGCTACCGCGATCGCGCCGAACGCAAGGGCAGAGAGAATTCCGGAGGTCATGCGGACGGATTCCTGTCGATAGCCTGTGGCTCCGGCTCATCGCGGCGCACGGTGCGCACGCCCCTTTCGCGCCGTGCGAGCGCCCTGCTGCGCGGTGCCGGGGCTAAAGTCTAATCGATTTTCCCAGGCGACGGTGGACCGCCGCCGACCGTTGGCCTCTGGCCGGCGAGGGCCAAAAAACAAAGGCCCCGCCAACGCGGAGCCTTTGTTCGTACCTGGATTCCCGCCTTCGCGGGTGACGCCTCTGCCCGATCGCCGCTAAAGCTGGCGGCGGCTCCCGGACAGCTGCCTCACATATCCATGTCGCCCATGCCGCCCATGCCACCCATGCCGCCACCGCCGCCGCCCATCGGCTTTTCGTCCTTGGGCAGCTCGGCGATCATCGCCTCGGTGGTCAGCATCAGGCTCGCGACCGACGCCGCGTTCTGCAGCGCAAACCGCGTGACCTTGGTCGGGTCGACGACGCCCATCTGCACGAGATCGCCGTATTCGCCGGTGGCCGCATTGAGGCCGTAGTTGCCCTTGCCTTCGACGACCTTGTTGACGACGACCGACGGCTCTTCGCCGGCGTTGTTGACGATCTGACGCAGCGGCTCCTCGAGTGCACGCAGCACGATCTTGATGCCGGCTTCCTGGTCGGGATTGTCGCCCTTCAGGTTCTTCAGATTCGCACGTGCCCGCAGGTACGCGACGCCGCCGCCGGCAACGATGCCTTCCTCAACCGCCGCACGGGTCGCGTGCAGCGCATCCTCGACGCGGGCTTTCTTCTCCTTCATCTCGACTTCGGTCGCGGCGCCGACCTTGATCACCGCCACGCCGCCGGCAAGCTTCGCCACACGCTCCTGCAGCTTTTCCTTGTCGTAGTCCGAAGTCGCCTCGTCGATCTGCACGCGGATGTTCTTGACCCGAGCCTCGATCGCCGACTTCTCTCCCGCGCCGTCGATCAGCGTGGTGTCTTCCTTGCCGACTTCGATGCGCTTGGCGCGACCCAGGTCCTTCAGCGTCGCGTTCTCCAGCTTGAGACCGAGCTCCTCGGCGATCACCGTGCCGCCGGACAGGATCGCGATGTCTTCCAGCATAGCCTTGCGGCGATCCCCGAATCCCGGCGCCTTGACCGCAGTCGTCTTCAGAATGCCGCGGATGTTGTTGACGACCAGGGTCGCCAGCGCTTCGCCGTCCACGTCCTCGGCGATGATCAGCAGGGGCTTGCCGGACTTCGCCACCTGTTCCAGCAGCGGCAGCAGATCGCGTATGTTGCTGACCTTCTTGTCGTGCAAGAGGATGTACGCATCCTCGAGCACGGCGGTCTGCTTGTCCGGGTTGTTGATGAAATACGGCGAGATATAGCCGCGATCGAACTGCATGCCTTCGACCAGATCGAGCTCGTTCTCGAGTCCCTTGCCGTCCTCGACGGTGATCACGCCTTCCTTGCCGACCTTGTCCATCGCGTCGGATATCGTCTTGCCGATCGACTCGTCGGCGTTGGCCGAGATCGCGCCGACCTGCGCAATTTCCTTGCTGGTCGTGCACGGCTTGCTGATCTTCTTCAATTCTTCAACGACCGCGGTGACCGCCTTGTCGATGCCGCGCTTCAGGTCCATCGGGTTCATGCCGGCGGCGACATACTTCATGCCCTCGACGATGATCGATTGGGCCAGCACGGTCGCCGTGGTCGTGCCGTCACCGGCGACGTCCGACGTTTTGGACGCGACTTCCTTGACCATCTGCGCGCCCATGTTCTCGAACTTGTCCTTGAGCTCGATCTCCTTGGCGACGGATACGCCGTCCTTGGTGATCGTCGGCGCGCCGAAGCTGCGCTCGAGCACGACATTACGGCCCTTCGGGCCGAGAGTTATCTTGACGGCGTTGGCGAGGATGTTGACCCCGGCCAGCATGCGGTTACGGGCGCCGTCGCCGAAGCGTACGTCTTTGGATGCCATTTTCTATTCTCCTGAATCTGTGATGTGTTCGTCGGGATGAAGGGTTGATCTCAGCCGACGATGCCGATGATGTCGTCTTCGCGCATATGCAGGAGATCCTGTCCGTCGAGCTTGAATTCCTGGCCCGAGTACTTCCCGAACAGCACCTTGTAGCCGGGCTTCACACCCATTGCGACGATCTTGCCGCTGTCGTCGGTCTTGCCCGGGCCGGCAAACACGACCTCGCCCTGGGACGGCTTCTCAGCTGCCGTATCGGGAATCACGATGCCGCCGGCCGATTTACGTTCCTCTTCCAGAC
>JBOIGD010000279.1:0-16500 GCA_050742615.1 Casimicrobiaceae bacterium | reverse complement strand
GCGCCGCTGCCGGCGCCGCCGGTTGCGGCACCCGTGCCGGCGCCGACCGTGCCCCCGCTTGCAGGCGGAGGCATGACCGCGCCCGCCGTCGGAACGACGATCGCGCTGATCCTTCCGCTCGAGTCGGCGACCTACGGCCGCGCCGCCGACGCGGTGAAGTCCGGGTTTCTCGCCGCAGCGGACCGCGCCGGTGCAACAGCCCGCGTACGCGTCATCGGGCATGGCGACGACGGCGCGCTGACGGCGTTCGCCGCGGCGGCGCAAAGCGGCGTTGCGCTCGCCGTGGGCCCGCTGACGCGCGACGACGTAAAAACCGTGCTCACGATGGCGCCACTGCGGCCGCGCATGCTGGTTCTGAACCAGACCGAAGACGGCGCGCCGCTGCCCGGCGGCGTCTACACGCTGACCCTTGCGGTCGAGCAGGACGCGGCGCTCCTGATGAAGGTCGCGCGTGACGACGGTGTCAGGTCGGTCGCCGTCGTCGCCAGCGCCGCGCCGTTTCAGCGGCGATTTACGCAGGCTTTCGTGGCGGCGTGGCGCCAGCAAGGCGGCGCCGCGCCGCGCGAATACCGTTTCGAGGCCAGTCCGGAGCTGCTCGGCTTGCTGCGGCGCGAACTGGAGGCGCAGCCGACCGACGCGGTGCTGCTGGCCGTCGATGCCGATGAGGCTGCGCTGGCGAAGTCGTTTTTGCCGCGCGAGCGGGTGTATGCGAGCAGCCAGATCACCGACGGCCTGCCGGTGCAGATGCTGTTCGATCTCGAGGGCGTCCGCTACATCGAGGTCCCATGGCTTGCCGAACCCGACGACCCGGCGTTCGCGGGCCTGGCGCGCCCCGCGTTCGACAACCCGGTGCTGGAGCGCCTGTACGCGCTGGGAATCGATGCGTTCGCGCTGGCGCAGATACTGTCCGAGCCGATCCCGCCGGCGCACGTCGAGATCGAGGGGGCGACCGGTCATCTGTCGCTGCTGCCCTCCGGCACCTTCGCACGCGAGGGACGGGTGATGACCCTCCACGACGGCCGCGTGTTGGCCGAATCGCCGGCGCGGTGACGCGATGAATCGCGGCGCGGCGGCGGAGGCGCTGGCGGCCGAGTTCCTGCAGGTGTGCGGCCTGGCGATCGTCGAGCGCAATTATCGCTGCCGCGGCGGCGAAATCGATCTGATCGCGCGCGACGGCGACACGCTAGTATTCGTCGAGGTGCGTCTGCGCAGCAGCGCCGCTTTCGGCGGCGCGGCGGCCAGCATCACCGCGGCCAAGCGCAGGCGGCTCGCGCTGGCCGCGGCGCACTACCTCGCCCGCCTGAATCGCGAACCGCCGCCCTGCCGCTTCGATGCGATCCTGCTCGCCACCCTCGACCCGGGCCGCATCGAATGGCTGGTCGATATCGACGCGACCTGAAGAGAGCCCACGATCGCGCGAAGTTGCTACAATTGCGGCTCGCCCAGGCCTGCCACGACAGCCCACGCCTCCCGCCCGTCCCTTTCCGCCGCTTCGCGCCTTTCGCGCCCCCGATGGACACCACGCATCGCATCCGCGCGCATTTCGCCGACAGCGCCGAACTGAAGCTCGCCGCCGTCGATGCGCTGGCGCCGCTGCTCGCCCGTGCGGCGGGCTTGATGACCGATTGCCTGCTCGCCGACGGCAAGATCCTCGCCTGCGGCAACGGCGGCTCGGCCTCCGACGCCCAGCACTTCGCCGCGGAGATGGTCGGTCGCTTCGAGCGCGAGCGGCCCGAGCTGCCCGCGCTGTCGCTGGCGACCGACACCTCGATCCTCACGGCGATCGCCAACGACTACGATTTCAGCCAGGTGTTCTCGAGGCAGGTGCGCGCGCTGGGCCATGCCGGCGACGTGCTCCTGGCGCTTTCCACGTCGGGCAACTCGGCCAACGTCGCGCTGGCGATCGACGCCGCGCACGAGCGTGAAATGCGGGTGATCGCGCTGACCGGCAAGGGCGGTGGCCGCATCGGTGAACTCCTCACCGGCGTCGATGTCCACCTGTGCGTGCCACACTCGGTCACCGCGCGTATCCAGGAAGTGCATCTCTTGGCGATTCATTGCCTTTGCGACGCGATCGATGCGAACCTGCTCGGCGAAGAAAACTGAACCGGACCGCCGGAAAACGAGGAACCATGAAGCTTGACGCCATCCTGCGCGTCGCGGCGACCGTGTCACTCGCCGCCGGTGCGACACTGCTCAACGGCTGCATTCCGCTGGCGGTGACCGGCGTCGCCGCGACCGCCTCGATCGCCACCGATCGCCGGACGACCGGCACTCAGCTCGACGACGAGCTGATCGAGGACAAGGCGATCGCGCAGATCGCCGATCGCCTGAAGAGCGACATGCACGTCAACGTCACCAGCTACAACATGATCGTGCTGCTGACCGGCGAAGTCGCGACCGAGGCCGCGAAGAACGAAGTCGCCGGGATCGTCCGGTCGATGCCCAAGGTGCGCTCGGTGCAGAACGAGCTGGTCATCGGTCCGACCAGCTCGCTCTCCGCCCGCACCAACGACACGCTGATCACCTCGAAGGTCAAGGCCCGGTTCGTCGAATCGAACAAGTTCCAGATCAACCACGTCAAGGTGGTCACCGAGCGGGACGTCGTCTATCTGATGGGCCTCGTTCGGCGCGACGAAGGCAACGCGGCCGCGGAGATCGCCCGCACGACCAGCGGCGTGCAGCGCGTCGTCAAGGTCTTCGAATACATCGGTTGAGCGCAACCCATCGCGCAGTGGCGGACGCTCCGACCTTCGCGTCCAAGATCGCGCCACCGGCGACGCGCGGGGAACGGTTCGCCCGGCTGCCGCGCCCGCTGGTGTTCACCAACGGCGTGTTCGACATCCTGCATCGCGGCCACGTCACCTACCTCGACCGTGCGCGGCGAATGGGCGCGGCGCTGGTCGTCGGCGTCAATACCGATGCGTCGGTGCGCCGTCTCGGCAAGGGCGACGACCGGCCGATCAATCCGCTGGACGATCGCCTCGCCGTGCTGGCGGCGCTCGAGGCGGTGACGCTGGCCGTCCCATTCGACGAGGATACCCCGCTCGCGCTGGTGCTCGAGTGCCGTCCCGATGTCATCGTCAAGGGCGACGACTACAGCGCGGCCACCACGGTCGGGGCCGCCGAAGTCATCGCGTGGGGCGGACGTTTCGAGGCCATCCCGCTGCTCGCCGGCCGCTCGACCAGCGCGCTGCTGGCGCGCCTCAAACGCTGATGCGGCGTCGCCGCGGCGACGCGGGTGCTTTGCTATAATTGATTGTTTGACCGGGGGCCCCCATGTACCAGACGATCGATGCGGCGGAATTGCGGCGTCTGCTCGAAGGCGGCGAGCCGCCTCGCGTCGTCGACGTGCGCACGACGAACGAAGTGTCCGGCGGGACGATCGCCGGGGCGCTGCACATCGAGCTGTCGAGCCTCCCGGCGCGCCTGTCCGAGCTCGACGCCGACCTGCCCGTCGTCGTCGTTTGCCAGTCGGGCGGCCGATCGGCGCAGGCTTCGGCGTGGCTCGCGCAGCGCGGTTTCGGCCGCGTCTCCAACCTGGCCGGAGGGATCCTCGGCTGGGTGCGCTCGGGCCTGCCGTTGAATGGACTGGATCGATGATGGAACAGACGGTGCAATTCGAGCGCGAGGTCGACGCCCGGGGCTTGAACTGCCCGCTGCCGATCCTGCGTACCAAGAAGGCGCTGAACGACATGGCCAGCGGCCAGGTCCTGCGGATACTCGCGACCGATCCGGCATCGGTGCGCGACTTCGAGGCGTTCGCGCGCCAGACCGGCAATCAGCTCCTGCAGCACGGCGAGCAGGACGGAGCGTTCGTCTTCCTCCTCCGCCGCAAATAGCACCCCGGCGCGGCGCCGGCTAGCTGGCGCCGCGTCTCATCCAATCCCGGAGCGAGGGCCATGGGCGACATCAGCGGAGTCATCGAGCTCACCGCCGATAGTTTCGCCGCGTCGATCAACGATCATCCGTTCGCCGTCGTCGATTTCTGGGCGCCGTGGTGCGCGCCCTGCCGCGCATTCGCGCCGGTGTTCGCCGCCGCGGCCGCGAAGTATCCCGATTTGAGGTTTGCCAAGGTCAACACCGAAGTAGAGCGCCAGCTTGCCGCGGATTTCAACATCCGCTCGATCCCGACGCTGATGATCTTTCGCGACAACGTCATCGTGTTCGCCGAGGCGGGAGCGCTGCCGGCGAGCGCGCTCGAGCAGGTGCTCGGTGCGGCCAGGGCGCTCGACATGGACGCGGTGCGGCGCGAGATCGCCTCGCAAGCCGAGGCGCCGGCACCGGACACCGCCTAGTCGCGCGAACGCCGGCGCGGCACGATAGTGTGCTAGCGGCGGTAGCGGTTCAGGAAGTCGACGACGATGCCGCGCTGGCTCTTGTCGATCGCGGCGTCCAGCGTGCTGTCCAGCGGATCATATTGCTCCGCCTTGCGAAACGCTGCGATCGCCTCCGGGTGGAAACCCTGCGCCTGCAGCGCGTAACCCAGGCAGCGCCAGGGCTCGGCATTCCAGAATTCGAGATCGGACCACGCGCGGCATAGTTCGGTCGCGCGGCGCCAGTTGCCGGCATTGAGCATGCGCGGACCTTCGCCCCGGAGCAGCGCGAGCCGCGCCTGGCGGTCGGCGAACAGCGCCGTCGTATCGGCGTCGTTGGCGGTTCCGGTGTCGGCGTCTCCCGGCGAACGTCGCGGCCCGCGGTCGAACGAGCCGATCTTGCCCACGTCCCCCTGGAATCCGCGCGGCAGCAGCGCCGGCGCCGACGGCGTCCAGTTGGCGATCGCACGCTTCGTCGCGACGATCGATTCGGCCATCGGCTCGTGCCAGGCGACGCCATAAAGCCACAGCATGGCGGCCAGACCGACCACGCCGGTGACGGTATTCAGGATGCCCGGCGGGCTGTGCGTCACCAGGCAGTCCTCGGCGAAGTCCCACCCGGTCTCGCCCTGTTGCGCGACGCGCTCGTAGGCGAACGCGATCAGGACCGGAGCGAACAGCGGGAATCCGCAGGCCACGCCGGCCCACCAGACGTGGAACGAGCGCCGCAACGCGCGTTGCAGCTGGGCCTGCACGTCGCGCCGCGCATAGGCGTTGCTGATCGAGAACTGCAGGTACACGCCGAACAGCCATTTGCCCGGTGTCTGCTGCAGCGATGCGATCAGCAGCGCCTCGATCGGAACCCAGGAGAGCGTGATCAGCATCGGCGCCAGCAACGGGTGCCCGAGCCAGAACGCCACCGCGTCGCTGACGATGCCGGCACCGTGCAGCTCCGAGAGCAGCAACGCGAGTACCAAGCCCCAGATCGCGTAATCGAACAGGCGCGCGGCGAGACGGTTCCAGGGGCGCGGCTCGCTGGTCCGCCCGGCCTTCGCCCGCTCGAGCTCGGCCATCCGCAGCTGAAAGATCCAGCTCGCGTCTTCCTGCGGCGCGTCGGTCCCGAGGAAGACGCTTTTCTCGCGGCGCCAGTTGAGGATCGCGAGGTCGGTCTGCGGAATCAGCGCCGGGGTTTGCGGCACTTGGCCGCGACGCAGCCACGTCAGGCCGTGCACGACCCCGTAGACTACCGAAAGTCCGAGCAGCAGCAAGGTCAGCCAGACCAGCACCTGCTTGGCGACCAGCACCGCATCGGCGGGGGTCACGAAGACGATGGCGCCCGCGATGAACGCCCCGAACAGCAGGCACAGCGCCAGCTGGCCCATCGACGAACGTCCGAACGAGGCGACGCGCTCGGTCAGACCGGGGTGATGCAGGGTCTTCGGTGGCGCCGGGGCCGGCGCGGTCAGGATCTTTTCGTCGGCGGCATCGATGATGTCGTCGTGGGTCTCCGTGCCTTGCTCGACGGTACCCGCGACGTTGCTGACGAAGCGGGAAATTCTCTGCTCAGTGTTCGCCTCGCCGGTGACCGCCAGTTCCTGGTCGTAGTGCTGCCTGTGGTCCGGATCGCTGAGTATGCGGCTGGCATGATTGATGAAGCGCAAGGCCTCTTCCACGTTGCCTTGGCCGTCGCGCGTTTTCGCATAATATTTGCGGATCAGACGACGCAGCGCCGCCCGCACCTCCTCATCGGATGCGAGCTGCGGTATTCCCAGTGCCTCGTAGAGTGTCGCCTTCATCGCGCAACCGCCGGAAAATGCCAGCTATCTGACGTTGGAATGTTCCGGGAAACGGCCACACAATGCAAGTTATCGCGATTGCCGGTGCAAAATATGAAATTGCGCCCGGCGCGCCGCGGCACAGGCTGCCGCTGCGCGGCAGCGCTTGCTTGCTTTCCTGCGCCGGTCCGGCCGCGTCCGCGGGGCCGCTGTCGCCAGGGCCCTGCCCTGCAGATTGTCGCCTACCGATGTAAAAGGCGGCCGCGAGGGCCGCCTTTTACGCGCCTGACGGCGGCTATTCGCCGGCCTTGTCCTCGCGATGCGCAAGCTTTTCGCGAATGCGCGCCGACTTGCCCGACCTGCCGCGCAGGTAATAGAGCTTGGCGCGGCGCACGTCGCCCTTGCGCTTGACCTCGACGCTGGCGATCAGCGGCGAGTAGGTCTGAAACGTCCGCTCGACGCCTTCGCCGCTCGAAATCTTGCGTACGACGAACGACGAATTGACACCGCGGTTGCGCTTGGCGATGACGACGCCCTCGTACGCCTGCACGCGCTTGCGCTCGCCTTCGACGACGTTGACATTGACGATGACGGTATCGCCGGGCGCAAAGTCCGGCACCGTCTTGCCCAGGCGGGCCATTTCTTCCTTTTCCAGCGTATCGATGATGTTCATGTCGTGCTAGCTCCTTGAGCAAAGTCCGGCCGGTGGCCTGGTGCGCAGCGCAGGTCGCCACCTGATGCGCACGGTTTGTTCTCGCAATCCTTTTGTCCGTTACTTGCTGCCTCTGACCTGGTCGCGCTTGAATTCCTCCAGCAACTTCGCATCTTCCTCGGAAAGGACCCGCGCCGCCAGCAGGTCCGGCCGTCGCAGCCATGTGCGTCCCAGCGACTGCATGCGCCGCCAGCGCGCGATCGCCGCGTGGTTCCCGGACAGCAGGACCGCCGGCACCGCAGCGCCGGCGAACTCTTCCGGCCGCGTGTAGTGCGGGCAATCCAGCAACCCGTCGACGAACGACTCCTCGACGTTCGACTGGGCGTCGTTCAGCACGCCCGGCAGTTGCCGCACGATCGCATCGATCAGCAGCAGCGCGGGCAATTCGCCGCCCGACACCACAAAATCACCGATCGAGATTTCGAGATCGATCTCCCGCTCCAGCACGCGCTCGTCGATGCCTTCGTAGCGCCCGGCCAGCAGCACCAGACCCGGCTCCGCCGCCAGCGCCGCCACGCGCAGATGCCGCAGCGGCTCGCCCTGCGGCGACAGGTGGACGGTGCGCGCGCGTTCGATTCCCGCGGCTGCCATCGCCTGTCGCGAGGCTTCCAGCGCCTTGCAGAGCGGCCCGGCCAGCATCACCATCCCGGGGCCCCCGCCGTACGGCCGATCGTCGACCGTACGGTAGCCATCGGTCGCGAAATCGCGCGGATTGCGGCACGCCAGCGTCCAGACTCCGCGCTCCAGCGCGCGTCCGGTAACACCATGCGCCGCCGCGGCCTGCACCATGTCGGGAAACAGCGTGACGACTTCAATCCGCATGGTCGTCACGGCGTCCGCGTGGAGGCGCGTCGCGTCCCCGGTTCAATAGTCTTCCGGCCAGTCGACGACGATCCGGCCCTCCGCCGGGTCGATCGCATCGACGTACGCCGGCACCACAGGGATCAGCCGCTCGGCCTCGCCGTCCACCACCCGCAGCACCGGATGCGCGCCGGTATCGAGCAATCCGGCGACGCGTCCCAGCGTGCGGCCCGACCGGTTGACGACCGCGAGGCCGACCAGGTCGCTCCAGTAGTGCTCACCCGGCGCCGTCTTGGGCAGGACGGCGCGTGGCACCCCGGCCAAGTACCCCCGCAGCGCCTGCGCCGCCTCGCGCGTGGCCACGCCCGCGAGCGCGGCGATGATCGAGCCGGCGTGCGCGCGTGCCTCGACGACCCCGTATTCGGACCACGGCCCGTTGCCGTCGGCCGGTGCGAGCCACCATGCCTTGTGCTCGAGCAGCGTGTCGGGCGCGGCCGAGTACGGCCGCAGCCTGCACCAACCCTTGACGCCGAACGGGGCGAGCAAACGCCCCATCACCACGATGCCGCCCGCCGCGCTGGCGTTCTCCCGGGGCGGACCGGGCTTGTTAGCCAGCGCTCGGCGCCGCGGCGGGTGCGGGCTTGGCCGCGGCGGCGCGCTTCACCAGCCCGGCGACCGTGTCCGACTGCTTGGCGCCGAGATGCATCCAGTGATCGATGCGGTCGAGCGATAAGCGCAGGCTTTCCTGACCTTCGTTCGCGATCGGGTTGTAGAACCCGACGCGCTCGATGAACCGGCCATCGCGGCGGTTGCGCGAGTCGGCGACGACGACGTTGAAAAAAGGGCGCTTCTTCGCGCCGCCCCGGGCGAGTCTGATCACGACCATGGCAAAATTCCGGTTGCGCTGAAAAAAGACGTTGATTATACGACGGAATCGTCAGCCTTCGCAAACGCCGGCGCGGCGCTGCGCGGGGGGTGGCTAGCGCAGGCCGGGGAAGCCGCCCTTGAGTCCCCGGATCATCCTCTGCACGCCGCCCCGGGCGACCATCTTCATCATCTTCTGCGTCTGCTCGAATTGGGCGAGCAGTCGATTGACTTCCTGCACCGACGCGCCGGCCCCGGCCGCGACCCGCCGCTTGCGCGAAGCCTTGAGGATCTCGGGTTTCGCGCGCTCCGCCGGCGTCATCGCGTCGATGATCCCCTCGAGGCGGCGAATCGCGCGATCGTCGACCTGACTGCCCTGCGCGGCGCGCGCGAGCTCGCCCGGCAGCTTGTCGATCAGGCCCTGCATGCCGCCAATCTTGCGCATCTGCCCGATCTGCGCCTTGAAGTCCTCGAGGTCGAATCCCTTGCCCGACTTGACCTTTTTCGCCAGTTTCTGCGCCTCGACGACGTCCACCTGGCGATGCGCTTCCTCGATCAGCGTCAGCATGTCGCCCATGCCGAGGATGCGCGAGGCCATGCGCTCGGGATGGAAGACCTCGAGGCCGTCCGGCTTTTCCGAGACGCCGGCGAACTTGATCGGCGCGCCGGTGACCTGCCGCACCGAAAGCGCCGCGCCGCCGCGGGCGTCGCCGTCGAGCTTGGTCAGCACGATGCCGGTCAGCGGCAGCGCGGCGCCAAAGGCCTTCGCCGTGTTGACGGCATCCTGGCCCTGCATGGCGTCGACGACGAACAGCGTTTCCACCGGCTTCACCGCGGCGTGCAGCGCCGCGATCTCGCGCATCATCGCGTCGTCGATCGCGAGCCGGCCTGCGGTGTCCACCAGCACCACGTCGTGGTAGTGCCTGCGTGCCCAGTCGACCGCGGCGGTCGCGATGGCCACGGGCATCTGCCCGGAAGTCGCCGGAAAGAAATCGACGCCGACCTCCTTCGCGAGCGTCTCGAGCTGCGCGATGGCGGCGGGCCGGTAGACGTCGCAGCTCACCAGCAGCACCTTCTTGCGCATGTCCAGACGAAGCAGCCGGGCGAGCTTGGCGGCGCTGGTGGTCTTGCCCGCGCCCTGCAGCCCCGCGAGCAGGATCACCGCCGGGGGGACGGTGACGAGATCGAGTGGCGCCGCGGGGCCGCCCATCAACCGCGTCAGTTCGCGCTGGACGATCGCAACCAGCGCCTGTCCCGGCGTCAGCGATCCCGCGACATCGGTGCCGATCGCCTGCTCGCGCACGATCGCGATGAAATCGCGGACCACGGGCAACGCGACGTCGGCCTCGAGCAGCGCCATCCTGACTTCGCGCAGCGCTTCCTGGATGTTGGCGTCGCTCAACCGCGCTTCGCCGCGCAGAGTCTTGATGACGCGGCCGAGCCGCTGCGTGAGGTTGTCGAGCATGCTTCTCGTGTTCGCGTTGTGCGAGGCCGCGCGTCGCCGAAAGGGCGGCCTCGTCCTGGTGTAAACTGGAAAAAACAAGCATGATTTTACTCTACCCGCCGGTCGTCGCCGCCTATCTCGCCGCCGCCTGGCTCGAATGGAGGCGGCTCGCGGAACCGGCGGAGCGCACCGCGCCCGCCGTCGCGCGCTGGCTGCCGTTGGCCGCGCTCGCCGGACACGCGACGCTGATCTCACATGCGGTGTTCACCGGCAGCGGTCTCGATTTGAGCCTCGCCAACGCGCTGTCCGCCGTCGCGGGACTGACGGCGCTGTTCGCGTGGCTCGGGTCGTGGTCGGGTGCGCTGCCCGGCGTCGCGTTGATCGCGCTGCCGGTCGCCGCTGCGGCGGTCCCGCTGCCTGTGCTGTTCGCCAATCCGCACCGCCTGTCGCTGACCAGCGAACCGTGGGCGGCGCTCCATATCGCCGTCGCGCTTGCCGCGTATGCGCTGCTGATCGTCGCGGCGCTGCAGGCGGTATTGCTGATGGGCCTCGAGCGCCGCCTGCACCAGGGGCTGGCCGCGCCGCGCACGAACGCGATGCCGCCGCTGTTGACGCTCGAGCGCTTTCTCTTCCGCCTGGTCGGCGTCGGCTATGCGCTTCTCACGTTGACGCTGGTCAGCGGCATCCTGTTTTCCGAGCAGCTGTTCGGAAAGCCACTGACGCTGACGCACAAGACCGTGTTCTCGGTGCTCGGCTGGCTCGTCTTCGGCAGTCTGCTAGTCGGTCGCCATCGCTTCGGCTGGCGCGGGCGGGTCGCGCTGCGCTGGATCCTCGCCGGCAGCATCCTCCTGCTGCTCGCCTATGTCGGCAGCAAGTTCGTGCTGGAAGTGATCCTTCACCGCTGAAGCGCCCGCCCGCTGCCTTGACAGCGTCCCCGTCGCGCCAAATACTGACCGCAGTCATGCTCACGGCGCCCGCTGCTTGAACGACATTCCGCTGTCGACGCTGGTCATCGTGCTCGTCGCGCTGCTCGCCGTTTCGGGGTTTTTCTCGATCGCGGAAACGGCGATGATGGCGGTCAACCGGCACCGGCTGCGCCTCAGAGCGCAGCGCGGCGAGCGCGGCGCCAAGGTCGCGCTGGGACTCCTGGCCCGCACCGACAAGCTGCTCGGCGTCATCCTCCTGGGCAACACGCTGATCAACGCGATCGCGACCACGCTGACCGCGGTGCTCACGACGCGCCTGTTCGGACAGGGCAACGTCTCGTTGATGATCGGCAGCGTCGCGATCGCGCTCGCCATCCTGATCTTTTCCGAGATCACGCCCAAGGTGGTGGGCGCGGCGTACGCCGATCGTATCGCGCCGCCGGTCGGTTTTCTGCTCGCACCGATGCTGCGCCTGTCGTACCCGATCGTCTGGTTCGTCAATCTGTTTGTGCAGGCACTGCTGAAACTGCTCGGGCTCAAGCCCGGGGAGGAGGTCGAGACCCGGCTGTCGCAGGAGGAGGTGCGCAGCCTGGTGCTCGAGGGCCACTTCTTCCGCGGCAAGCATCGGGCGATGCTCGCGAACCTGTTCGATCTGGCCTCGGTCAGCGTGGACGACGTGATGACTCCGCGCAACCAGATCGAAGCGCTCGACCTGACCGAAAAGCCGGCGCTGCTCGCGCAGCAGCTCGCCACCAGCTATCACACACTGCTGCCGGTGTACGAGGGGGCATTGGACAACATCATCGGCCTGCTGCACCTTAAGCAGGTGGTGCGGCTGCACCAGGCGGACGAGATCGACGCGGAACAGTTGCGCGCGATCCTGCGCGCGCCCTACTTCATTCCCGCCGGCACCCCGTTGCTGACGCAGCTGCACCAATTCCAGGCCGACCGGCAGCGCATCGGCCTGGTCGTCGACGAATACGGCGAGCTGCAGGGTCTGGTGTCGATCGAGGACATCCTGGAAGAAATCGTCGGCGAGTTCACGACGCAGGGTCCGGGCGGATCGGATGTGTTCCGGCGGGAGGCCGACGGCAGCGTCGTCGTCGACGGCATGGCACCGCTGCGCATGCTGAACCGCAAGCTCGGCACCGAATTTCCGCTCGAGGGCCCGAAAACCCTGAACGGCTTGATCGTCGAATATCTGGGCGAAATTCCCGACTCCGGACTGAGTTTCCGGCTTGCAGGGCAGGCGGTCGAAGTGCTGCAGGTGCAGGATCGGGCGGTCAAAGTGGTCAAACTGCTGCCTCCGGTGGGCCGCGCCCCGGCGCCGCCTTTACAAACCACCGGGGAGCAGGCATCATCAATAAGTTAACTTATATGCCCCTGGAATAACTGCGCGCAGGGGAAACGGCGCCTCGGGACGCTTTTCGCTCACGGATCATGGCAACGCACGCGGCAACCCGAAACATCAGTGGCCTCGCCCGGGCGATGGTCCAGCAGGGCTTGTTGTCGGAATACGACGCCGATGCGCTGCACAGCCAGGCGCAGACCGCCAATCTGGGCTTCGTCGAGCAGATCCTGCTCAGCAAGCGGATGACCGCCGCCCAGATCGCGGTGTTCGCTTCGCGCGCCTTCGGTACGCCGCTGCTCGACCTCTCCTCGTTCGATCTCGACATGATCAACAAGGAGCTGGTCGATCCCAAGATCGCGGCGACGCGCCGCGTTCTGCCGCTGCAGAAGCGCGGCAACCGCCTGTTCGTCGCCGTCTCCGACCCGGCCAACATGCAGGCGCTCGACGAGGTGCGCTTCAAGACCAACCTCGTCATCGACGCCGTGGTGGTCGAGGACGACAAGCTCGGCCTGATGATCGCCAAGATCGTCGAATCGATGGGCAAGAGCCTCAAGGACCTGGTCAGTCCGGAGGACCTCGAAATCGACCTGCAGGACGGCAGCCCGCAGCAGACCGACGACGAATCCAACCCCGACGTCGAGGACGCGCCGGTCGTCAAGTACATCCAGAAGATCCTCCTCGACGCGATCAGCGCCGGCGTTTCCGACATTCACGTCGAGCCGTACGAGAAGTACTACCGGATCCGCTACCGGCTCGACGGCATACTGAAGGAAGTCGCGCAGCCGCCGCTGGTGATCAAGGACAAGATGGCGTCGCGGATCAAGGTGATCTCCCGCCTAGACATCTCGGAAAAGCGCGTTCCGCAGGATGGGCGGATGAAGCTCACGCTGTCGAAGAATCGCGCGATCGATTTTCGGGTCAGCACCCTGCCGACGCTGTACGGCGAGAAGATCGTGCTTCGTATCCTCGATGCGGCCGGGGTCAAGCTCGGGATCGAGGCGCTGGGCTACGAGCCCGACCAGCAGCAGATCATGCTGGACGCGATCAAGCGCCCGTACGGGATGATCCTGGTGACGGGTCCGACCGGCAGCGGCAAGACGGTCTCGATGTACACCTGCCTCAATATCCTGAACGAGCCTGGCGTGAATATTGCAACGGCCGAGGATCCCGCTGAAATCCAGCTAGCCGGGGTGAACCAGGTCAACATCAATGAAAAGGCCGGACTCAATTTCGCCAACGCGCTGCGCGCCTTCCTGCGGCAGGACCCCGACATCATCATGGTCGGCGAAATTCGCGACCTGGAAACTGCGGACATCGCGATCAAGGCGGCGCAGACCGGACACCTGGTGATGTCGACGCTGCATACGAACGATGCCCCCGCGACGCTGATGCGCCTGGCCAACATGGGCGTTCCGGCGTTCAATATCGCCTCGAGCGTCATCCTGATCACCGCCCAGCGGCTGGGGCGCAAGCTGTGCACCCAGTGCAGGAAGCCGGAGGAGATCCCGCCGGAAGCGCTGCTGGAGGCGGGATTTACCGAAGAGGACATCGACGGTACCTGGCAGGCCTACGGTCCCGCCGGCTGCGACAACTGCTTCGGCACCGGCTACAAAGGCCGCGTCGGCGTCTATGAAGTGATGCCGATAACCGACGAACTGCGGCAGATCATCATGCGCAACGGCAATGCGCTCGACATCGCGGAGCAGGCACAGAAGGACGGCGTGCGCAATCTCCGGCAGTCGGGGCTGATCAAGGTCAAGCAGGGCGTCACCTCGCTCGAGGAAATCGAAGCGATAACCAACGAATGAGCAGCGCATAACCGCGACGGAAATCACCATGGCCACGGCAACCACCGTACAGCGCAGTGCCCGACGCAGGGAAGTCAAGGAATACACGTTCCTGTGGGAGGGAACCGACCGCAACAACCGCCAGGTGCGCGGCGAAATGCGGGCGGCGTCCGAGACCGTCGTCACGACGACGCTGCGCCGCCAGGGCATCCGTATCGCCAAGCTCCGGCGCCAGTCGTTCCGCGGCGGCCGGCGGGTCAACGAAAAGGACATCACGTTCTTCACCCGGCAGCTGGCGACGATGCTCAAGGCCGGCGTCCCGCTGCTGCAGGCGTTCGAGATCGTCGCCCGCGGCCACAGCAACGCCCGTTTCGCTCGGCTGATGATGGACATCAAGGGCCGCGTCGAGGCGGGCTCCAGCCTGTCGCAGGCGTTCCGCGAGCATCCCGGCCACTTCGACCAGCTGTACTGCAACCTGGTCCACGCCGGCGAGACCGCCGGCATGCTCGACGGCATCCTCGAGCGCCTCGCAACCTACAAGGAAAAGATCCTGGCGATCAAGGGCAAGATCAAAGCAGCGCTGTTCTACCCGATCTCGGTCATGGTCGTCGCGCTCGTCGTCATCTGGGTGATCATGGTCTGGGTGATCCCGTCATTCAAATTGGTGTTCGCGAACTTCGGCGCCAACCTGCCGGCGCCGACCTTGATCGTCATAGGCATCTCGGATTTCTTCGTCGCCTACTGGTGGCTGATGGCGGGGATCATTTTCGGCGCGATCGCGGCCTTCCTGTACCTGCACCGCCACTCGCCCGCGTTCAAGTTCGCGATCGACCGCCTATCGCTGCGGCTCCCGGTGATCGGCGCCATCCTCGAGAAGGCCACGATCGCCCGCTGGACACGGACGCTGGCGACGATGTTCGCCGCCGGGGTCCCGCTGGTCGAGTCGCTCGACGCGGTCGCGGGCGCTTCGGCCAATGCCGTGTACATCGCCGGAACGCGCAAGATCCAGACTCAGGTCAGCACCGGCACCAGCCTGACCAACGCGATGCACAACACGGGCCTGTTTCCGACGATGGTGCTGCAGATGACCCAGATCGGCGAAGAGTCGGGCTCCCTCGACGGCATGCTGTCCAAGGTCGCCGAGTTCTACGAGCGCGAGGTCGACGACTCGGTCGCGGCGCTGTCGAGCCTGCTCGAGCCCATCATGATCGTGTTCCTGGGGGTCGTCATCGGCGGACTGGTCGTCGCGATGTACCTGCCGATATTCAAGCTTGGCGCCGTCATCTGACGGGCAGAAAGGCGGGCGGGCGCGGTCGAGCCGTCACCGCGAACGCCCGCGTCGGGCCGGCCGCGCCGGTCGCCTGTCTCCGATGCGCCCCGCGCCGGACGACGCGCCGACCGCGATCGGAACGGCGGTCACGGCGGCCTAGCCGATGCCTTTCGATCACGCCGTCACGCTCGTTCTCGCCGCCGTCGTCGGACTCTGCGTCGGCAGCTTCCTGAACGTCGTGATTCACCGCATCCCGAAGATGCTGGATCGAGGGTGGCGCGAGCAATGCGCCGATCTCGCCGGCGAGACACCCGCGGAAGCGCCTGCCTACAACCTGATCGTGCCGCGTTCGCAGTGCCCATCGTGCGGACACCGGATCGGCGCGCTGGAGAACATCCCCGTCGTCAGCTACCTGGCCCTGCGCGGGCACTGCAGCGCCTGCGGCGCAACGATTTCTGCCCGCTACCCGATCGTCGAGCTGGCGGCCGCGGCGCTGGCGGTCGCGGCGGCCCTGCGCTTCGGCGCGACGCCGGCGGCGCTTGCCGCGTCCCTGTTCCTGTGGATGCTGCTCGCCCTGACGCTGATCGACTTCGACACGCAGCTCCTCCCCGACAACCTGACGCTGCCGCTGCTGTGGGCGGGGCTGCTGGCGAACGTCCTCGGCGCCGGGCCGATCGCGACCCTGCACGACGCGGTCATCGGCGCGATCGCCGGCTACCTGGCGCTGTGGATCGTCTACTGGCTGTTCAAGCTGATCCGCGGCAAGGAAGGCATGGGCTACGGCGATTTCAAGCTGCTGGCAGCGCTCGGCGCGTGGCTGGGCTGGCAGATGCTGCCGCTGGTGGTGCTGCTCTCGTCGGTGGTCGGGGCGGCGATCGGCATTTCGCTGGTCGTGTTCAAGGGTCGCGATCACCAGATTCCGCTGGCGTTCGGTCCGTATCTCGCGATCGCCGGCGGCATCGCGCTGTTCTTCGGGCGATCGCTGATCGCGATCTATCTTCCCGGCTAGCGATGACGCTCGTCGTCGGCCTGACCGGAGGCATCGGCAGCGGCAAGTCGGCGGTGGCGGACGCCTTCGCGGCGCTCGGCGTGGAGATCGTCGATGCCGACGTCCTTGCCCACCGGCTTGCCGCGCCCGGACAGCCCGGCTATGACGCGATCCGCGCGCGGCTCCCGGACGTGGCGCTGCTGCCCGGCGGAGAGATCGACCGCGCGCGCCTGCGCCGGCGCGTCTTCGCCGACGCAGCCGCGCGC